>JAJEAC010000156.1 GCA_022824315.1 Silicimonas sp.
GGAAGAACCATTGAGTCAGTTCGCGCCGTTCCACGTCCGCCCCTGAGCGCCAGCCCTTGCCATCGATGACCTGCTCGTTGGCCAGAACGGTCATGTCGACCGGATCCCAGTTCACCGTTGCGCTCTTGCGGTAGGCAAGGCCCCTTTCCATGAAATCAATGAACATGGACTGCTGCTGGCCGTAGTATTCCGGATCGCAGGTGGCGAATTCGCGGGACCAGTCGATCGAGAGTCCGAGAGGCTTCAATTGGTCCCGCATCGTGTCGATATTGCCGTAGGTCCAGTCCCTGGGGTGGCCGTTCGATGCCATGGCCGCGTTCTCGGCAGGCATGCCGAAGGCGTCCCAACCCATCGGGTGCAAGACACTGTGGCCGGTCGCCCGCTTGAAGCGCGCGATGACATCGCCCATCGTGTAGTTCCGCACATGTCCGATATGGATGCGCCCCGAGGGATAGGGGAACATCTCGAGCACGTAGTATTTTGGCCTGCTCCCGTCACGAACGGCGAGGAAGGTCCCTGCTTCCTGCCAGCGGGCCTGCCATTTGGGTTCGATGGTGTTTGTGTCGTAGCCGGGCATGCGCCATCCTCGGGCTTTGTGCAGCGCCTGATTATTCCGGGCCGCGCCAAAGGTCTAGGGAGCAATGCGCGCAGGCGTGCCGAACTCCGCGCTGCCTGCGGGGGTCGTCAGAAGCCCCGGTCCTGAACCCGAAGTTGGCGGGCGCGGGTGAGGATGGCATTCTCGACGGTGCGCACGGCTTCCGTCGGTGCCGGACCGGAACGGGTCAGGAGCGAGACCTTCAGCGAGCGGGCGTCAAGCGCCGGGTCTCGCACGACGACAGTTGCACGGTAGGCACGGTCGCCGCCCGGAGGCGTGCCGTAGCCGGTCACGATCACGCCCGAGAAGGGGTCGGCGGATTCGATCGGGAGGAAGCTCAGGATGTCGAGCGAGGCGTTCCAGATGTACTTGTTGACTTCGAGCGTCGTATTCGGGTCGTCGATGTTGGTGAAAAGGTCCCAGATGGTCTCCCTGCGCTCTTCCTCGGTGGCGGAACCCGACGGCGCGCCGCCGGTCTCGCTTTGGTTTCGACCGCAGCCCGAAAGGGTCACTGCAACGATCGTCAGTACAAGGGCGAATTGACTAGGTCTCATTCTCTGGCCATCCATGCAGAAAGGGGCACGTTGCCGCCGGATCCCAAGCATGAGTAACCGAGAGACCGTGGCGGCTCAAGGGATTTCAGGCCACGGGAGGCCGCTGGTCCGCCGGCAGCCCGCGTCGGCAGGGAACGGGCGCTGCCAGGAGGTGCTGAACGTGCCGGTTTCGCCTCGTTCGGATGGCACCGGTTCTTGCGGCTCGGTCGGCCCGCAGGTGCTGCGATCCGCTTCTCGACATCAGGCGGCCTCGGACATAGTTTCGCCACGAGTTCCCGGAATCGCCGCATGCCACTTTCACGACCCGAGATCGCAGACCGCACCTTCACGTACGAGGCCGGAGTCAAGCGTCTCTCGGAGCAGAAGCTCCGCGAGGCCCTGGAGGAATTTCTTGGCGTCGTCGCGGACGATCCCGGGCACGCCGATGCGACTTTCCAGGTCGCGCGCCTCCTGCTCAAGACCCTCCGGTTCACGGAGTCCATCGTGTGGTTTCGTCGTGCCTCTGCCCTGCAACCTGATGCTGCGCAGGTGTGGCAAGGGCGGGCGGAAGCGGTCGCCCTCGGCGGCAACGATGCCGACAGGCGCGAGCTACTTGCTGCACTGAAGTCCGCTCCCATCGACCCGAAAGTCCGCGTCCGGCTGCAGGACCGGTTCGGGTCGCTCCGCAAGGCGTCGCGTCCGCGTTCGGGAGGCGTTCCGCCCAAGGTCATCGCCGGGCTTGTCGCCGATCTTCGCTCCGGCGGCGCCGCGGCGGTCGAGGCGAAGGCCGCTGCGCTTATGCGCAAGGCCCCGCGTTCCGCCGTGGTGGCTTGCATCCTTGGCGAGGCACAGGCCATCCAGAACCGGCCCGAAGAGGCCATCGCCAGCTATCAGCGTGCCATCAAGCTGGATCCGGACTACGCGGAGGCCTATGGGGGTGCGGGCCGGGTCCTGTTCAACTCGGGCCGAAATCGCGACGCCGCAGAGGCTCTCCGGCCCGCCGTGATCCTTGCACCCGACGGCGTGCCAGGACTTGCGGGTCTTGGCGCGTCCCTGTCTAGGCTGGGCCATCAACAGGCGGCGATGGTCCTCCTGAAGCGGGCGTCCCGGCTGGATCGCAAGAATGCCCGTCTCTTCGTCGAGCTCGGAGATGCCTGTGCACGCCATGGCGATCACGACGCCGCCGTCGAGGCCTATGCGCATGCGGTCGCGCTCTCCGCAAGGTCCGGGAAGGGCGTCTCGACCGGCCTGCGTCTTGCCCTTGCCGATGCGCTTGAGCATGTTCAAAGATCCGCGGACGCGCTGGCCGAACTCGACCAGGTCCTGAACGGCGAGCCGGCACATGCCGGGGCGCTCATGTCCAAGGCCTCGATGCTGCAGACGCGAGGCGAATTCGAGGAGGCGCATGAGCTCTTTCGCCGTGTCATCGAGCAGCATCCCGCGAATGGCGATGCCTACCGCCGTCTGATGATCAGCCACAAGGCCACAAGGGACGACCCGATCATCGACGAAATGGTCGACCTGTTCGAGCGCACGGACATCGGCGACGAGGATCGCATGAACCTCGGATTCGCCATCGCCAAGGCCCTTGAAGACACGCGTGACGACACCCGCGTCTTCCGATTTCTGGGTGAGGCAAACCGGATTGCGGACAGCCTGTCCAGCGCGTCCGCCGGACAGCGCTTTGCTGAAATCGCCGACTGCCGCGAAGCCTATGGACAGCTTGATTTCACAAAGTCGCCCCCAGCTGCCGAGAACGGCTTCGCGCCGATTTTCGTGACCGGTCTGCCCCGGTCCGGCACCACGCTCGTCGAGCAGATCATTGCCGCACATTCAGACGTCGAGGGCGGCGGCGAGCTCGGATTTGCGTCCTATTTCTGCCGCGCGCTGCTGTCCGCGAGGCCAGGCGGGCGCGGTGGCGACCCCGACCCGGACGTCGTTGCCGGAATCGGTCGGGACTACACCAAGGCCATCGGGCGGCGGTTTCCCGGCGCGCGACACGTGACCGACAAGTCCATCTACACGTTCGAGCATGTCGGAGCGTTGAAGCTGGCCTTGCCGAACGCGCGTTTCGTGATTGTGCGACGGGACCCGAGGGACAACCTGTTCTCGATCTACAAGAGCAGGTTTGCCCAGGGCACGCACGGCTATGCATATGACCTTGAGAAGCTGGCACGGTACTACGGTGAATTCGAACGCATGATCGATCTTTGGCGCGAGCGCGTGCCGGACTGGTTTCATGAAGTGTCATACGAGACGCTGGTCGGAAATCCGGAAGAGGAGACCAGGAAACTGATCGCGGCTTGCGGGCTTGACTGGGAGGACGCGTGCCTGAACTTCCATGAAAGCGCCGGACGGGTGCAGACGCTTAGTGTCTTCCAGGTGCGTCAACCCATCACGAGCGCATCGGTGAAGGGCTGGCGGAGGTTCGAAGCGGAGCTGAAACCGATGATCGACATATTGAAAAGGGACGGCCATGTCGCTGATTGAAACCAGGTCGCGCATTGCCCGGGCCGCTGATGCCCACGAACGAGATGTTGCCGACATTTCGCTTGTCGCCGTGTCAAAGCTTCAGCCGCTTGACCGCATCGAGGCCGTGCTCGGGCAAGGGCATCGCGTCTTCGGCGAGAACAGGTTGCAGGAAGCGCAAGGGAAGTGGCCGGCCCTGCGCGAGCGCTTCCCCGACGTTGAATTGCATCTCGTGGGCGCGCTGCAGACCAACAAGGTACGGGCCGCCATGGCATTGTTCGATGCAATTCACGTGGTCGATCGCCTGAAACTTGCCACGACGATTGCCCGGATAGCGGGCGAGACAGGATCCTGCTCCGACCTGTTCGTCCAGGTGAACACCGGAAACGAACCCCAAAAAGCCGGCGTTGCCGTGGACGAGGCGGACGATCTGGTTGCGGGATGCAGGGCGCTTGGCCTGCCGCTGAAGGGACTCATGTGCCTTCCGCCTGTCGACGAGCCTCCCAGCCTGCACTTTGCACTCCTGAAAAAGATCGCGGATCGCAATGATCTGCTTTGCCTGTCTATGGGAATGAGCGGCGATTTCGAGGAGGCGATCGCCCTGGGGGCAACACATGTCCGCGTGGGTTCCGCAATCTTCGGGGCGCGGGATCGCGGTTGAGGCGCGCGCGTTCATCGAGATGGGCCTGACCGATGCAAGGCGACATGCAGCCCGGATGACAAGGCCCGCGGCAAGCAGCCGGAAACTGGCGATGTGGAATGGGAATCGTCAACCAGGCACGTTCAAGGATGCGAGAGAGCGTCCGGGCACGCAAATTCCGAAGTGACGCAAGGCCTGGAAAAGCGATGGTGCGGAGCACGTGTTTCCCTCGCTGCGGCAAGCCAGGCTGTTCCCGATATCAGCAGAAAGGACGCTGAACACGGTGAATCGGCCGCTCCGTCCATGACCGCAGGCAGTGACGGGGAGGTGCGGCACGTGGCGCCGCCAGCACGCGCGTGCGTGCCGGATCAACGACAGTCCCGGCGAGAGACTACGCGCGAGGCGAAACGATCAACCTCGCGCCAATCGGGAGATGACGGGCGATCCATGCGAGGTGATCGGGCCGAAGCGCAATGCAGCCTTCCGTCGGGCAACTCGTTCGCCGCCAGCGATGCACAAAGATCGCCGAGCCCTTTCCCGGCCTTGCGTCCGGCCAGTTCCAATCCGTCAGCAACACCAGGTCGTAAAGGCGGTCGGAACGCCAAAGCCGTTCATGGGACGCTCCAAGAGGTTCCCGTGTCAAGTGATTGTAGGCCGGATGTCCGGCATCATCGCACCAGCAGTCATCGGGGCGGATCGCACTGGCCCACGACGCAGGTTTCGCTATCCGGTCGGCACGGTAAAGCATGCCGACAATCCGATGGGTGCCCGCAGGCGTGCCGCCGTCGCCTTCACGCTTTTTCTCGACCACGCCACTGCGGCCAATGGTGCAGGGAAAGCGCCGCTTCCGGAACCAAAGTCCGGATTGGGAAAGAACCATGACGGCAGGCCTGCCGCATCGCGCTCGCGGAAGCACCCGTCCAAAGCGGTGTCCTGTCGTACCGAACCCCGTCGTCGTGGCCGGCTTGGTCACAGGAGATGCCCCGACTT
This sequence comes from Silicimonas sp., assembly GCA_022824315.1. GTDB lineage: Bacteria > Pseudomonadota > Alphaproteobacteria > Rhodobacterales > Rhodobacteraceae > JAJEFO01. Next base: position 5,228 of record JAJEAC010000156.1, read on the forward strand.
CCTGGCCTTGACGTCAAGATAGTCCGCATTTTCGGCAGTTCTTCCGACCTGAAGGGAAACCCGCTCAACGACCTCGAGTCCCTGTGTCCTCATCATGTCGACCTTGGCCGGATTGTTGGTCAGAAGGCGTACGGATGAAAACCCAAGGCGCTTCAGGAGGTCAGCCCCCGTGCGAAAGTCGCGCTCGTCATCCTCGAACCCAAGCCGATGATTGGCTTCAACGGTGTCAAATCCCTGGTCCTGCAGCCTGTAGGCGCGCATCTTGTTGGCCAGACCGATGCCGCGACCTTCCTGATGGAGATAGAGCAGAACGCCCGCGCCTTCTTCTGCCATCTGCCTTAGGGCCGCATGCAGCTGTGCCCCGCAATCACACTTCAAGGATCCGAGAACGTCGCCGGTGAAACAGGCCGAATGCAGTCTCGTCAGCACAGGGGCGTCTCGTGCCGGCTGCCCGATTTCGGCAGCCACATGATCCTCGCCGCCATCATCGGGTCGGAACACGTGCACGCGGCCTTGTGCGGCGAGGGCGGTTGGCACCCGGCCCGCGACAACCTCTTCATGGGATGCCGGTGCCGTCAGGACTTCATCAAGACCGTCCGCGTTCAGCACCGTCAGTTCCGCGGGTGGCGCATTTGCGATTTCCGTCACTATGGCCGCGGGGAGGAGCCTTGCGGACTTGACCAGTCGGAGGGCGAGTCCGTGAATGCGGGCCGAACCGCCCCGTTCCGACATGAAGGGCCCCTTCATTGGCCTTGAGAGATCGTCTTGCGGGTCGGCAACCGAGGCTACCCAGTCTGCAGTCGCGTCCGGAGGCAGTCGGAGCCGTGCAAGGTCGCCGTCATAGGCCCGCGCTCTCAGCGTTTCCGCGCGACGTGCGGTGATCACCAAGACGGAGGCGCCATGCTGCATGACGTCCGCGAGCCTGACCGGATCGATCCCGTCTGCTGCAAGGACGAGCACATTCGACGTGCCGGTCGCGAGCACGACCGGCAGCCCCAGCCGCAGGTCGGTGCGTGCCCGCGCGATGCGTTCCCGGAGGTTCGGTTTCAGCGACATCGGTGTCCGGTACCGTTCAGATCTCTAACCAAGACTGTTTCCGCGATTCTTTTGGGGCTTACAACGAAAGGTTGACCTGCGGGAAGCGCCCATCCGGTCACGGATGGGCGCGGATGCCCGAAACAGGCGGACTCGTCGCGCGGAATGACACGCGGGACGCAGATCGGTCTTGACCCGATCCGGCCCGTCGACCGCCCAGCGTCGCCATGCCACTGCACGACGTCGTGCCGCGAAAGCGGAACATCGAATGGTATCATCCCGTCGGTACAAGTCCCATTATTTGAAACAATTGCACTGCCCGTGACACGTCCCGGTGAAGATTTGCAGCATTTCTTGCAAGATTCCCGTCGCCCCCGCATCTGCTCCCTGTAGAGCTGCGGAGGACGCAATGGCCCAAAACCTGAAAAAGATATTGCTGGTGGATGACGATGAGGACTTGCGCGAGGCGCTGGGCGAACAGCTGATTCTGACCGAAGACTTCGACGTCTTCGAGGCCGCGAATGGGGCCGAAGCCATACTGAAGGTCAAGCAGGCGCTATACGATCTGGTGATACTGGACGTCGGGCTGCCTGACACGGACGGACGCGAGCTTTGCCGCGTATTGAGAAAGCATGGCGTCAAGTGCCCGATTCTCATGTTGACGGGCCACGACACCGATGCCGACACGATCCTGGGTCTTGATGCCGGTGCCAATGACTACGTCACCAAGCCGTTCAAGTTCCCCGTGCTGCTCGCGCGGATTCGTGCGCAGCTCAGGCAGCACGAACAGTCCGAGGACGCAGTGTTTCAGCTTGGACCCTACACCTTTCGGCCTGCCCAGAAGATGTTGGTCACGGAGGACGAGAAGAAGATTCGCCTGACCGAGAAGGAGACGAACATCCTGAAATTCCTCTATCGAGCCTCGGACGGAGTTGTGGCGCGCGACGTGCTTCTCCACGAGGTCTGGGGATACAATGCCGGGGTCACGACGCACACGCTTGAGACGCACATCTACCGATTGCGACAGAAGATCGAGCCGGAGCCCTCGAATGCGCGCTTGCTGATAACCGAGTCCGGCGGATATCGCCTGGTCGCCTGACCGGAGTGAGAGTCCCATTGGCGCGACACCGCAATTGACGCGTCCACGACATCGAAGGTGAACGTTCGCCAGGCGTGCCTTGCGGGGCAACGCAAAGCGCTTGCCGCCGCAATGGGCCAAGTCTAGTGTCCAAGCGCAAGGAGTTCAGGTGTTCCATGCTGATAGGCATCCTGCAATGCGGTCACTTTCCGACTGCAGACGGCTACGCGGACCGCACCTACACGGACCTGTACTCAAGCATCCTTGCCGGTCATGGCCTGACCTTCCGGACTTGGAGCGTGGTCGACATGGAGTTCCCGGAGTCCGTCAGCGATGCCGAAGGCTGGCTGCTCACGGGCTCCCGGCACGGGGCCTATGACAGCGAACCCTTCATTCCGCCCCTGGAGAACTTCATCCGCAATGCCCGCACGGACGGCATTCCGATGGTCGGGATATGTTTCGGGCACCAGATCATCGCGCAGGCGCTCGGAGGACGGGTCGAGAAGTTCGCCGGCGGTTGGTCGGTCGGTCGCGTCGAATACGATTTCGAAGGCGAGACCATTGCCGTGAACGCGTGGCACCAGGACCAGGTGGTCCGGAAGCCGGACATGGCTCACACCATAGCCACGGCGGACGGCTGCGATTATGCTGGCCTGGCCTACGAAAACTGGGCCCTGACCGTTCAGCCCCATCCAGAATTCGACGATGACGCGGTCCGCATGCTCTTGGACACTCGCGCCCCGGGCGTGGTTCCGGAAGACCGCATGGAAGAGGCGCGCAAAGGGCTTTGCCTTCCGGTATCGCCAGAACTGCTCGGCGCCAGGATGGCACAGTTCCTGAAGGCCGCCCGCATCTGACCGACCTGCTTTCGAAATTCCCGGTCGAGATGAGTCCGGGAGGAAGTCAGGTGAGGACGCCCCACCCGACCCGCGCGTGACATGGCAAGAAAAGCTCAATGCATGCAGCTCGACAAGCTGCAAGACAGACTGGGGGTCGCAATGCGCCTTTGGTCGTGTGGAATCCGGAGATTCCGAGAGGCTCCCTGCACGCAAGCGGCCCGGCGTCCCCAGCCATTGCTTGCGCGTGGCCCCGTGTTCACTTGAAAGACTGGAGGCTGACTCGTTCCGGCACGGCATCGTCCCGAATGCGGACGTCGATTACGGATGTCTTGTTGCTTCGCATCGCTTCGGCAAAGGCCTGGTCCAATGCACCGCTGTTCTCGACCCGAATGCCTGCGCAGCCGAACGCGCGTGCAATTTCGGAGTAGTCCAATTCGGTGAACTCGGTGGAAATGTAACGGCCGTCGAAGAAGAGCCGCTGGTTGTCCTTGATGAAATGCATGTTCGAGTTGTTCATGACGACGACGGTCAGGTTGGCGCCGCTGCGCACGGCTGTCTCCAGCTCCTGAACAACCATGGCGAATCCGCCGTCTCCGGTCAGGCAGACGACTTTCTGGTCCGGCGTCGTCAAAGCGTGCGAGATGGCGGCAGGCAACCCATAGCCCATCACGCCGAAGCCGCGCGGGCCCAGGTAGTTTCTTCCCGGACTCCGCACCTCGAAATACTGGCCGCCCCAGATCTGGTTGAACCCGGAATCACAGACAAGAACGTCGTCGTCCTGCATGGCATCCCGCATCGCGCGGATCACCTGAATCGGATGCACCGGCCTGGCATCGCGATCCTGGGCAAGCGGTGACTCGATGCCCTTCGCCTTTCGCCAATTCGCGGCTATGGAGGAAACGGCGTCGCGCTGTGTCGTTTTGCGTGTGACACGAGTGTCGGACTTGAGAAGATCGAGCATCTCTCGCAAGACCGCCTTGATGTCGCCTGTCAGAGCCAGGTCAACCGCGTAGTTGCGGCCGATCTGGGTTGGCTCGATGTCGATCTGAACCAGTCGCGTCTTCCCGTCAGGAATGCGCCAGGCCGCCGTGCCTACATTGTTGAAGCGAGTCCCCAAGGCCAGCCCCAAGTCCGCTTGAAGGACGTATTCGTTTGACGCCGGCCTTCCGAGGAGACCATAGGGCCCGAGGCTGAGGGGATGGTTCTCGGGCAGTGTGCCCTTGCCCATGTAGGACGTTGCCACCGGCATGTCGAGCAGTTCGGCGAGTTCCCTGACCTCGTCCATTGCGCCCGAGGCTATCACGCCGCCGCCGCCCAGGATGATCGGACGTCTGGCGGACAGCATTGCGTCGACCGCGGCGGAAATTTCGTGCCGGGGTGGCGTTGGTCGGTATGCCGGCCACCGGGCGTAGCGGGTGTCGACTTCGAGGTCTTTTTCGGTGAATTCGTGCATTGCCCGCAGCGTCGTCATCGGAAAGCTCAGAAGCACGGGTCCGGGTCGCCCGGTGGTCGCGATCTGGAAGGCCCGCTTCACGAATTCCGGAATTCGTTCGATATGATCCACCGAGAAGGCACTCTTGGTGATCGAGCGAAAAAGCGTTGTCTGGTCGATTTCCTGAAACGATTCGCGACCCCGCCAATCCGCTCGAACGTCAGAGACGATGGCCACGACGGGAATGCCGGAGAGAAAGGACTCTGAAATGCCGCTGATCAGGTTGGTGGCACCCGGCCCGACCGTGGCATCGCAGACACCGACCTTGCTGGTCGCACGTGCATGGGAATCGGCCATCTTTGCAGCAGCCTGTTCGTGCCGCACCAGGACGTGGCGGATGTCATTGCGGCGGAAGATTGCATCGTGAATGTGGGTTTGTTCGCCCGGCAGGCCGAACATCGTGTCAACGTTGAACCGGCGAAGCATCTCGACGATCGCCTCGCCGCCATTCATCGCCCTTGTGCCTTCGTTTGGCATGGTCCGCTCCTTAGCGCTTGAATTGTGACGGCGTCATCGGCGCGTTCACGGTCCGACGTAAAGGCCGCCAATCACCTCAATTGTCGTTCCGGTCAGGTCGTCCGCGAGATCGGAGGCAAGGAACAGGCAGACCTTGGCGACATCAGCGGGCAGGCCGAGCCGGCCCACCGGGATCCGGGGGGCGATTGCCTTATCCACCTCGTCGGGCACGTCCTTGATCATCTGGGTGTCGATCCTGCCAGGATTGATCGCGTTGATGGTCAGCCCTGTACCACCCAATTCGCGCGCGACGACTTTTGCCAGCCCCAGCACTCCGGCCTTGCCCGAAACATGGTGCATCGGCGCCACGGCGCCTCCGATTCGTGCGGCCAGCGTTGCGATATTGATGATGCGCCCGTGCCGGCGCGCCAGCATGGGCGGAATGAAGATGCTCGTGCATTGGAGGACTGCGGTGAGATTGACCGCCGCCACCCGGCTGAAATGCTCCATCGGCATTTCCCAGGTTGTCCAGGGGATGCCTTCCGAGCTTGTCTTCGGCGTCCAGCCGACGCCATTGATCAGAACATCCGGCGCGTCAGGTGATTGCGCCAACGGATTCAACCGCGCCGCGCCGGCATCTGCATCGGCGAGATCAAGCTCGGTCAGGCTCATTTGTTCGTGCACGGCGTCCAGCGCCTCGCCTGGCGCGATGTTCAGGTCGGCAAGCGTGACCCGCATGCCCTGGACCAGGAACGCGTTTGCGATGCCAAGGCCGATTTCACCGCAGCCGCCGGTGATGAGGACGTGATCTCCCTTGATTTCCAACGGACGCTCCCTGTGAACTCGGTTCGGTCCATGCGGGACTGGCTGCCGGCGAACGTCTCGCTTGGGACCGCAACGTGGACGTCCCTCGTTCAGGCGACCTCGATCGCGTTCGGCAGGAGCACCTTCTCAAGATGCTCTTTCGCATCGGCGTGGGTTATCCAGTCCGGTGGCGGAAAGTCCGCCGCCATCTCCCAATCATCCCCGCTGGCCTCCATGTGGGCTGCAATCCGGGCGTCAAACGCGTCCATCAACGTCTGATACGCCGGATCGTCCACCAGGTTGTTTTGTTCATGGTAGTCTGCACGCTCGTCAAACAGCAGCAAGCGCTTGTCCTTGTGGCGCATATAGAGCCAGTCCTTGGTGCGTATGCCGCGCTCGGCAAACGGCGCAAACTCGTGTGGGTTGGCACCTGTCTGGGTAAAGATCTGATACCAGATCGCATCGCGCGCCTCGGCCTCTTCGCCGTCGAGAACGGGAAGGTAGCTTTGGCCATCGATGCCCTCGGGTGTGTCCGCCCCAACGATGTCGAGGACCGTTGGCATCATGTCAGGGCCGACATCGACCAGCGCCTCGGTCTTTTTCGGCGTGAACCGCGCGGCGTAACGGACAATCAAGGGCACGTGCATGGCAGCCCGGTAAGCCGTGTTCTTGATCCCGCAGTAGTGCCCGTGCTGACCGCACATGTCGCCATGATCGCTGAAGAACAGCACGACCGTGTCATCCGCGATTCCCTGGCGATCAAGTTCGTTCAGGATCCGCCCAACATTCCAGTCTATGTTGTGGATCATGCCATAGTACTCGGCGATGAACTGGCGAATCTCGGCCTCCGTTTCCGGCTCGCCCACGGGTTTGGTGTCGTAGGCCGCGTGGCTCGCATGTCCGGACCGCGGATCGCCGCCGCACCAGACCTCGTTTCGAATTCTCTGGATCCTGCGCTGCAACTCCATGTTGGGAACGCCCGCCGGCAACGGGACCTCGTCGGGGCTGTAGACCCTGCGCAGGTAGTCCGGCATGTCCATCGGGAAATGCGGGGGACCATAGCTCACGTATCCGATCCAGGGCTTGCCGTCCTTGGCGGTCGACGCGTGGGCAATGAAGTCGATCAGCTGATCGGTCTGGTAGTCCGGTTCATAGCGTTTCGAATGATAGGCCTGACCATCGTCGTCGTAGTATATCGACGACATGTACTCGTGGCCTCGATTGAAGCCAATGAAGTGATCCCAGCCAAATCGGCGATCGGGCGGCACGAAGCCGGGCTTGGGCCCACCATCGAGATGCCACTTTCCGATATACCCGGTCCGATAGCCTGCATCCTTCATGAGATCGGCTAGGAAGACCTGGTCGCCACGCAGCGGGAAGTGGTTTTGGATCATTCCGTGGCTCTGGGCGTACTTTCCCGTCATCACGGAGGCGCGGAACGGGCAGCAGATCGGATACGACGTGTAGGCCTCGGTGAACTGAACCCCTTCGCTTGCCAGCCTGTCGATATGCGGCGTCCTTATGATCGGATTGCCCGCACAACCCATCGCGTCGTACCGCATCTGGTCGGCGTAGATCAGGAGGATGTTCGGTCTTTTTCTCATGGATCCTTAACCTTTCCCGCCAAGCGGCTCCTCACCCGGGTCGAGATCGGCCCCCAGAGGATTGTCAGTGCCAGGGCGGCATAGATTCCGAGACCGATGGGAGTGTTGAAGAATTCCGCCGTGCTGCCATCCGCGATCGTGATGGACTGGCGCAGGGAGTTTTCAAGAATTGGGCCAAGCACGAAGCCAATGGAGAGCGGGGCTATGGAATAGCCCAGTTTCCTGACGACGTACCCCAGCACTCCGGCGGCCAGCAGAACACCCACGTTGAAGATACTGTTCGAGACCGCGTAGATGCCGGTGAAGCTCAGCAAGAGGACGGTCGGCACGATCACTGTCATCGGAACCTTGATCAGCATCGCGGCAAAGCGGATCGCGAACAGGCCGATGAAGAACAACAGGATGTTGATGAGGAAGAGTCCGAGGAACAGGGAGTACATGATGTCGGGGCGTTCGTCAAAGAGCGTCGGCCCCGGTGCCAAGCCCTGAATCAGGAACGCGCCCAGCAGAACGGCTGCGGCCGGGCTGCCCGGCACGCCAAGCGTCAGCGTCGGAACCAACGCTCCGCCGACGGTCGCGTTGTTCGCCGTTTCGGGAGCAACGATGCCTTCGGGAATGCCTGTACCGAATTTTTCCGGCTCCTTGGAACGACGCTTCTCTTCCGAATAGGCAAAGAACGCACCGACCGCGGCGCCCTCTCCGGGGATGATCCCGATGATCGTGCCCAGGAGCGAAGATCGCGCCAGATTGCCCCTGAGCTTGGACAAGGTTCCCAGGCCAGGGATCTTCACGGTCAGGCTGGTCTTGTCGAATTCAATGCGCTTCAATGCCCTTTCCGCCCCGATCAAGACCTCGGACACCGCGAAGATGCCGACGAGAAACGGAACCAGCGGTATGCCTTCGTACAGGTGATAGGTCCCGAACGTGTAGCGCTCTGCGCCATTCAGTTCATCCAGTCCCCAGGTCGTCAGGAAAATGCCCAGACCGCCGACAAGCAGTCCCTTGAAGAGGTTCGCGCCCGCAACGCGGACAACGACAACCAATCCGAAAACGGAGATGGCAAGAAACTCCCGAGGCCCGAACTTGATGGCGACTTGAGCAAGCACAGGCGCGATGAAGGTCAGGCAGACAACGCTAACGAGCCCGCCAATGATGCTGCCGGTCAGCGAAAGCCCCAACGCTTCGCCGCCTCGCCCCTGCTTGTACATCGCGTGTCCGTCCAAGACGGTCGCGATGGCGGCCCCGGTTCCCGGAATTCCGACGGCAATCGCCGATATCGACCCCCCGTAAATCGCGGCATTGTAAATTGCGAGAAGCAGGATCAGCGACGGAACCGCTTCCATGTAGAACGTGAAGGGCAATGCCAGCGCGATCGCGATCGGTGGCCCAAGACCTGGAAGAATTCCGATGACCAGTCCAAGAAGGATTCCGGCCACCAGCATGATCATGGTGAAGGGATCAAAAAGGTTCGCAAACGCGACCCCTACTGCGGCAGCGTCAAACACTAGAGCCGCGTCCCCAGCAATTGGGTGAAGACCAGATAGACTCCGGCCGCCAACGCCAGGACAACGCCGTAGATGACCGGGTTGCGCACGCCCATCGCCAAACAGAGGAGCGGCCCGGATATCATCGCCATCATGACGAAACCGAAGTTGAGCCAGACAATATAGCTGACAACTGCGGCAGCCAGAGCCAACAGGCCGCGCCTGGCCTCGGCGGATGAAGCGAAAACGGTTTGGCCTTCATCTCCCGCCTCACCCTTCGAGGCATAGAGATAAAGTACAACCACGGCGCAAAGTGCCGTGAATGCCAACAGGAGTTGCGGGAAGAATCTCGATGGAAGTCCGGAACTTGCCAGCAGTCCGGCGGCCTCGAATCCCTGCGCAACCACTGCAAAATAGGCGCAGGCAAAGATGACCAAGACCGTGAAGACAATGTTCGCCAATCTCTGGGTCAGCATGAGCCTGCTTCCCGTGCGCACGGAAACTGGAATGGGCGCCGCAAAGTGGCGGCGCCCGAACCGGTTCGACAATTGCACATCACTTGTGCAGCAGTCCCAGCCCGTCAAGGATCGGCGAGTACAGGTCGATGCCGGACTGCAGCAGCTTCCCGACATCCTCGGTGCCATGCACGAACTGCCAGTCGATGCCCGGAGGCAGGGCGGAGATGAACGCGTCCGTGCCCAGCACTGCGGTTGCGGCAATCAGCTTGTCGACGATTTCCTGGGGCGTTCCGGCCTTTACGGCCCAACCCCCGTGAACCCAAACGCCGGCTTCCTTGCCAGGGAATGCTTCGCCGATGGTGCGGACGCCGGGAAGATGCTGTTCAAAGTAAGGCTGACGGTTGTTGTCGAGGATGATCAACGGACGAATCTCTTCCTTGAACGCGTTGATCGTCGCGATCTGTCCGACGCCAACGTCAACCTGTCCGCCGATCAGCCCGGTCATGGTCGCCGGAACGGTTTTCAGCGCGATGGTCTTGAATTCCAGGCCGAACTCGGATGCCAGCTGAACCGCGCTCAGATTTGGCGGTGCGCCGAGGTTGTTGACTCCGATGCTGAGCTTTTCGCTCCTCGCGGCTTCAAGAAAATCCTCGAACGTCTGGAGCGGACTGTCAGCTCGCACGTAGAGCGCATTGGATGCAGCTTGGCCCGCATAGAACGAAATGAAGTCCTCCATCGGGCTGTAGGGCACTTCACGGGTCAGCGGAACGACCATGAAACTCGGCGGGGACCATTGGAAGATGGTGTAGCCATCCGCATCCTCCTCAAGCACGCTCATGGTTGCCGGAATGTGTGCGCCGCCGGGCTTGTTCACGACGTTGATCGGCACGCCCAGCTCCGCGCTGACAGCTTCGGCCGTCACGCGCGCGCCGATGTCCGCATTGCCTCCCGCGGCGAACGACACGACCAGCGTGATCGGCTTTTCCGGGTATTCGGCCAGCGCGACACCGCTGCCAAGGCCCAGCGCGACCGCGGCTGCGGCGGCCATTTTGATAAGGTTCATATTGAAGCCCTCCCTTGCTTTCGTCTTGTGATTCATTGGTCGAGACGTACGTACCTTTGTATCGTGCACCCGAATTGTCAAGCCGCAAGTCCGCCCGCGCATTCATGCGGCTCAGGCGGGGTTGTCGGTCGTAAACTCGATCTCCAGTTCAAGCAGGTCACAGGGATAGAACAGCTTGGCCGAGTAGATCAGGGCCCCGTGCTGGTCGAAAAACTCCCTGAACACCTTGAAGACGGCAGAGTTCACCTTGATCCCGAGCGCCTTTGCGAGGTCGAAATCGGCGTAGGCGACGGTGATTCTCTGGCGCGCACGTGCGATGTCCACGCCAAGGTCGCGCAGGACCGCGACCACGATCTCCTGCATGAAGCGGCTTGGCGCACGTTCATAGACCTGGTCATCGAGCTGGATATCGACCTGGCAAAACGGCTTGCCACCCCGCGCATGAATGCGACGCATGCAACGAAAATACCTTCCATCCTTGGACTTCTCTATGGTTGCTTCGCCTTTGCGCACCGAGACTTCAAGCTGGTCCACCATCGCATAGATCTCTGAGATCTCAGCGCGCACCTGAAGTGAGACGCGGTCGGGAATCTGAACCTTCCGCACAAATGTGCCGCGCCCGGAGTGCTTTTCGATGAGACCTTCATCTTCGAGCGTGTTCATCGCTTGAACCACCGTCATGCGTGCGACGCCAAGCTCTTCGGTCAGTTCCCGTAGTGCAGGAAGACGTGCACCCGGGAGCAGATCCCCGGACATGATCTGATGCCGCAGAACTCCGGCCACTTCCGCGTGCAACGGGACCGCCTTCCGCTTCATGGACTGAAGATTCATCTTGAAACCCCTCCCGACCTGCAGGTACAAAGTTCCAGAACGTTTTACATCACCTTGGACAATCAGTGCAAGCACGACACAACCTGGAAGAGCTTGAAAGGACCGCGACGCGGCTCCGCATGCACGTGGTGGACATGGTCGCGCCTTCGGGACAGGGCTATGTTCAGCAAGGCCTCGGGGCAGCGGACATATTCACGTCGCTCTATTTCGCCGAGGCGACGTTGGATCCGACCAATCCGACCTGGCCGGACAGGGATCGGATCTTTCTGACCACGGCCCACAACACCGCGATTTTCTACGCCACGTTGGCAGAACGCGGGTTCTTCGACACTGAACGGCTCGCCACCTATGTCACCGACGGCTCGCCGCTGGAAATAAACGCGTCCGAGCGCATGGGGCCGATTGTCGAGGCGACCTGCGGCTCGCTTGGCCAGGGCCTGTCGGTCGGCGTCGGCTGTGCCTTGGCGGCAAGGCGGCAGGGCCGCGCCAGCCGCGTCTATGTCATCGTTGGCGACGGTGAAATGCAGGAAGGCCAGGTCTGGGAGGCCGCGATGCTCGCGGGCGCCAGCGATCTCGACAACCTCTGCCTGATTGTGGACTACAACTTCGTGCAGTCCGAGGGGCCTATGGACCTGGTCATGTCCTTGGAGCCCTTGATGGACAAGATGGAGAGCTTTGGCTTCGCCTGCCAAGAGGTGGACGGCAACGACATTGGCGCGTTGCTGGACGCCTATGATCAAGCTCGCGCGACGAAGGGCAAACCGAGTTTCATCAAGGCCAACACGTTGATGGGCAAGGGTGTCGCGTCGCTCGAGGGGCTGATGTTCCACCAGTTGCGCTTCCCGCCCGAGGTTGCTGCCTCGGCCCGCACCGAATTGGAATCCCAGCTGTGACGTTCACACGAGAGGACGAACGGTTTTCGACGGATCGACGCAATTGAAATTGGAGATGCGGCATCCACAGCCCGGCAACCGTCAAGACGGCGCGCCACGTGCATCTGCGCAGGGTCCGAGAGGCGTGTCGTGACGGCTCCGGTCGCGGTGATCACGGGCGCGGCCGGCGGCATTGGTGTCGTGCTGGCGCGCCGTCTGGCTGCCGAAGGATGGCGCCTGCATCTCGTCGACGTCGATTCCGGTCGGCTGGAGCCGCTGCGGCAGGCGCTGCCCGAAAGCACCACGATTGCCGAGAGCAATCTCGAGGATCCTGCGGCCTGCGCGACGGCGCTGCCGGAAGCGCCCGAACACGTCGCCGCGCTGGTGCATCTGGCGGGCATCTTCGTGCCCCATGATCTCGGCCCTGGCAGCCGCGAGATCTACGACCAAACAATGCAGCACAATGCAACGAACGCCTTTGACCTCGTCGGTGCGGTCTTGCCGCGCATGGTCGATGGCGGCCGCATCGCGCTTGCCTCGTCGCTTGGGTTCAATAGGGGCGTGCCGGACCACGCCGCCTATTCCATGGCGAAGGGGGCGATCGTCGGACTGACCCGCGCGTTGTCGCGGCGGGTCGGGGATCGGGGAATCTGCGTGAACGCCGTGGCGCCCGGGATCATCGAAACGCGGATGGCGGATGACCTGATCGAACGGCGCGGGCGCGACGCCCTGCTGTCGACCATTCCGCTCGGCCGGCTGGGCCAGCCCGAGGACGTCGCCGCGGTGATCGCGTTTCTCCTGTCCGAAGGTGCGTCCTACGTCACGGGTCAGGTGATCAACGTCGACGGAGGAATCGCAAATGACTGAATCCCGAATTCCGAACAGCAGAAAACGTGGACGCCGCGAATTCCGATGCGCGTTGCGGGCAATGTTGCCGGCAAACTGCATCACGACGTCCCGGCAGATCAACAGAAAGGACTTCTCGACATGAGCGTCGCCCCTTCAGATGTCAATTTTTCGGACGAGCAGATGCTCGGGTTCTACCGAGACATGCTTCGAATTCGCCGGATTGAAGAACGGATTGGCGATGACGCCAAGGCGGGAAACATACCTGGCGCCGTCCATCTCTACATCGGGCAGGAGGCGGTCGGCGTCGGCTTCTGCTCGCAACTCACGGACGACGACTGGATTGCCTCGACCCACCGTGGACACGGTCACTACCTTGCCAAGGGCGGAGACAGCAAGTTGCTGATGGCCGAGATCTACGGGCGCGAAACCGGCATGTGCAAGGGACACGGCGGGTCCATGCATGTTGCGGATTTCTCCAAGGGGATCATCGGTGCGAACGGCATCGTGGGTGCCGGGATCTCGATCATCACGGGAGCGGCCTGGGCTGCACAGATGGACGGCAAGGGTGCTGTCGGCGTTGCCTTCTTTGGTGATGGCGCCGCGAACCAGGGAGTCTTGGGTGAGGCCCTGAACGTGGCCGTGCTCTGGAAGCTGCCGGTGATCTTCGTTTGCGAAAACAACGGATTCTCCGAGTTCTCGCCGTCCTCGACCGTGACTGCGGGCAATATCGTCGACCGGGCCAAACCCTACGGCGCCGCCCACGAGACAGTGGATGGCAACGACTTGATCGCCGTCCACCAGTGCGCTGCGCGGGCCATCAAGCATGCGCGCGCCGGCCACGGACCATCCTTGATCGAGGCGCGTACCTACCGGCAACGCGGCCATGTCGAGGCCGAGGTGTCGTTCCTTGGGGCGAAATACCGGTCGGATGAAGAGGTCGCGGAGTGGATCGCCCGTGACCCGATCCCGGCCTTTGCCAAGCGTGTCATCGAAGCCGGGCAGGCCAGCCAGGCCGATCTCGACCAGATCGAGGCGGAGATCGCTGCCGAAGTGACCGAGGCCGTGCAATTCGCGGAAGGTTCACCCTATCCCGACCCTGCCATGCAGGGCACCAACTACATGTTTGCCTGAAAGGAGACCCGGGACATGGCAAAGAAACGCATGATCCAGGCCATCAATGAAGCGCTTGACGGCGAAATGGCCAAGGACCCGAAGGTTGTTGTGTTCGGCGAGGACGTCGAAATCAGCCTGTTCGGCGACACGCGCGGGCTGAAGGACAAGCATGGCGCCCACCGCGTCCGCAACATGCCCATCTCCGAAACGGTGATGAGCGGCATGGCCGTCGGTGCCGCTGCGGCCGGGTACAAGGTGGTGTGCCACATGATGTTCGGCAATTTCATGTATACCGGCTTTGACAGCATTGCCAACCAGGCCAGCAAGCTGCGCTACATGACCGCCGGGCAGATCGCCCTGCCCATAGTCTATATGGGGGTCTTCGGTGGCGGTCGATCGGCTGCGGCGCAGCATTCCGACGCGATGCACCCGATGATCATGAATCTGGGCGGGATCAAGGTCGCCCTTCCCGCGACGCCCGCCGATGCAATGGGCCTGCTGCGTTCGGCGATTCATGATCCGAATCCGGTGATGTTCTTGCAGGCAGCCGGGCGCGGCGGTGAGCAGGGCGACGTGCCCGAAGGCGATCACGTCATCGAGCTCGGCAAGGCCTCGACCGTTCAGGAAGGCGACGACGTGACGGTCGTGGCCATCGGCGCCATGGTCCGGCCGGCACTGCGCGCGGCGCAGGAATTGGCTGGATCGGGGATCGGCGTCGACCTGATCGATCCTCGCACGGTCGTGCCGCTGGACAGCGAGATGATCTTTGCATCCGTTCGCAAGACCGGTCGACTGGTCATTGTGGACGAGGCGCGCGACATGTGTTCCGCGGCGTCCCACATCGCGGCGATTTGTGCCGATCAATGCTTCGACGCCCTCAAGGCGCCGATCCGGCGCGTCACGGTCCCGGATGTGGCGTTGCCCTATTCGCCGCCGCTGGAGAAGGCGCTGCTGCCGAACGAAGCCAGCATTTCGGACGCCGTGCGTCGACTTCTCGGCAAAGCCGCCACAGGAGGTGCCTGAACAATGAAAGTCGCGCTGAAAATGCCGCGGATCGGCATGAACATGGAAGAAGGCACCCTTGTCGCGTGGAAGGTCCATCCGGGCGCGAGCTTCAAGGAGGGCGACATCCTTTACGAAGTCGAAACCGAGAAGGTCACCAACGAGTACGAGGCGCCTTGCAACGGCACGATGCTGGAACACTTCGCCAATGAAGGGGACGATGTTCCGGTAGGCGACAATGTCTGCAGAATCGAAAAGGGCGACTGAGTTGCCATGGCCGAGACCCTGACCAAGCTCGAGGCTGCGGATTTCATCAACCGGTCCTTCAAGCCATTGCCTCGATCCTACGGCGACGCCTTGATCGAGGCGGCAAAAGCCGACGAGTGCATCGTCGCCCTTTGCGCCGATCTCGTTCCACCAACCGAAACCGATCGGTTCCGCGACGAGCTGCCCGAGCGGTTCCACAATGTCGGTATCGCCGAGGCCAACATGATCGGCATGGCCGGCGGCATGGCACGCTCCGGTGAAATCCCCTTCTGCCACTCCTTCTGCGCCTTCATCACCAAGCGCGTGCTCGACCAGATCACGATGCAGGCGGCCTATCCGAACCTGCCCGTGAAAATCGTCGGGTTCCTGCCCGGGGTGGCGACGCTCCTGGGCGTCTCGCACCAGGCCATCGAGGACGTGGCGATCCTTCGTGCGGTGCCCAACATGGCGATTTTCGAGCCCTCCGGGCCGGAATATCACGCGGCCATGGTGAAGCTGGCGCTGGATTGGGACGGGCCGGCCTACCTGCGGATGAAACGGCCAGAGACGACCCCACCGCCCTTCGAGCCGCAGTCGCTGGAGATCGGCAAGGGCGTCATCCGTCGTGGGGGCGGCGACCTCACGATCATCTCTGCGGGCATCTGCGTGCCCGAGGCGCTAAGTGCGGCGGACACTCTCTCGGGTGAAGGGATCGAGGCGGGCGTCGTCGACATGGCCTCGCTCAAGCCGATTGATGAAGCGTTGATCGTGGAACGTGCGGGAACGACCGGCGCCCTCGTCACGGCGGAAAATCACAACGTCATTGGCGGCCTTGGCTCAGCCGTGGCGGAAGTGCTGGCCGACGCCGGGATCGGCTTGCCCTTTCGGCGTGTCGGCGTCCGCGATCAATTCTGCGAAGGCGGCACGTCGTCGTACCTTATGCAAAAATTCGGACTCGACGCGCCAGCCATCGCGGAAGCGGCCCGCGATGTCGTGAGACGGAAGGGATGAGCGTGGCCTGCAGGTACGACGACGGATCCGGCGAGGACGCCGAGACCTTGGCTGGCGGGTGCGTGCCACATCGGCCCGACGACAATCGCTGCTGCCGCCCGGCCATCCTTGGCGCCGCGCGGCACGAGTCCATCGCGGGCCAGGAAGAACTCTTCGGTCCTGTCCTGCCCGTTCTCGAATACGACACCTTCGATGAGGCGGTGGAGATGCAGAAAGGCATCGAACTTGGCCTGACGTCCGCGCTCATTTCCAACCGCAACGACCTGATCCGGCGCGTCCTTGCCGAGAGCGAGAACGGCATGATTCACGTCAACCATGGTACGGTGCCGGACAACAACATGCCCGTCGGCGGGATCAAGAATTCCGGTGTGGCGGTCCATTCGGTCAGACCGACAGCGGTGAACTTCTACACGTCCGAGCATTCGGCCTGTGCGGCTTGGTAGGCGTTGGCGTTTCGGGACGACATAACCCTGGCGAGCATTGACGCCATTCCGATCAGGGCAAGGGGCGGCGTGTCGCCCAGGATGGCGCTCGGCTCAATGCCGACGCGACCCGCCTTGCTGATCCGGATCAAGGACGTCGACGGCTGCCCCGGCTGGGGAGAGGTCTGGGCCAACTTTCCGCCACGTGCCAATCTTCACAAGGCGCACATCATCGAGGATGTCGTGGCGCCGCGGCTGCGTGGCGCGCGGTTCGTCGAACCTCGGGAGATTGGCGATTTCCTTTGCGATGAGCTGTCGATCTACTTCCTTCATGTCGGACAGCTCGAGGTCTTCTCGCACATACTTGCCGGCATCGACACCGCCCTTTGGGATCTTGCGTTGCGCAAGGCGGGCCAGTCCTTTGCCGAGTTCATGGGACTTGCCGAGACGTCCGCCCGATCCTACGCGACCTCGATCAACGCGGATGACCTGGAGCGCCTGATTCCGCACCACGCGTCACTCGGGCAAACCCATTTCAAGCTGAAGGTCGGCTTTGCAGAACACGGCAACCGCGAACTTGTGAAGCGGGCCGGAATGCTGTGCCCGGGCGGGTCGCGCATCATGGTTGACAGCAACCAGTCGTGGACACTTGCGACGGCCAGGGAAGAGCTGCGAAAGCTGGAGGACCTCGCACCCTATTTCGCGGAAGAGCCGCTGCCTGCGAACGCGCCACTGGCCGATTGGGAAGACCTTGCCTCATCCACCGACATCCCGCTTGCCGGTGGCGAGAACATCTACGGAATCGAGAACTTTTGCGCGATGGCGAATGTCGGGCTGCGGATCTTGCAGCCGGACGTCGCGAAGTGGGGCGGCGTGACGGGTGCTTTGGACCTCGCGCGTGCGATGCCGCAGGGTACATGCCTCTGGCCGCATTTCATGGGCACTGCCGTCGGTCAGGTCGCGGCACTATCGATCACCGCGGTCCTCGATGGGACCTCATCTTGTGAAGTTGACGTTAACGAAAATGCCCTGCGAACCGATCTGTGCGGCGACGTCATCATGATCAGAAACGGTCGCGTGGATCTGCCGACCGGACCTGGCTTGGTCGTGCCGCCGGATCCAGGTCTGCTTGCAACATTCGCGGACGGTCCGGATTCGGGACCAATGGCTGAAGCATCTTGAAACGGGTGTCCGTGAACTGAGCGGGACGCGTGCCGGCGCGATCAGGGAGTGTCGAGGCAACACCCTGTTTTACAGCACGAAATTGCAACCTGAAATGACCGCGGCAGTTCGGGCGCCGGCAGCCTGCCTGGCTTGGCAGTCGAGGAGAACCCGGACTCCGGAGGGTCACGACCCGGCGCCCCAGCGCCTGCATGGCGCTGGCTTCCCTCTGGGGCGAGCGAGCACCGGGTCGCTTGAGGCGGAGCCGGAACGGCAGTCGTGTTCCACGCCGCCGGAACAGGCCCGGGTGCCCCCGGTCGCGGCATCAGCTGCATCCCATCCGTGCGAGGCTGCCCCGAAGCCGGGGCAGCACGCCGCTGCCTCTTCTTGCCCACTGCCGAGCGGCGCCACGTTCCGGATCGCCGCCTTTCTTGAATTGCGCGCATCGCATCGCTAGGTCGTTGGCAAACCGGAAAGGATCACCTTCTCATGGACATGAAATCCAAGCCTGCGATCGTGTCGGACTCGGCCGCACCCACTTCCCTCGGCGACCTGCCGGAATGGGATCTGTCAGATCTGTATTCCGGGTCGGATGCGCCTGAATTCGCACGGGACATGGAACGCCTGGAATCGAGCTGCGCCGATTTCGCCGCCGCTTACGAAGGCAAGCTCAAGGACCTTGACGCAGCGGCCATGCGCAACTGCATCCTGAGCTACGAGGAGATCGATCGGACAGCCGGCCGGATCATGTCCTTCGCCGGGTTGAGACACTACCAGAACACCACTGACGATGACCGCGCCAAGTTCCTGTCGGACGCGCAGGACAGGATCACCGTTGCCACGACATCGCTCGTCTTCCTCTCGCTTGAGGTGAACCGGATTGACGACGATGTCCTCGAGAGCTGGTTTGCCGGGGACGCGGCGCTTGCCCGCTACAAGCCCATCTTCGAGCGGATGCGTGCCATGCGCCCGTACCAGCTTTCCGATGAGCTGGAGAAGTTCCTGCATGACCAGTCGACGGTCGGCGCGACCGCCTGGAACAGGCTTTTTGACGAGACCGTGGCGGGGCTCTCGTTCGACGTCAACGGTGAGGAAAAGAACCTTGAATCGACCTTGGACCACCTGACGGACAAGGACCGCGACCTTCGCGAAGCCGCGGCGCGGGAACTCGCGCGGGTCTTCGACGCGAACGTCAAGCTCTTTGCCCGGGTGCACAACACGCTCGCCAAGGAAAAGGAGATCGAGGACCGCTGGCGCAAGATGCCAACGCCGCAGACGAGTCGGCATTTGTCCAACGACGTGGAACCGGAAGTCGTCAATGCACTGAGGGACGCTGTCGTGGCGGCATATCCAAGGCTCAGCCACCGGTATTACAAGCTCAAGTCACGCTGGATGGGGCTCGAGGCACTCGAGGTCTGGGATCGGAACGCACCACTGCCGATGGAATCGGACCGAACTGTTACTTGGGAGGAGGCGCGGGACACGGTTCTGGCAGCCTATGGCGACTTTGATCCGGAGATGGCCAGGCTCGCGGAACCGTTCTTCGGGAAAGGCTGGATTGATGCGCCCGTCAGGCCGGGAAAGGCGCCCGGCGCATTCGCCCATCCAACGGTGGTCGACGTGCACCCTTACGTGATGCTGAACTACCTTGGAAAGCCGCGCGACGTAATGACGCTCGCACACGAGTTGGGCCATGGCGTGCACCAGCTTCTGGCGGCGGGGCAGGGACAGCTCCTGTCCTCGACTCCGCTGACGCTTGCCGAGACGGCGAGCGTGTTCGGAGAGATGCTGACATTCCGGCGGCTCCTGTCCGAGGCACCTTCGACCAACGAAAGGAAAGTGCTGCTGGCGGGCAAGGTCGAGGACATGATCAACACGGTTGTCCGGCAGATCGCGTTCTACGATTTCGAGTGCAAGCTGCATGACGCACGCCGAGGGGGTGAGTTGACGCCGGGCGACCTTGGCGATCTGTGGATGAGCGTTCAGGAAGAGAGCCTTGGGCCTGCGTTTAGGTTCATGGAGGGCTACGAGACATTCTGGACCTATGTCCCGCATTTCGTGCATGCGCCCTTCTACGTTTATGCCTACGCGTTCGGCGACGGCTTGGTGAACGCGCTCTACGCGGTCCACGAGGACGGCGATCCGGCGTTCCAGGAAAAGTACTTCGAGATGCTGAAGGCGGGAGGTTCAAGGCACCATAGGGAGCTTCTTGCGCCCTTCGGACTTGATGCCGGAGATCCGGCATTCTGGGACAAGGGCCTCGACATGATTTCCGGCTTCATCGACGATCTTGAGGCGATGGAAGCCTGACGCCTTCGGACGGCGACGTCGACCAAGCCGGGTTGTCAGACCGGCCGGTCACGAACGCCCGGTCGGGTGGATGCGGCTGCCGCTGCCGGTCTCGAATGGACGGGCCTGTCGTGTGCCTACGTTCCGCGCCGGCTGCGCCAGTTCACAAGACCGAGAGCGGCGAACAGCACGGCGGCCACGCAGACGATGGATGGGCCTGCCGGGGCGTCAAGGACGTAGGCCGCGCGCAGTCCGGCCACCGCAGAAACTCCGCCGATGGCGGCGGCGATCATCGCCATGGCTTCGGGCGTCCGGGCCAGGCTGCGGGCTGCGGCGGCGGGAATGATCAGCATGGCAGCGATCAGCAACACGCCCACGACCTTGATCGCAACGGCTACGGTGACCGCCATGGAAAGGGTGAGGATCAGCTGTTCCCGCCTTGGGTCAAGTCCACTGGCATAGGCAAGCTCCTCGTTCAAGGTGGCGGTCAGCAACGCCGACCAGCGCGAGGCGATCAGGGTGACCACCAGCGCCGCTCCGCCCCAAATCACCAAAAGGTCACCCCGCGACACGGCCAGGATATCGCCGAACAGGTAGGCCATCAGGTCGATGCGGATGCCGGACAGAAAGGAGACCCCGACAAGCCCGAAGGCGAGTGCGGAATGGGCCAGAACACCGAGGACCGTGTCCATTGCATAGCCGCGCCTGGTCAACAAATTCACGGTTACGGCCATGGCAAGCGCCACCATCACCGTTCCAACGAAGATGGACATCTGCATCGCCAACGACAGCGCGACGCCCAACATCGCCGCGTGAGCCGTGGCGTCGCCGAAATACGCCATCCTCCGCCAGACAACGAAACAGCCAAGCGGGGCCGCAGCGCAGGCCACCCCGATGCCGGCGAGCGTCGCCCGGACCATGAAATCATCGAGCATTATTCTGCGGCCTCGTGCACGTGCATGCGATCGTGGCCGTGGTCGTGATCGTGGTCGTGCCGATAGAGCGCCAATGCCCCTCCGGTGCCGGTTCCGAACAGTGCCCGATATTCAGGAGCGGAGGCAACCACTGCCGGTGTACCCTCGCAACAAACGTGGCCGTTGAGGCAAACAACCCGATCCGACGCACTCATGACCACGTGCAGTTCGTGGCTGATCATCAGCACGGCGCATCCGGTCTCGGCGCGAACTGTTTCGATTTGCCGGTAGAAGGCGGCAGAGCCGGGCTGATCCAGACCTTGGGTCGCTTCATCCAAGAGCAGGATTTCGGGGCGATTGATCAGGGCCCGTGCCAGAAGCACGCGCTGAAACTGACCGCTCGACAGTTGTGACATCTGCCGCTTCAACAGGTTCGGAACACCGGCCGCATCCAGCGCCGCCACGCAGTCGTGCCGGCGCACACGATCGGCAAGGCACATGAAGCGTTCCACGGTGATAGGAAGTGTCGGGTCGACATGCAGGCGCTGAGGTACATAGCCGATCCGGATGCCGGGATTGAGCCTGATCCGTCCTGCGGCGGGTTCGGTCGCGCCAATAATGGCCCGCAAAAGGCTTGTCTTGCCTGAGCCGTTCGGGCCGACAATGGTGACGATCTCGCCAGGCTCCACCGTCAGGTCGACATGGTGCAGCACGGTGTTGGCACCGTAACGGACGCTTAGGTTTTCGATCGTGATCAAGCTCATGACGCTGCTTGATCCGCGCAGGATGGGCAGACTCCCTCTGCCTCGACAACGGTTCGTTCAATCCGAAACCCGGCCTCGCGCGCCACCGTGCCTAGCACTCCCCTTGCAGGAGCCGAACGCGTCTCGGCCACGGCATCACACAGCCGGCAAATCATGAAGGCGGGCGAATGGGTCTCCTCAGGATGCACGCAGGCAACAAAGGCGTTCAGACGCTCGATCTTGTGTACGAATCCATGCTCGGCCAGGAAATCAAGGGCGCGATACGCGACCGGCGGCTGCGATCCGAATCCCGCCTCACGCAGCATGTCCAGGATTGCATAGGCCCCAAGCGCCCGGTGTTCCTGAAGCAGCAGTTCCAGCACCTTGCGCCGCACTGGCGTCAGACGGAGACTTTCCTTTGCACAGCGCGTCTCGGCGACAGCAAGCACCTTGTCGACGCAGACGTCGTGGTCATGCCTCTGAAATCCCAATGGGGTCGGTCTCTCGGCGGGTACGGGCCGCGTGTCTCTTGTCATGTTATTTCATATCATGTAAGTCGTACTCAATGTTACATTATCACATGGAGGATACTGTGTCCAGAAAGCTTCTTCCCCTCTCGTTCACCGCTGCGATGATGGGTGGCACCGCCATGGCGGATGTTCCAAGTGTTGCGGTCGACATCGCGCCGGTACATTCGCTCGTGGCACGCGTGATGGAGGGTGTCGGTGCGCCGAACCTGATCGTGCCGCCGGGCGCCTCCCCCCATGAACACAGCCTGCGTCCTTCCGAGGCGGCAGCGCTTCAAGATGCCGATCTTGTGTTTTGGATGGGTGAGGACCTTACACCCTGGATGACCAACGCGGTGAAAAACCTGGCTGGGAATGCGGCGATCACGACGCTTCTGGAAGCGGACGTCACCTTCCTGCTCGAATTCCGGGAAGGGGCTTTGTTCGAGGCGCACCCACACGACGAGCATGATGAACATGACGAACATGCCCACGATGAGCACGACGAACATGACGAACATGACGAACATGCCCACGATGAGCACGATGAGCACGATGAGCACGACGAGCATGATGAGCATGACGAGCATGCCCACGATGAAGAAGGGCATGACGACGACCACGAAGAGCACGCACACGAGGACGAACACGAAGGCGACCATGAGGAAATGGCCCATGATGATCACGGTCACGCCCATGGCGACCACGATCCGCATGCTTGGCTCTCGCCAGAAAACGCCAGCGCATGGCTGAACCTTATCGCCGCGCAGCTTTCGGCGGCAGACACCGAGAATGCAGGCACCTACTTTGCCAACGCCGCATCTGGCCGGGCCGAGTTGGAGGCGCTGTCTGCAGGGGTCAGCGAGACCCTTGATGCGGTTCGTGGCGGCAACTTCATCGTCTTCCACGACGCCTATCAATATTTCGAGGTTGCGTTCGATTTCCCT
The DNA here is from genome assembly GCA_022824315.1 of Silicimonas sp. Taxonomy (GTDB): domain Bacteria; phylum Pseudomonadota; class Alphaproteobacteria; order Rhodobacterales; family Rhodobacteraceae; genus JAJEFO01. The sequence continues at coordinate 28,447 of JAJEAC010000156.1, forward strand.
GCTTCGGGCGCGATCTCGCTCGGCGACGCGTCTGATCCGAGCCCGGCGCGGATCGCCGAGATCCAGGGCAGGATTCGGGAGGAAGGCATCGATTGCGTCCTCGCCGAGCCGCAATTCAACCCGGGTCTCGTCGCCACCGTTCTCGATGGAACCGATGCAAATACCGGCGTGATCGATCCGCTGGGGGCGGATCTCGAACCGGGTCCAACCCTCTACCCGCAGGTGATCCGCAACATGGCCGCAACGCTGGCCGATTGCTTGCGATGACCGGACACGGATCGGCCGATGTTTCGACAACGGCCGGTCCACTCCCTGCACGCGGACGTCTCATCGAGACCCTGCAGGCCAATTGGATGGTCTTTCGTGGCGAAATGCACGACCTGATCGAACACGGCCGAACGCGGGAGTTTCCGTTGCCAGGGTTGCGTAGTTCACATGGCTCTTTTCATGCCCGACGTGAAGCTGCTGTCGGTTCTGGTCAACTTGCCTGCGCCCGCGTCATGGTCCCGGCGAACCAGTTGCGGGAGGACGGACATGGATCTTTCGGAGGTATCCGTAGACATCGTCGTGGCAGTGGACGGAGGCCCGCTTCCGTACTCTGATGGACGCGCACATCACTGCCTTGGCGAACTCTGTCCGGCTGGCAAGGCCAAGTGACGCCATGTCAGCCACCGTGACCGCTGGCGCACGAGCGGCACTTTGACTTTGGCGCTCAAGCGCAAACCGCGCAAGCCGCGCGATCGCCGGAGCGGATGGGACCGCGAAATTCAGTTCAATCTCCCGCAACTCGCCTCAATGAATTTTGGCGAGAATCCTCACTTTCCGGTCAGAAATGCTTCCGGCAGCATCAGATTCTGCAGGCCGGCAACTTGCCTGGCCAATTCAATCGGCCGCACGCGCGGACATTCAAGCCAAGGTGCCAACAAAGGAATTCAACGGCGCCAAGCCGAGCAAAGCACGGCACCGGTTTCTCACGCGTGTGCCGATTGCACTGCGATGAACAGTCGCACTAGACGCTTGCCGCCTCGCCAATATTGTCGACGCCGCGCTCTTCCAGAAGTGTTGTGAGCCAGTTTGGGTCCATCTCCGGCACCGACGACAGCAAGAGATCGGTGTAGGGGTGATGCGGTGGCGTGAACATCTCTTCCTTCGCGCCCTGTTCCACGACCTTGCCGTTTTGCATGACCACAACCTCGTCGGCGATGGAACGAACCGTCGCCAGATCATGCGTAATGAACATGTATGCCAGACCGAGCTCTTGCTGCAGCCGGTCGAGCAGCTTCAGGATCCCTTCGGCCACCAGTTGGTCGAGCGCGCTCGTTACCTCGTCGCAGATGATGAATTCCGGTTCCGCGGCCAATGCCCGGGCGATGCCGATGCGCTGCTTCTGGCCGCCGGAGAGTTCGGGCGGGAAGCGATTGTAGAACTTGGCAGGATCAAGTTCGATCAGGTCCAGCAGCTCGTCGACCCGCTGTTTCAGCCCTTGTCCCTTGAGACCGGAGTAGAACTGCGCAGGCCGGCCAATGATGTCGCTGATTCGGCTCTTGGGATTCAGCGCCGTATCCGCCATCTGATAGATCATCTGCGCCTGGCGAAGCTGGTCCCGAGTGCGATCCTGATAGCGCGGCGGCAGGGCTTCGCCCCGACAAAGAATCTCGCCCTTCATCGGTGGCAGCAAACCTGTAATGACACGGGCAGCCGTCGACTTTCCGGAACCCGACTCGCCCACGACTGCCACGGTCATTCCGGGATAGATGTCGAAGGAAACATCATCAAGCACCTTGGCGCCGCCAGTATAGGCCGCATCTATGCCCTGAACGGAAATCACCGGCTTGCTGTCATCCTCGGGGCGCGATTTCTGCGGGCGCTTGAAGCTGCGAACGGCCCAGAGCGACTTGGTATATTCCTCCTCGGGCGCATCGAGCATTTTCTCGGTCGAGGCGTGCTGCACCTCTTCGCCCTTCAGGAGCACCTTGATGGTGTCAGTCATCTGCGCGACCACCGCAAGATCGTGAGTGATGTAAATTGCGGCGGTATCGAACTGATCGACGATGTCGCGGATCGCGGCAAGGACCTCGATCTGCGTGGTCACGTCAAGGGCAGTCGTCGGCTCATCAAAGATGATGAGGTCCGGTCGGCAGGACATGGCCATGGCGGTCATCGCCCGCTGCAATTGTCCGCCCGAGACCTGGTGCGGATAACGGAAGCCGATTTCGGTCGGATTCGGGAGGCGCAGGCGCTCGTACAGCTCCATGGCGTCTTCCTGCGCTTCCATTCGCTTCTTGATGCGGTAGTGCAGCGGTGCCTCGGTGTGCTGGTCGATCAGTTTGTGCGCGGGATTGAAGCTTGCGGCTGCCGACTGGGCGACATAGGCAATGCGAGAGCCTCGCAGCGCACGTTTTTCTGCCGACGTGGCGGTGGTCAGTTCCATGCCGTCAAATTCGATCGACCCTTCGGAAATACGCGTTCCGTCGCGAGCATAGCCCATCGCCGCCGCTCCGATCGTCGACTTGCCCGCACCGGATTCGCCGATCAGGCCAAGCACCTCGCCGCGGCGGAGCGTCAGGTCGACGCCCTTGATGATCGGCACCCATGTCTCGTCCGCATAGCCGTCGATCTTGAGGTCGCGAATTTCCAGGAGAACGCCCTTGTTGTGGTGCTTGCTCATGTCATTGCTCCTTGAGGCCCGATGACCGGAACAGCATCCAGTCAACGACGAAGTTCACGGCGACGGTCAGCAGCGCGATGGCAGCTGCCGGAATCAGCGGCGTGATGTCGCCGAACGAAATCAGCGTCGCATTCTCGCGCACCATCGAACCCCAATCCGCAGTCGGCGGCTGAATTCCCAGACCAAGGAAACTCAGTCCGGCAATCAACAGGAACACGAAGCAAAATTCCAGCCCGAACTCGGCAATCAGCGGTGCCGTGGAATTTGGCAGGATTTCCTTGCGGATCAGATGCCAATCGCCTTCGCCCCGCAGCCGAGCCGCCTCTACGTAGTCCATGACGACCACGTTGCCCGCCACCGCGCGGGTCAACCGGAAGACGCGCGGCGAGTAGATGATCGCGACGACGAGGACAATCACCCAGAGTTTGGTGCCGAAGATGGACAGTATCAGAAGTGCAAAAATGAGGGATGGAACCGACATGATCACGTCGGCCACGCGGCCCGACAGCTGATCCATCCAGCCACCCTTGACGGCAGAATAGAGGCCGGCCAGCGCACCGATCACGAATGCAAGGACGGTCGCAACGAGCGCCAGCCCAACGGAGTTGCGGGCACCGTAGACGATGCGGCTGAACATGTCGCGGCCAAGCTGGTCAGCACCGAGAAGCATGTCTTCGTTCGGCGGCTCAAACGCGGACGCGATCACTTCCGATTGACCGAAAGGCGCAATCCAAGGTGCGAAGATTCCCGCGATGGCGTACGTGAATATCACGAACATTCCAAAGGCCGCGGTCAGGGGAGCGGTTCTGAGTTCCTTGGCGATCGCGGGGCTGCAGACCTGGATCAGGAATTCGCGGAACGCGTACGAGGTTCCCGCCGCAAGGGCCAGGATGCCTGCGAAGACTGTCACGCCTCGCAATGCTGGCACGCCGCCAACGATTCCGAGAACGAAGCTGACCAGCGTAAGCGAGAAGAGCAGCATGAACGCCTTGCGGTTTTGGAAATAGGCCGCGATGCAGGATGCGGTGATAAGTGCGGCGTAGTATCCGATGACAAACATGCTCATGGTGCCGCCCTCACTTTGGATGCCGCAGGCGCGGATTGGTGAGGATCGCCCCGACATCCGCCGCCAGGTTCAAGAGAATGAATGTTGCCGCAAAGATCAGGCAACACGCCTGCACGATTGGGAAGTCGCGCTTCGCGACGGCATCGACAAGAAGCTGGCCGATGCCTGGATAAACGAACACGACTTCGACCAGAACCACTCCGGTGACCAGATACGCGAGGTTCAGCGCCACCACGTTGATTATCGGCGCCCAGGCATTGGGCAGCGCATGCCTGACGATCACTTTCCACGGCGGCGCGCCCTTGAGCCGCGCCATCTCGATATAGGGTGATGCAAGCAGGTTGATGATCGCTGCACGGGTCATCCGCATCATGTGCGCGGTCACGACAAGCACAAGCGTCAGCGCAGGCAGGAAAGTGCGTTCGAGCAGTTCCAGAAATGTCATTCCTGACGAAAGGCTCGCAATCGCAGGGAACATGCTCCACTTGACGGCGAGATACAGGATCAGGATGTAGCCGAGGAAAAACTCTGGCGAAGAAATGGAGGTCAGCGTCACGACGTTCGCCACCCTGTCGAAAATCGAGTTCCGAAGGAGCGCCACGATGATGCCAAGCGTGATCGCGAACGGAACGGCAATCGCTGCCGAATAGGCGGCCAGGAACAAAGTGTTGATAAAGCGGTCCGTGATCTTGGCGGTTACAGCTTCGCCATCGATGAGCGAGGTGCCGAAATCGCCAGTCACTGCGCCGGCGAGCCAATCCAGGTAACGCACCACCGCCGGGCGTTCGAGGCCCATCTCCTCGCGCAACTTGGCGAGGGTTTCCTCGGTTGCCATCTGGCCGAGCACGGCCTGAGCGATGTCACCGGGCAGCAATTCGACCGCGAAGAAAATCAGGACCGACACGACAAGCAGCGTGACCAGCCCAAGGCCCAGTCGTTTTGCGACCAGCCCCAGAATATCCTTCATAACCCCCTCCGACTGTTGGTGCCGGGCATGTCCCGATCATTTGATTTCCGGTGCCGCAAGAATGCCGCACCGCAACAATCACGGCGGGCCCGGGTGTGACCCGGGCCCGGGTACTCTTTTATGCAAACCACCAGCGGCTGGCGTGGCGGTAGCCGTCCATTTGCCAAGCCGGCGAAAGCTGGCCGATATGGTTGACGTTGGCCCTGCGACCATAGACGAAGTTCGGGAAGTACGGAATGACCGTGCCGCCGTCATCGCGCATCAACATGCCCATTTCGTGGTACATCCCGGCCCGCTTGGCATCGTCCAGTTCCGCCTTGGCCTGCAGCAGGAGCTCGTTGAATCGCGGGTTCTTCCAATGCGATTCATTCCAGTCTGCGTCATCCTTGTACGCCAGCGTGTACATGACGTCCGGCGTCGGACGCGCGCCCCAGGTGACCATGCACCACGGCTTGACCAGCCAGACATCGGCCCAGTAGCTGTCGTTGGGTTCGCGCACCACGTTGATGTTGATCCCTGCAGCCTTGGCATGCTCGGCGTAGAGAATCGCCGCGTCAACCGCGCCGGTCGTAATCGAGTCCGCGGTCGAGAAGTCGACGGAGAGTCCTTCAATGCCGGCCTGCTGCAAGTGCCACTTGGCCTTGTCCGGATCGTATTCCCGCTGGGGAATTTCCGACGGGAAATACGGCATCGCCGGCGAGTGGTGGAAGTCGTTGCCGATCGTGGCCGCGCCGAAAGTGATCTTCTCGACCAGTTCTTCGCGGTTGATCGCCAGTTTCAATGCCATTCGCACGTCCAGATTGTCGAATGGCGCGACGTCGACATGCATCGGCATGGTGATGCACTGGGCCGACGAGACGTTGTCGATTTCAACGTCCGGGTGGCGACCCAAAAGCGCGAGGGTCTTGTTCTCAAGCAGGCTCGCAGCGTCGACATCTCCGGTGATCAGCGCGGTCTGGCGGGCATTCGGGTCATTGATGACCAGGAACTCCACCTCGTCAAAATACGCGCCTTCGCCGTGCCAGTCGTCGTGACGCACGAACCGTCCGCCGACACCAAATTCCAGATCGACCATCTTGTATGGGCCGCAGCCGAAGCCCGACTGCCAGTCTATGGTGCCGTCGCCGTTGTCCGGCAGGATCGCGAGGTGATAGTCAGGCATGATCCACGGCAGGTCGGCATTCGGAGCAGAAAGCTTGAACGTCACCGTGCCGTCACCGTTGTCGACAAGATCTTCAACAGAGGCCAAGAGCGCCTTGGCCGCCGAGGTTGAGGCGTCGCCCCGGTGGTGGTTCATGGATGCCACGACATCGGCGGTGGTGACTTTCTTGCCGTTGTGAAACGTCGCGCGGTCGTTGATCTTGAACGTCCACTCCATCGCGTCCGGCGTCGCGGACCACTCCGAGGCGACGTCGGGTCCAAGCGTTCCGTCCGGATTGATCATTGTCAGAAAGGCCCGGACCGTGTGGGTATAGGCAATTTCGAAGTTTGACTGATAAAGACCGGGATCGTGCTGGTCGGCCGTGTTCCCGTCATGCTGGGCAACGCGGAACGTGCCGCCGCGACTAGGAGTCTGCGCCGCTACTTTGCTGGTCCAAAGGCCAGCCGCAGTCGTGGCGGTCAGGCCCGCGACAATCGAGTGGTGCATGAACTCCCGGCGGGACACTCGACCTTTCCGCGCCTCCCGCGCGAGGCGGTCAATCAGGTCCTGGCTTTGCTTCGTCATATTTGGCTCCTTCCGGATGCTTGAGAGTCTTGGTATTCTACTCATTGAGGCATTGTACGCGAGAACCATGCCCCTTTCGTCACTAAAGTGCAACAAATTGGTTCGGGCGATCATGGAAATTCCATAGTCAAGCCCTGTGCGCCATCCCTTGTTGCATCCTGATCCTTGACCGCTCGGGAGCAAGCCTGATGGCACTGATGGTGGGAATGCGTCGGAATCACGACCACGTGTTTCGCGAGCACCCGAGGCCATTCGTCTCCACGGGCCTTCGGAATCTGCAGGACGCTTCATCTTGGGCGGGCTTGCCCGCCATCAATGAGGAATCCGGCGGCAGCCGGTCTCCGCCCCCGCACGTGCGGCCCGTGTTCGCTTCCGCCACGCCAGGAGGCCTTCGGGCACTTGGCACTCGCCATGCGCCGGGGCCGCTGCAGCGCGCTCGCCGCAATGGCGGACACCGCATTGCAGCCCCCGGGCGCTGGCAGGACCGGCTCCGGCGGAGCCGCGCCCGAAACCCACGCCAGCGTCATGCCGCTTGCAGGAGATTCCCCTGTGCTCTCCCGACCGACCGTTTCCGGGCCTGCGAAATGCCGGCCGAGCACCGTGTTCCGTCGTTGGCGTTCCGTCATTGGCGTTGTGAGAGAGGCGCCGCCGCACCGGTTTTGGGGTGGTGCCGAGAACTTTGGTTCGGTGAGCGACTTGGGCTAGAAGGCTTGGCGCGGCCCCCGCGTCATCGTGACCGCAGACTTGCAGCGAATCATCTGGGATCGCACCCAAGAACAGTGTCGGATCCTACCATGATTCAACGCACTGCCCGCGGAAGTGTCGTTTTTTGGTGAATTGGATGTCGGAATCGGTTTATCTGTTGCCGCAGACGCCCGTTGACCATATGCAGGGTACGTGTCGAAGATGGCACGGATTGTGGCTGCAATGACGTGAATGGGCACTGACCGAAACCAAGAACCAAAAACTGGGAGAACCGACAACATGACAACGAAGAGAATCCACCCTGCCGCGCTCATGCATGCGGAAGAATATCGCGAAGGCAAGATCAGCCGCCGCGAATTTCTGACCCGCGCGACGGCTCTGGGTGTTGCCACCTCGGCAGCATACGGGCTGATCGGAGCAAGCACCCCTGTCCAGGCCAGTTCGCACGCAAAGATGGGTGGCACGATGCGCATCCAGATGGAGGTGCGTGCGCTGAAGGAGCCGCGCGTCTACGACTGGAGCCAGATCGCGAACTACACCCGCGGCACCCTGGAATACCTGGTCGAATACAACAATGACGGGTCGTTCAAGCCGATTCTGCTCGAAAGCTGGGAGGCGAACGACGATGCGACGCAGTTCACGCTGCATGTCCGCCCGGGCGTCAAGTGGAACAACGGCGACGACTTCACGGCGGAAGACGTGGCCCGCAACATCATCGGGTGGGCGGACAAGTCCGTCGAGGGTAACTCGATGGCCGGGCGCTTCGGCGTCTTGATCGATCCGGCGACCGAGAAAGCCATCGAGGGTTCGGTCGAAGTCGTGGACAACCTCACCGTTCGCCTGAACCTGCCAAGGCCCGACATCACCGTCATTCCGGGCATGGCGGACTATCCCGCCGCCATCATCCACTCGTCGTTCAATGCCGACGACGCCATGAATGCCGTTGGCACCGGGCCCTACCTCATGACGGAGCTCGAGGTCGGCGTAAAGGGCGCGATCACGCGCAACGAAAATCATCAGTGGTGGGGTGAGGCAGTGTTCGGCAAGCCGGCGCTGGACCGCATCGAGTACATCGATTTCGGCACTGATCCGGCCGCCTGGCTGGCCGCACTAGAGGCTGACGAGGTGGACTTCCTCTACGAGTCGGTCGGCGAATTCATCGACGTGATGGACGACCTCGGCTTTGAAAAGTCCGAGGTGGTTACGGCGGCGACGATCGTCATCCGTCCGAACCAGCTGGCCGAAATCGACGGCGAGAAGCCTTATGCCGACGTTCGCGTCCGCAGGGCGCTGCAGCTTGCCGTGGACAACGCGGTCTGTCTCGAGCTTGGCTATGGCGACCGCGGCGTTCAGGCCGAAAACCATCACGTCGCGCCGGTTCATCCGGAATACGCGGAACTGCCGCCGATCGAGCGAGATGTCGATCAGGCCCGCGCACTCATGGAAGATGCGGGCATGATGGACTATGAACATGAACTCGTGTCGATCGATGACGACTGGCGGAAGAACACGACCGACTCCGTCGCCGCCCAGCTTCGCGACGCGGGCTTCAACATCAAGCGCACGATCCTGCCGGGTTCGACCTTCTGGAACGACTGGGCCAAGTATCCGTTCAGCTCGACCAACTGGAACCACCGGCCACTGGGCGTGCAGGTCCTCGCCTTGGCGTATCGTTCGGGCGAGGCCTGGAACGAGTTCGGTTGGGCGAATCCTGAATTCGACGCGCTGCTGACCGAGGCACAGGCGTTGGCCGACGTCGAAAAGCGTCGCGCCGTCATGGCCAAGGTCCAGAAGCTCATCCAGGACGAAGGCGTGACCGTTCAGCCATACTGGCGGTCGGTCTATCGACATGGAAAGCCCGGACTTGTGGGCGCCGGCATGCACATCACCTTCGAGATTCATCCTTACAAGCTGGGTTTCGCAGCCTGACGACATCATGCCGGGGGCGCCCAAACGGGCGCCCCCGGGGCTTCATCTCCGGTTCGGCAGGCACGGAATCGGGGAGGCAGGGCAACTTGATCACGCGCCAGAAGACAGGGAGTTCTCATGGGAATTTTCATATTGCGCCGCGTTGGCGTCATGATTCTGACAGCGTTGTGCCTTACATTTGTCGTATTTTATCTGACCAATCTCTATCCGGCCCTGGAAAAGCTGGCAAAAACGCAGGGCAACCAGCGGATGTCCGACGAAGCCGTGCTCTCGTATCTCGAAAGGAACGGCCACTTGCAGCCCCTGCTGGTGAAGTACGGGCAATGGCTTGGCGTTGTTCCCGGATACGTGCACGAGAATCCGGAAACCGGAGCCGTCACGGCCCGATGCGCGACGCGGGGCATGGATCCTGCGGAAGCGCCCCGCTTCTGCGGGCTGCTGCAAGGCGACTGGGGCTTCTCGACGGTCTTCAAGGACGATGTCAGCGCCATCATCGCTATCCGGCTCGGCCTCACCGGAAAGCTGATGTTCTGGGTATTGGTGGTCATGGTGCCTTCGGCGCTCATCGTCGGCGTCTTGGCCGGCATGCGCGAGGGGTCCCGCCTCGACAGGTCGCTGTCGACATTCTCCATCGCGTCGACGGCCACGCCCGAATACGTCTCGGGCGTCATTCTCATCACGCTGCTCGCCTCGTCGGCCGGCTGGAAGATCTTCAAGGGCACCGCCACCAGCGCGGCGGATAACGCGACGCTCGAGAACTTTCTCCTGCCCGTCCTGACAATCTCGCTTTACGGCGTGGGGTACATCGCCAGAATGACGCGGGCCTCGATGACCGAAGTCATGACCGCCCAGTACATTCGCACCGCACGGCTAAAGGGCGTCAGCTTTCGAAACGTTGTCCTGAAGCACGCTCTCAGAAACGCGCTCATTGCGCCGTTCACGGTCATCATGCTCCAGTTCCCGTGGCTCCTGAACGGCGTCGTGATCGTCGAGACCCTTTTCAATTACAAGGGCTTCGGCTGGGTGCTGGTACAGGCGGCGGGGAACAACGACATCTCGCTTCTGCTCGCCTGTTCCGTGGTGGCCGTTGTCGTCGTGCTGGTCACGCAGCTCATATCCGACATCGGGTACGTGTTCCTGAACCCCCGCATTCAGCTCTCGTAGGAGGAGAGGAGTCATGGATCCCTTGACATGGACCGGCAGCCTCTCCGTCCTCGATCCGATTTTCCTGCTTGCCTGGATCGCGCTCGGAATTGCCGTCGTGGCACAGATCGTGACGACCTTCCTCGCTGCGGAAGACATCGTCGAGCATGAGGTCAGCGCCACCACCCGGAAACTGGCGGATTACGCGGTTCTTGGCGTCAAGATCGTCGCCGGACTGATCCTGTTGCTGATTCTCCTCTATGTCGTTGGCGGCATCCTGATGCCGACCCTGGAGGCGAAGGGCATCGTCGGCACTGTCTCGACCCGTCTCCTGCCGGTCTGGATTGCCCTTTTGGCGACGTTCGCGGCGTCGATCGTCTTCAAGCGGCGTCTCGGGCTCTACGGCAAGCTGTTCGACAGCATGGTCGGCATGATCGGATTCGCGATCGTCATGTTCTGGGTTTTCACGGCCATCTTCGGGGCGATGGACCTGATCGTGACGCACGACCCGCTCGCCCAGGTTTCGGGCATGAAGAACAAGGTGCCGGGGACGGCGCTCCCGGACGTGGAAGGTGCGTATCCCTATTATCTCCTGGGCGGCGACAACCTGGCTCGGGATGTCTTCAGCCGTGTGGTCAAGGGAGCTTGGGAGGTCGTGAAGGTCGCGCCGTTCGCGACGCTTTTCGCGTTCATGGTGGGGATCACGCTGGGTCTTCCGGCCGCCTATTTCGGCGGGCGGCTCGACACGATCCTGAGCTTCGTCTCCAACCTGATCCTGGCCTTCCCGGTGATCCTTCTCTTCTACCTCCTGGTCACGCCGGAAATCGTGCAAACCGGAATTCCCGTCTACATGGCGGCAGTGCTCTTCATCTTCCCGATCATTTTCCTGGTGATCCTGATCAACTCGCGTTTCCATGTGCAGCCCGTGAAGAGGACGGTGTACCTGGCGATCACGCTGGTGCTCGGCCTCTGGATCTATTCCGGGGTCGCGTGGAACGCGGATCCGCTGGGCCTGATCGAGTTCCCGCCCAATCTTCTGGTGGTCTTCGTCAGCGTTGTCTTCGTCAATTCGCCCACCGTTTTCCGGATCGTGAGGGGCATCGCGCTCGACATCAAGACGCGCGACTACGTCGCGGCCGGCCAGACGCGCGGGGAAAGCCCCTGGTACATCATGCTTTGGGAGATCCTGCCGAATGCACGCGGTCCGCTCATCGTCGATTTCTGCCTGAGGATCGGCTATACGACCATTCTTCTCGGAACCCTGGGCTTCTTCGGCCTCGGTCTCAGCCCGGAGAGCCCTGACTGGGGATCGACGATCAATGACGGACGGAAGCTGCTTTCGATCTTTCCCCATCCCGCCCTGGCTCCCGCCTTCTCGTTGATGAGCCTCGTCCTGGGCCTGAACCTGCTGGCAGACGGGCTTCGGGAAGAAAGCCTGAGGGACTGATGATGAGCGAGGCAGCGTCCGAGGCCGATCCGGTGGCGAACTCCGGCACGCCTGGAATCAAGCACCGCTTCACTTTCGGGGCGCGCGTCGCCTGCCGCGCTTTCCTCATGACATGGAGGGCACCATGAACAATCCGGACCACGACGGCCCGATCCTCGAAATCGAAAGCCTCTCGATAAGCTTTTTCACGCGGCTTCGGGAGATTCCGGCGGTGATGGACTTTTCCTGCACAGTGGAGCCGGGCGAGGCGATGGGGCTGGTGGGGGAATCCGGTTGCGGAAAGTCCACCGTCGCGCTCGGAGTCATGCAGGATCTGGGCGTCAACGGACGCATTGTCGGCGGCTCGATCAAGTTCAAGGGCCGGAACCTGAACGACATGGGCCAGGAAGAGTTGCGCGACATTCGCGGATCCGAAATCGCCATGATCTACCAGGAGCCCATGGCGTCGCTGAATCCGGCGATGAAGATCGGCAAGCAGCTCATGGAAGTGCCCATGATCCATGAGAGCGTGAACGAGTCGGAAGCGCGCAAGCGTGCGCTTGAGGTCGTGGAGGATGTCCGGCTGCCGGATCCCGAGCGAATACTCGCGTCCTTTCCTCACCAGCTTTCGGGTGGTCAGCAGCAGCGCATCGTGATCGCCATGGCGCTGATGTCGAAACCGTCCCTGCTGATCCTCGACGAGCCCACGACGGCGCTCGACGTGACGGTCGAGGCTGCCGTGGTCGAACTCGTGAAGGACCTTGGCAAGAAGTACGGCACGTCGATGCTGTTCATCAGTCACAACCTCGGGCTGGTCCTCGAGACCTGTGACCGGATCTGCGTGATGTACTCCGGGGAGGCGGTCGAGACCGGCTCGATCAAGGATGTCTTCGACAAGATGCGCCATCCCTATACCCAGGCACTGTTCAGGTCCATTCCGCTGCCCGGCGCCGACAAGAACATGCGGCCGCTCGTAGCGATCCCGGGCAACTTTCCGTTGCCGCATGAGCGCCCGCCCGGCTGCAATTTCGGCCCGCGGTGCGACTACTTCGAGGCTGGGCGATGCGATGCGGGCGAGATCCGGATGGGCGATGTCGAGGGTGAAGATCGCCACGGGTCGCGCTGCCTGAAGTTCAGCGAGATCGACTGGGATGCGCCCGTGAAATCGAACCGGACATTCGAAAGGTCGGAGCAGGGCCCCGTCGTGCTCGAGATGCAGCAGCTCAAGAAGTTCTACGAGGTGGCGGCGAACGCGCTGTTTGGCGGCAGGGACAAGAAGGTTGTCAAGGCGAACGAGACCCTGACCTTCGCCGCACACGAATCCGAGACGCTGGCCATCGTCGGAGAGTCGGGTTGCGGCAAGTCCACCTTCGCCAAGGTGCTGATGGGCCTTGAGACGGCCACATCGGGCCGAATCCTTCTCGACAACGAGGAGATTCAGGAAGTGCCGATCGAGGCGCGGGATTCGAAGACGGTCTCCAGCGTCCAGATGGTGTTCCAGAATCCCTTTGACACGCTCAACCCTTCGATGGCTGTCGGCCGCCAGATCATCCGTGCGCTTGAAGTCTTCGGCGTTGGCGATTCGGAGGAGGAACGCCATGAGCGCATGCTGGAGCTTCTCGACCTGGTGAAGCTTCCCCGGGAATTTGCCGAGCGCATGCCGCGCCAGTTGTCAGGGGGACAGAAGCAGCGTGTCGGCATCGCGCGCGCATTTGCCGGCGGCGCCCGCATCGTGATCGCGGACGAACCGGTCTCGGCGCTTGACGTCAGTGTACAGGCGGCCGTCACGGACCTGCTGATGGAGATCCAGCGGAAGGAAAAGACGACGTTGCTCTTCATCAGCCACGATCTTTCCATTGTCCGGTATCTCGCGGACAGGGTCTTGGTCATGTACCTCGGTCATGTTGTCGAGATCGGCGAAACGGATCAGGTCTTCTCGCCGCCCTATCACCCCTATACCGAAGCCTTGCTTTCGGCCGTTCCGATTGCGGATACAAGCGTCGAAAAGCAGCACATCGTCCTCGAAGGTGACATTCCGTCAGCACTGAATCCGCCGTCCGGATGCCCTTTCCAGACGCGATGCCGATGGAAGCACGAGGTCAAGGACGGGCTCTGCGACCGCGAGGTGCCACCGATGCGGACCCTGACGGACGGCCACGAGATCAAGTGCCACCTGCCCGAAGACAAGCTGAACACGATGGATCCCGTGATCAAGATTGCGGCGGAGTAGCAAGCGCGTTCCATGCACGCAGCCCGACGGTGGCGAGGGCGTCATGCCAGGCGCAACTTTTTTGGCAGGGAGAGGTGAATGGCGTTCACGATCGCAACCTGGAACATCAATTCCGTTCGGCTCAGGGAAGGGCTTGTCGGCAAGCTCATGAAGAGCGAGCGGCCGGACGTTCTGTGTCTTCAGGAGTGCAAGTCGCCCGTCGAGAAGATCCCTTTCGACAGCTTCAAGCGTCTTGGCTACACGCACATGGTGGCACGTGGCCAGAAGGGATATAACGGCGTCGCAATCCTCTCAAAGGGTCCGATGGAAGACGCGGGCGGTCGCGACTGGGCCGGGCTGGGTGACGCGCGTCACGTCGCGGGTCGGCTGGAGAACGGCGTCACGATTCACAACTTCTACGTTCCGGCCGGAGGCGACGTGCCTGACCGGGAGACGAACGAGAAGTTCGGCCAGAAACTCGATTTCCTGACCGAAATGCGGGATGTGTTCCGCGCGGAACGGCCCGGGAAGTCGATCCTTGTCGGCGATCTCAACATCGCGCCCCGCGAAGACGATGTCTGGAGCCATAAGCAGCTCCTGAAAGTCGTCAGCCACACGCCTGTCGAAGTGGAACATCTCGACGAAACGCAGGACGCGGGCAAGTGGGTGGACGTGATCAGGCGAGACATCCCGGAAGGGCGCCTGTTCAGCTGGTGGTCCTACCGTGCGCGGGACTGGGATGCCGCCGACAAGGGACGTCGGCTCGATCACATTTGGGCGACGCCGGACATCGCCGATGCCGGACATTCAAGCAGGATATTGCGTGCGGCCAGGGGCTGGGACAGGCCAAGCGACCATGCTCCGGTCATTGCAACATTCGACTTGTGATTGACGCGGGTCAGCACTGGGCAAGGCTCGCCGGCCACGGAAATGCGTGGCGGCATTGATGCGTGCACGGTCACGCAGGATGAAATGCGGGAGCAACCGTCGGGCGCGCTTATGGGCGGAGCCGGGATTCGCAGGACGGGCCGGCGCCCTTCATGCCGTCATGGAATCGGACCATCCGGTTCGCGAACCGGATTCTTGGCGGTGTTGCCGACAGGATGTCAAGGGCGGTCGTCGTCATGTCCTGGTGCCGGAGGCCCCGGACGAGCGGTGGCCGCCTTTGCGCAGACAGCAATGCGAGCAGAGGCGCCCAATCGCGTTGGTGTGCCGGAATTGGAATGGAGCGGCGATTCAGGTCTGCCAGTGACCTGAACGCGCCATGGGCGGCACGGTTGGCGGTTGAGAATGGGGGAATGGCCCTTGGGGTCAGCCGGATGCTGCTTCAGACGGCGAGGGAGAGAAGTGGCAGGCCGATGAACCGGCGAATTTTGTGCGTGACTGAGCCATCGGCCGGAAAACAGGCGCTCTTTCGTTCCGCCCGTGCATGATGTGCGGGCGGGCGCCGGGCGCGCTCTGCAACTGACCGGCAAGGATGAAAGCGCCGGCGGGGATGTGGCAGAGTGTCTGCGAATTTGCTTGCGGCGGCTGCGGCCTGATGACGGATCGCGATGTCAACGCGGCACGGAACATTCTCCATCGCCTTGTGGCGGTGGCCGGGCGGGCCATCGGCTCCAAGGTCGTCCCGGTGCGTCCGAGAGTGTTCTTGAAGACTATCGCGCCGGTTTGCCGGACGAGGACGCGGAACGGTATACGGCTGAAGGTTTTCAGTCATGTACATAAGCCCCATCACACACCCCTTGGTTATTCGTCGCATGATCGCATATATGACATGCGGCGGCACCAATTTGGGGAAGAACATGCTAGAGCTCAACGAGGCGGGAACCGAGCCATCCGCCGACCTGATCAAGGACAGCACCGAAGCCACGTTCATTGCGGACGTGGTCGAGGCAAGCCAGAATGTGCCGGTCATCGTGGATTTCTGGGCGCCTTGGTGCGGCCCATGCAAGCAGTTGACCCCGGAACTCGAAGGCGCGGTCAGGAATGCCCGTGGGGCCGTAAGGCTGGTGAAGGTCAATCTCGACGAGAACCAGGCCATAGCGGCGCAGTTGCGCGTCCAGTCGATCCCGATGGTGTATGCGTTCTGGAAAGGCCAGCCGATTGACGCCTTTCAGGGTGCGCTTCCGGCCTCGCAGGTGAAGGCCTTCATTGATCGTGTGATCAAGGCCGCCGGAGGAGAGAATGGCGACAGCCTGTCGGATGCGGTGCGTTCGGCCGAAGAGATGCTGCAGGAAGGTGCGGTCGCGGATGCCGCGCAGGTATTTGCCGCGGTTCTCAAGGAAGACGCCTCGAATGCCGTCGCGTATGCCGGACTCGTGAAGAGCTACCTGGCTCTCGACCAGATCGAGCAGGCCGAGCGGCTGCTTTCGAATGCACCGGAGGACCTGGCCGGGGCACCCGAGATCCACGCCGTGAACGCGCAATTGCAACTTGCTCTCCAAGCGGCCGATGCAGGACCCGTTGGCGAGCTGAGGATGGCGGTCGAAGCCAGTCCGGACGATCATCAGGCACGACTTGATCTCGCGCAGGCCCTCTACGCATCGGGCAACGCCGCAGAGGCGATCGAAACGCTTCTTGAACTCTATCGTCGCGACGCGGAATGGAACGACGGTGCGGCAAAGGCGCAGCTCTTCACGATATTCGACGCGCTCAAGCCCGATGATCCCCTCGTGCTCAACGGGCGCCGCAAGCTGTCTTCCATGATCTTTGCCTGAGCCTGAGATGGGCCAGGTGCCTCATAGGTTCTCGGCATCCGCCCTGCCGGACACCGTCCCCGTCTTTCCCCTGCCTGGCGCGTTGCTCCTGCCTCGGGCACGCCTGCCCCTTCAGATCTTCGAGCCGCGCTATCTCGCGATGCTCGACGATTCCATGAAGACCGCCGAACGGCTGATCGGCATGATCCAGCCGCGCGGGGGGAAGGCCGAAGGCGCCCCGGTGCTTTATGCGATCGGGTGCGCCGGTCGCATCACGGCATTCTCGGAGACTGACGACGGGCGGTACATGATCACGCTGACCGGAATCTCGCGATTTCGGACCCGGCAGGAAGTGGAAGGATTCTCGCCCTACAGGCGATGCCAGGTGTCCTGGTCCGGGTTCGAGCGCGACCTTGGCGGAGTCGAGAAAGATGCCGGGCTGAACCGAGAGACCTTCTTTCCGCTGCTGCGGCAGTTTTTCGAGGCCGAGGAATTGCGCACCGACTGGGAGTCGCTGGAGGATGCGGAGGACGAGCTCCTGATCAACGCATTGTCAATGCTCTGCCCGTTCCAGCCCGAGGACAAGCAGGCGCTTCTGGAGGCCCCGTCGCTGGAAACCCGGCGCGAGACGCTGGTGACGTTGATCGAGTTCGCGATGCGGGGCGGGGGCGAGGAGATGTTGCAGTGAGCGATGGGCCCGGATTTGACCGACGCATGATAGAGGCACTTGTCTGCCCCGAAACCCGCGCGCCGTTGAGCTATGATGCCGATGCCCAGGAGCTGGTGTCGCGGGCCGCACATCTGGCCTATCCGATTCGTGACGGCATTCCGATCATGCTGGTGGATGAGGCGCGCAAGCTCGATTGACCGCCGGACGCCGGGTCAGAGTCTCTTGCCTCTCGACAGCTTCGGCAAATCCCCGGTCAATCCTGCCGCTTCGCGGATGAGGGCCCGCCGGAGGCCGGGAAATGCATTTGTCAGCCCAAGACCGACGTCGCGGAGCCCGCGCAACAGCGCCATGTCGTTCGAGAACAGTCGGTTGAAGCCGTCTGTCGCCGCTGCCAGCGCCATCGTGTCGAAGCGCCGCCATTGCTCGTACCGCTTCAGGACCTCGGGTCGTCCGATGTCCTCGCCGCGCCGCGCCGCGCCGGTGACGACCTCGGCAAGGGCGGCCACGTCCTTGAGCCCGGCGTTCAGGCCCTGTCCGGCGAGCGGATGGACGACATGCGCTGCATCTCCGACGAGAGCCACGCGGTCAGCGATAAAGCGTTCGGAAATCGAGATCCGGAGAGGATACGCAAAGCGGGGACCCGCCAGGGCAATGTCTCCAAGGAAGCTGCCGAAGCGTGGGCGAAGCTCGTCGAGGTAGTCGCCTTCGCTCATCGCCTGAACCGTTTCGGCACGTCCAGCCGCCTCGGTCCAGACGATCGAGGAGCGGTTGCCGGAAAGCGGCAGGATTGCGAGCGGTCCGGCCGGAATGAAGAACTGGTGGGCGATGCCTTGATGCGGTTGCACATGTGCAATCGTGCAGACCAGGGCCGTTTGGCCGTAACTCCAGCCCATGCGCCTGATCCCCGCGTGCCTGGCAATCAGGCTGTTCTGCCCGTCGCAGCCAACGAGAAGCCGGACACGCCGTGTCTCGCCGGAACCGAGGGTCACCAGCACTTCCGTGCCATCGACACGGTGTTCGATGACCCTGTCATCCATTTGCGTGACGCCCGAATCCTTGGCGACGTTGAGCAGTTCCGATCTCAAGTGTCGATCCTCGACCATATGCCCCATGGGGCCTTCCTCGATCTCGCCGTGATCGAAGGTCAGCATGAGCGGCGACGGACCTTCGCCGGGGCGGCCGTCGGTGACCTTGATGCGCAGAATCGGCTGAACGTCCCTCAGCCGAGGCCAGACGCCGAGTGCTTGAAGCACGCGCATCGAGGAAATCGCGAATGCGTAGCTTCGGCCGTCAAAGTCGTCCGCCTTGCGTTCTGTGCGGGATCGGGGTTCGACGAGCATCACGCGAAATCCCGCCGAAGCAAGCGCGAGCGCCGTCGCTGTGCCGTTAAGGCCACCGCCCGCAACCAGGATGTCGGCGTCAAGATCCATGTCCGCATATGCACCGGCCCATCCGCCATTGTCCATGCGACACGCGGCAGCTACGATGCCCGTGACACGGCAGGAGGCATTCGTGCAGGATTGGCTGACAATGCGCGCCGCAGATCTCGGGCGCGGAATCGGGGCCGGCGAGATTGATCCGGCAGAACTCGTCGAGTCATTTCTTGCTGCGATCGAAGTGCATCCCGACGCGCCCCGCATATATGTTCGCGTCACGGCCGATCGCGCGCGCAGCGAAGCGCGCGCGGCACGCGACAGGGCACGATCGGGCATGCGCCTTTCGTCTTTGGACGGGGTGCCGGTGTCTTGGAAGGATCTCTACGACATGTCGGGGATTGCGACCGAGTCGGGAAGCGCCTTGCTGAAAGGCCGTGTTCCCCGCACGGATGCGGCGGTTCTGCGGAACGCGACCCTGGCGGGGCTGGTCTCTCTCGGCAAGACCCACCAGACGGAGCTGGCGTTTTCCGGGCTTGGGCTGAACCCCGTCACCGAGTCCCCGCCATGCGTCAATGATCCCGAGGCCGTCTCCGGCGGATCATCCTCCGGTGCGGCCGCTTCGGTAGCGTTCGGGCTCGCGGCGGCCGGCATCGGTTCGGATACCGGCGGTTCCGTCCGCGTGCCGTCCGCCTGGAATGACCTTGTCGGTCTCAAGACCGCCTGGGGACGACTTTCGCTTGAGGGTGTCGTGCCCCTCTGCCCTCGATTCGACACGGTTGGACCGCTGTGTCGGTCAGTGGAGGATTCGGCGCTGCTGCTGGCTGCCCTCGAAGGGGTCCGGCCCGTGGATCTTGGCGAACCGGCACTTGCAGGCGCGAGGCTTGCAGTGCTTCGCACCGCGGCGTTCGACGGAATCGAGGATGAGCCGCGCAATGCGTTTGAGAGTGCGGTCGAGCGCCTTCGCGCCGCTGGTGCGCACGTCGATGACATCGAGGTTCCCGTGGTTGACGAAGCCATGACGCTGGCCCCGATACTCTACCCGGCGGAGGCATACGACACCTGGAAGGAAAGGATCGAAGCCGAGGGTGACCTCATGTATCCCCCAGTCAGAAAGCGCTTCTTGCAAGGACGGTCGATCAGCGCGGAAAGCTGGCAGGCCGCTTGGGAGAAACTGCATGCGCTTCGAGAGGCCTATCGGGATGCCGCGAGCGGGTTTGATGCGCTGATCCTGCCGAGCGTGCCGATTCGCCCCCCGAAAGCCAGTGCGCTGCTGGCGGATGAGGAGGCGTTCACGCAGACGAACCTTCGGACGCTCCAGAACACCCGAATCGGCAACTTGATGGGGCTGGCGGCGCTGACGCTGCCCGTCGGCGCGGCATCCTGTGGCTTGATGCTCCAGGGATTCCGGGAGGAAGACATCGTCAGACTGGGTCTCGCGGCGGAGACGGCCCTGTCCTGACGTCGTCGAAAATGCCACAGGTTTTTGGGGCTGCATTCCAAATTCGCCATTTGGCGTGGACCGACGCGGCTTCCCCGGCTATTGTTCTGGAAAGCGGGGCGAAACGACCCCGGCATTGAGGCAGACATGGAAGTTCCCGAGCGGTTTGCGAACCTTCCGGACTATACGTGGCCGCGCTTGCGGGCTCTCCTGGATTCTCACGCGCCAGGAGGAGAGGTTGTCGATCTGTCGATTGGCGAACCGCGACATGCCTTTCCCGAGTTCGTGAGCGCGACAATTTCGGCGCGTGCAGAGGACTTTGGCCGGTATCCGCCGAACCACGGCTCGCCCGAACTTCTTGCCGCGATTGCTGGATGGATTGAGCGCCGCTTTGGCGTGGCACTGGCCGAGGACCGATTGATGGCTCTCAACGGAACGCGCGAAGGGCTGTTCTCCGCGTCCGTCGCGCTCTGCCCCGAAGCGAAGGGCGGCCGGCGTCCGTTCGTCCTGATCCCGAACCCGTTCTACCAGGCCTACATGACCGGCGCGCTGGCCGCCGGGGCCGACCCGGTCTTTCTGCCTGCAACCCGAGAGACCGGCTTTCTGCCAGATCTCGACGCGATTGACCGGGATGTTCTGAAGCGCACCGCAGCCTTCTACATCTGCTCGCCGACGAATCCCCAAGGCGCGGTCGCGTCGCGTGACTATTGGCAAGCGGTCTTGGCTCTGGCCGAGGAGCACGACTTCCTGGTATTCGCGGACGAGTGCTACTCGGAGATCTGGCGATCCGATAGGCCGGTCGGAGCCCTCGATGCCGCCGCTGAAATGGACGCGGACCCGGAGCGGCTGTTCGTCTTTCACTCGTTGTCAAAGCGATCGAGCCTGCCCGGGCTGCGCTCCGGCTTCGTGGCCGGCGGTCCGAGGGGCATCGCCGAAATCAGGCGGCTGCGTTCCTATGCAGGCGCACCGTTGCCCGGACCGATCCAGCAGGCTTCCGCACGAGCCTGGGGCGACGAGGAGCACGTCGAGGCCAGTCGGCAGCGATACGCACGCAAATTCGAAATGGCCGACCGCATCCTTGGCGGCATCGAAGGCTATGCCTCGCCACCGGCGGGCTTCTTCCTTTGGTTGCCGGTCCAGGACGGTGAGGATGCAGCGCTGAAGCTCTGGCGCGAGACAGGCGTGCGCGTGCTTCCCGGCGCCTATCTGGCCTCGGGCGGGCACGGGGCGAACCCCGGAGCCGGCTACATCCGGGTGGCAATGGTTGCCGACGAACCTGAACTCGAGCGCGGATTGGAGGACCTCCGCGACCGCCTGTGAATGTGAGGTGAAGACATGGCATTTCAGACAAGATCCCGTGACCCGCTCTTCGACAGTGACACTCAGGCGATCATCGCGCGCCGAGGCAAGGAACTCCTTGGCCTCGTGCTTCTTGGTCTTGGCGTTGCGATCGCGCTGGCGCTTGGCTCCTATGCTCCGGACGAGCCGAGCTGGCGGTCGACGGCGGGAACGCCGGACGAGAATCTCTTGGGGCCGATCGGCGCGACCTTTGCCCTGCTCGTCTACGTGGTCATCGGTTACGCGGGGTGGGCCATTGCCCTGGTTCCCGTTGCATGGGGCTTGCGGTTCCTCCTGCAGCTTGGCGAGAAAACCGCATTGCGGCGCCTTATTTTCGCGCCTGTCGCGATTGCATTGGTGTCGATCTATCTTGCGACCCATGTCACGGGCGCGGAGTGGAAATACGCGTCCGGACTAGGTGGCCATTTCGGTGACGTCGTTCTGCACGGCGTTCTGGTTTTCCTGCCCGTGGACCTTGACATCGGGTTGAAGGCCCTTTCGGCAGCGCTCTTTGTCGGCTGCATCGCGCTGCTGGCCTACGTGCTGGGCGTGACGCGCAGCGAAGTCCGGCACTTTGCGCGTTTCCTGCTGCGAGGTCTTGTCCTGCTCTGGCTCACGGTCATCAATCTCCTCACCGGGAGCGTCGTCGGCGGTTGCCGAACAGCCATGCGAGCGTTCCGCAAGAGAGCGTCCGAGGCGGATTCCGACATGGGCTCGCAAGGTGACAATTCCCGCCCCGGCACGGCGTTTGGTGAACAGGGATTGCAGTCGGCGGACGGGTCCGGCCTCCCGGCCGAGCCCCCGCTGTCTCGCGAGATTGGCCGGATCGGGGAACGGATTGCAGATGTTGTCGAAAGTAGGGCGCAAGGATCGGGGCTCATCCTCCGCGAGGAACCGCCGCTTAGGCGGCCAGAAGATCCGGACGATCTGGTGGCGGCGGGGCACGTTCATCGTGATGTCGCCGAGGAGGACCGCTTCGACGAGCAACTCACCATGGCGGAGTCCGGCCGCATCGCGACGCCTGAGGCGAAGGCGAAGGTCGAGCACGCGACAAGGCGGCCCGCAAGGTCGCGCCGAGCTCGCGCCGAGGCAGAGCCTTCTCTGCCGTTCTCCGATCGCAAGGCCGAATTCGAGGTGCCGGCATTGGGCCTGCTGACCGACCCGATCACGATCAGGCGCCATTACCTTTCGGACGAGGCGCTGAAGGAAAATGCCCGGATGCTCGAGAATGTTCTCGATGACTATGGCGTCAAGGGCGAGATCGTCAGCGTGCGTCCCGGCCCGGTCGTCACAATGTACGAGCTTGAACCCGCTCCCGGTCTTAAGGCCAGCCGCGTCATGGGCCTTGCAGACGACATCGCGCGCTCGATGTCCGCGCTTGCCGCACGCGTCTCCACGGTGCCGGGGCGCACCGTCATCGGCATCGAGCTGCCAAACGACAATCGAGAGATGGTGGTCCTCCGGGAGATGCTGTCCACCCGCGACTATGGCGACAGCAAACAGCGCTTGCCGCTTGCTCTCGGCAAGAACATTGGCGGCGATCCGGTGGTTGCGGATCTTGCCAGGATGCCCCACCTCCTGATCGCCGGGACCACGGGGTCGGGCAAGTCGGTTGCGATCAACACGATGATTCTCAGCCTCCTCTACAAGCTGACGCCTGAGGAGTGCCGCCTGATCATGATTGATCCAAAGATGCTGGAGCTTTCCGTCTACGACGGCATTCCCCATCTTCTTTCGCCGGTCGTGACCGATCCGAAAAAGGCCGTGATCGCCCTGAAATGGGTCGTCGGCGAGATGGAAGAGCGCTATCGCAAGATGTCCAAGATGGGGGTTCGCAACATCGAGGGCTACAATGGCCGGGTCAAGGCCGCGCTGTCCAAGGGAGAGATGTTCTCGCGAACCGTGCAGACCGGCTTTGACGACGAGACAGGCGAACCCGTTTTCGAGACGGAGGAGTTCGAGCCGGAGACGTTTCCCTACGTTGTGGTGATCGTGGACGAGATGGCCGACCTGATGATGGTCGCGGGCAAGGAAATCGAAGCCTGCATTCAGCGCCTGGCCCAAATGGCCCGGGCGTCCGGCATTCACCTGATCATGGCTACGCAGCGCCCGTCGGTTGACGTCATTACGGGGACCATAAAGGCGAACTTCCCGACCAGGGTCTCGTTCCAGGTCACGTCGAAGGTCGACAGTCGGACGATCCTCGGAGAAATGGGTGCAGAGCAGCTGCTCGGGCAGGGCGACATGCTCTACATGGCTGGCGGCGGCAAGATCATTCGTGTTCACGGGCCATTTGTCTCGGACGAAGAGGTCGAGGACGTGGTCCGTCACCTCAAGGGCTTCGGGGCCCCGGAATTTGTAGCGGGCGTCGTTGCGGGACCGGACGAGGAGACGGTTTCGGACCTTGATCTCGTGCTTGGCCTCGGCGGAAACACGGATGGAGAGGACGCGCTTTACGATCAGGCCGTCCAGATCGTCATCAGCGACCGAAAGTGCTCGACATCCTACATTCAGCGCAAGCTTGCCATCGGCTACAACAAGGCTGCGCGGCTGGTCGAGCAGATGGAGGAGAGCGGTCTGGTCAGCGCTGCGAATCACGTCGGCAAGCGCGAGATCCTCGTGCCCGAGCAGGGCTGATTCGGAGGATCACGCCATTGGCGGAATGCCCTGCGGGAGCGGACGCCGAGGTTCCCCGGCAATCCCAGGTCCGCGGCACTGGATGACACTGCACAGGTCTGGCCGGCATGGGAGGAGGGTTGCGATTGCAATGGGTCCGACAAAGGCTGATCGGACCGCAAAGGCGATCCCGAACGAAAGGCTTGCGCGAATGGTGATGCAGGCACGTGCCATCCGAACGTTGACGGGCATCTGCGACGTTGCCGCCCAGGGCCCGTCACGTTCCGCGCCTGATGACCTGGACAGGCGCGTTCGCCTCGTCGAGCGGAAGCCGAATACATCAAGAATGCGTGTGCCGGAGTTCTTCAACGATCTGTCGCTTGGTTTTGCACCGAATTTGTGCTTGTTCTCGGCCTGAACGATCATTGGACCGATACGGTCAGGAGGCATGATGCTACGTCGTACATTTCTTGCCAGTGGAATCGCCCTCGCGACAACCCCTGTGCTTGCCGCGCAAAGACTGACCCTGGATGCGATTTCGCGCTACATCATGAAGATCACGCGCGCGAAATGCGATTTCGTGCAGGTCAACGATGACGGCACTCTCTCGACCGGCACCTTGTACGTCTCGCGCCCTGGAAGAATGCGCTTTGAATATAACGCTCCCGAAGACCTGCTGGTCATGGCAGGTGGCGGTCAGGTCGCCATTTTCGACGGCAAGTCGAACATTTCCGGTGCGGAGCGATACCCGCTGAGCAGGACGCCCTTGAACCTGATTCTGGAACGGAACGTCGATTTCGGGAGCCGCAACATGGTCATAGGCCATGAGTTTGACGGCACGGCCACCATCGTTACGGCACAGGATCCCAAGCACCCGGAATACGGCCATTTGCAGCTCAAGTTCACGGACAATCCGGTTGAACTCCGGCAGTGGGTGGTCTTCGACGGGCAGGGATCGAAGACGACCGTCGTTCTTGGGCAACTCGAAACGCCCGTCGAATTGCCGGGCTCGTTGTTCAGCATTGAGTTCGAGGAAGCCACGCGGCGCGGCAACTAGATCCGTCGGCAACGCCTCAATTGCGCGTCATACAGCAAGGCACGGCTCGACACCTCGTTGGCGATCCGCAGCAGCCATGGCTTGTTGCGGTGACTGCCGCGTCGGTAGCCTGCCCGGCCTTCGTGATAGGCAAGATACTGGTTTCGAGCGTCATGCAGTGGAATGCCCAAGTCCCGTTGCGAACCCTTGAAATACCAGCCCATGAAGTCGGTCGCGTCTCGGATGTCGTTCCGGCGCGCGCCGTAGGCGCGCCGCTCGCGCTGATACTCCTCCCAGGTTCCGTCCAGGGCCTGGCTGTAGCCATAGGCCGAGCTTTGCCGACCCATGGGAATGATCCAGAGAAAGTACTTGCGAGGCGTGCGCGCGTTGGCGACGAACTTGCTCTCTTGATAGATCGCCGCCATCTGCACCGCCACGGGAACACCCCAGCGTTTCTGGGTCCGCTTCATGGCCGACAGGTAGTTCGGCCGTTGCTTGACGATCGAACACGCGTCGTCCAGGTTCCTGGGTGGCTCACGCTGGCCGCAGGCTGCAAGAAGAGCAAGCAGCAACGCGGCGACAAGGATTCTGCTCATGCCTCGATCCGCCTCATTTTTGCGGCAGCATAGCAAGAACTTCCTGACTTGGGAAGAATGAGCGAACGGCGGGAGACAGGTTTGCGGCAGACCTGACCCGGCTTTTGGAAACGTGATTCTTGAAGTTTCCGCAAATTTGGCCGACAAGTGCACCCCTGCGCCATTGGACGCGAGGAGTCGCAGCCATGTTCAAGTCGAAAGCGAAGTATTCGCTCGGTCAGGTCGTGCGCCACAAGAAGCACCCTTTCCGAGGCGTCATTTTCGACGTTGATCCCGTCTTTTCGAACAGCGAGGAGTGGTACGAGGCGATTCCGGAGGACAGCCGACCGTCAAAGGAGCAGCCGTTCTACCACCTTCTGGCGGAAAACGAAGACAGCTATTACGTGGCGTATGTTTCCGAGCAGAACCTCGTCGTTGACAAGTCCGGCGAGCCCGTTGAACACCCGGGCCTGCCCGAGTTTTTTGGAGACTTCGATGACGGCCAGTACCCGCTTCAGGTGCAACTGAACTAGTAGCCGACGGCGGCTCCGTCCTTTCGGGGATCCGATGCGCCGGTCAGCGTGCCGGCTTCGTGATCGATCAAGATGGCCTGCGCCCCGCCGACGGGCACGTCAGGCCGCGACAGCCTGTGCCCGGCACGTGCCAGCCGGTCTCTTGTGGTATCCGGAATGCCGTCCTCGACCTGGAGCGTGCCTTCGACCGGGTCGGCAAAGGAGCGTGGCCCGTCAATCGCTTCCTGCAAATCCATGCCGTAATCGGCCATGTTCGTCATGAAGTGCGCGTGGCCTGTTGCCTGATACTGTCCACCCATGACGCCAAAGGCCATGTCCACCCTGCCGTCGGTCCTCCGCATTGCCGGGATGATCGTGTGAAGGGGCCGCTTGCCCGGACCGGCTTCGTTCGGGTGGCCCGGGGCCAGGTTGAAGCCCGAGCCGCGGTTCTGGAAGAGAATGCCGAATTTCGGGCTCGCCACGCCGGAGCCGAATGGCGAGAAGAGCGAATAGATCAGGCTGACCGCCATCCCGTCTCCGTCGACGGCAACGATCAGGACCGTATCCCTGTGCACGTCTTCCGCCAGCGCGGCGGGCATCGCCGTCGCTATCCCCGTGTCGATCAACGCGGCGAGTTTCTCGGCTGTCTCTGCGGCCAGCATGTGTTCAAGCCGGGTCACATGATCGGGGTCAGCCAGAAACCGGTTTCGTGCGTCGTAGGCGAGCTTCGACGCCTCGGCCTCGACGTGAATTCGCTCGAAGCCGACGGGATCCATGGACGACAGGTCGAAATGGGAGAGAATGTTCAGCAGCAGAAGGGCCGCGGCACCCTGCCCGTTCGGCCGATGTTCCAGAACGTCAAATTCGCCATATTGCCCGGAAATTGGCGTGCCCCACGCCGCCTCGGTTGCCGTGAAGTCTTCGGCTGCATGGGTTCCGCCCACATCCGCAAGCGCCGAGAGCATGTCGTCCAGGATTTCGCCGTCGTAGAACGCGTTGCGCCCGGTTGCGGCGATGCGCCGCAAGACCTCGGCCTGGCCCGGCAGGCGCATGCGCTCGCCGAGGCGATAGGGACGGCCGGCGTTCAGGAAATGCGCCCTCGCGGCATCGTTCATTTCGGAGCCGGCCGAGGCAATGTCCGACGCGGTGCGTGGCGCAACGGGCACGCCTTCCTCGAAATAGCGAATCGCGGGCGCGAGGCAGCGGTCGAGGCCAATCCGGCCAAAGCGTTCCGACAGGCGGCAAAATGCGTCGACGGCGCCCGGCACCGTGATGGAGGCCGGATGGCCCGGCTCAATCTTCGTGATCCCTGCCCGTCTCAGGCCGTCCGGGTCAAGGCCGGCGGGCGCTCGGCCCGAGCCGTTGATGGTAGTGACCTCGCCGGCGCCGGCGGGCTTGATCAAGGCGAAGCAATCGCCGCCGATCCCAGTCATGTGCGGTTCGCAAACACCGAGCAGGACTGCGCCGGCAATGGCCGCGTCCACCGCATTCCCGCCATCCTTCATTACGGCCAATGCCTCGGACGCAGCCAGCGAGTGCGAGGTGGCCACCATTCCGTTCGAGGCGAAAACGGGCGATCGGCCCGGAAGTTGGAAATTGCGCATGTCGGCAGAGCCCGTCCGATTGATATGCCGAGACTAGCGGCGTGCCGGTCGGATGAAAAGCAGCCAGGCCGAGGGTGCCGTACAGCGTCAATGTCCGGTTTGGTTGACATCGCCGACTGACGCGGACGAAGGTTGCCGGCGGGAGGATTGCTGCATGCAGGCGGAAGTCGCGATCATTGGGGGCGGGCCTTCGGGGCTTCTTCTGTCGCAGCTCCTGAACCGGGCAGGCGTTGAGACGGTGATCCTCGAACGTGCATCGAGGACTCACGTGCTCGGACGAATCAGGGCCGGCGTGCTTGAAGCGGGTACGGTTGACATGCTTCGAGAGGCGGGCGTCTCGGACAGGTTGGACCGCGAAGGCATACTGCACGATGGATGCTACCTGACCGACAATGACTTGATGGTTCGGGTCGATTTTCGCGCCCTGACCGGCAAGCATGTCACGGTCTACGGCCAGACCGAGGTCACTGCGGATCTTTACTTGGCGCTGGTTGAACTCGGCGCCACGGTTCTTCATGGCGTCGAAGACGTGACATTGTCCGATCTGGAACAGCCAAGATCCGTGGTGGAATTCACGCATGACGGCGACCGCAAGCGGCTTGACTGCCTGTTCGTGGCGGGATGCGACGGATTCCACGGCGTCAGCCGAAAGGCCATCCCTTGCGATCAGCGGCGAGAATTCGAACGGACCTATCCCTTCGGCTGGCTCGGAGTCCTGTCTCGCGTCCCGCCCTGCGAGGAAGAGCTGATCTACGCGAACTCCGAGCGCGGCTTCGCCTTGGCATCGATGCGGAACGAAAACCTGTCGCGCTATTACATCCAGGTGCCGATGAGCGATCAGGCAGAGCAATGGAGCGATGATGAATTCTGGACCGAACTGAAGCGCCGCCTGCCGTCCGAAACCGCTGTCACGATGCAGACCGGACCGTCCATCGAGAAATCTGTTGCGCCGTTGCGCAGCTTCGTGTGCGAACCGCTTCGCTGGGGCAATCTCTTCCTGGTGGGTGATGCCGCGCACATCGTGCCGCCGACCGGAGCGAAAGGCCTGAATCTGGCCGTGTCCGACGTGCACTACCTCTACCAGGCGCTGATCGACGCCATCCGCTCAAACGACCGTTCCGGCGTTGACGCCTATTCAGGACGCGCATTGAAGCGGATATGGAAGGCCATGCGATTCAGTTGGCAGATGACGATGATGCTCCACCGGTTCGAGGATGAAGACGATTTTGCGTCCGAGATGCGCCGGGCGACGCTTGGCCACCTGGCAGCGTCCGAGACCGCGCGGCGCGACCTGGCCGAGAACTACGTCGGGCTGCCCTTCTAGCCGACGGGAAAGGACGTCCATGGACAAGACTGTTTCCTCGCCTGAGCAGGCTGTGGCAGGCATCGAGAGTGGCGCCGTGCTCATGATCGGCGGATTCGGCGGCTCCGGTGCGCCGGTGGAGCTCATTCACGCGCTCGTCGACCGCTACATTGCCTCGGGTTCCCCCGCTGATCTCACGGTGGTGAACAACAATGCCGGCAACGGGCGGGTCGGAATTGCAGCGATGATAGACGCAGGAATGGTCGCCAAGATGATCTGCTCCTTCCCGCGATCCTCGGATCCGAGAGCGTTTTCCGAAAGGTACCTCGCCGGCGACATCGGGCTGGAACTCGTGCCCCAGGGGACCTTGGCCGAACGCATCCGGGCGGCGGGAGCGGGCATACCGGCATTCTACACGCCCACCGGTTACGGGACAGAGCTTGCGGAAGGCAAGCCCGTCGCCGAGTTCGACGGCAGGACATACGTGCAGGAGCGTTGGTTGCAGGCCGATGCGGCCATCATCAAGGCCGAGCTGGCCGACACGCACGGCAACCTGACCTATCGGCGCGCGGCCCGGAATTTCAATCCGCTGATGTGCATGGCGGCAGGGGTGTCGATCGTGCAGGCCCGCAAGGTCGTTGCGCCGGGAGATATCGATCCGGAACATGTCGTGACGCCGGGGATTTTCGTCGACGCCGTGCTGGAGGTGCCGAAACCGCTGCAAGAAGAGGAGTTGATTCGCTCCGGGGAGGCCTGCCCGTGAATGTTCCGAAACTCACGAGTGCGCAGATTGCGTGGCGGGCGGCCCAGGACATCGGCGACGGGGCCTATGTCAACCTGGGCATCGGACTTCCCGAACTGGTTGCGCGATTCCAGCCTGAGGGACGGCAGGCCGTGTTCCATACCGAGAACGGTGTCTTGGGGTTCGGCGAAGCGCCAGTGGCTGGAGAGGAGGACTGGGACCTGATCAATGCCGGCAAGAAGGCGATCACCCTGAAGCCCGGAGCGGCCTTTTTCCACCACGCCGACAGTTTTGCGATGGTTCGCGGCGGGCATCTGGACGTGGCGATTCTCGGTGCCTACCAGGTTGCGCAGAACGGTGATCTCGCCAACTGGCGCGTGGGCTCGAAAGGCGTGCCCGCCGTTGGTGGCGCAATGGACCTGGTCCATGGTGCCAAGCGCGTCGCGGTGGTCACTGACCATGTTACCAAGGATGGAAAGCCGAAGCTGGTCGAAGCGTGCACGTTTCCGCTGACGGGCAAGGAATGCATCGGGCGCGTCTACACGTCGCTGGCAGTCGTGGACGTCGTTGACGGGCGATTTGTCCTGCGCGAGAAATTGCCTGAGATCACGCTGGAGGACCTGCAGTCCCTGACCGGGGCCGGCCTCGCTACGCCAGGTCCGGTCGGGGACCTTGTTGCGCCCGACCTGAGTTGATGTCCTGAATTCCGATCTCGATGCGGACCGCGAGGCAGCCGATGAACCTGACCTATCCTGAATTGCGTGCAAGACTTCTCGCCTTGACCGAAGGCGAGACCGACGAGGTCGCGTTGATGGCGACCATCGCCTGCGAGGTGCATCATTCTGATGAGCGGTTTGACTGGACCGGATTCTATCGTGTCGTCGGGCATCAATTGCTGAAGATCGGGCCGTATCAGGGTGGTCATGGCTGCCTGACCATACCCTTTGCCCGAGGTGTCTGCGGTGCCGCGGCGCGCACCGGAGAGATTCAGCTGGTGCCCGATGTCGAGTCCTTTCCCGGCCATATCGCCTGCTCTTCCAGCACGCGGTCCGAACTCGTGCTGCCGGTGCGGACCGGCAAGGGCCGACTGATCGCGGTTCTGGACATCGACAGCGATGAGCCGGACGCGTTCAGCCAAAAGGACGCCGAGGCCCTGTCGGGGATACTTGACGCGGTCTTCGGCGAGTTGGACCGATGACCGGTTCTGGTCGTTCCGCGCGGTTGTGACTGGCGATTACTCTCCGCCAACCTCTCCGATCGACGTGCTTCACGCCGACGACGAGATCCTGGTCGTGGTCAAGCCCCACGGTCTTCTGTCCGTGCCGGGAAAGGGCATTCACCTGGCAGATTGCCTGCTGACCCGGCTGAAGGAAGCCTTTCCGGCAACGCTTCTGGTCCATCGCCTGGACAGGGACACGTCCGGCGTCATGGCCTTTGCGCTGACGCCCCGTGCACAGCGCCATTTGGGTCTCCAGTTCGAGAAGCGCCAGGTTCGCAAGGCTTACGTGGCGCGGGTTCACGGGCATGTGCCCGGGAGCGTCGGCACGATCGATCTGCCGCTGGCTGTCGACTGGCCCAACCGGCCGCGGCAGATGGTGGACCTTCGGCAAGGCAAGCCGGCCTTGACGAAATGGGAACGGGTCCAGGCATGCGCCGATGAATCCCGCCTGATGCTCTTCCCGAGGACGGGCCGATCCCACCAGCTTCGCGTTCACTGCCTGGCGATCGGCCACCCGATCCTGGGCGATCTGCTCTATGCAAAGGGAGAGGCCCGGCAACACCACAGGCTCATGCTGCAGTCCGTCTCGTTGCGTTTCCGGCATCCTGCCGACGGACGCGCGGTAACGTTCTCAGTGCCGCCAGAGTTCTGAGGCAGCGGCACGAATTCAGCTGGGAATCGCCGTATCCGCACTCCGCGCAAGGTGTCGCCATGTCGTGCGCCGTCGTCATCCCTCGCCAGGCGGCGGGCACAGGTTCGTGGAATGTCGGGCATTGCACGCTGCCATCCGGCCGGGGCGGGCGGGCATGCACGGGGAGCGGGACCGCGGGCCGCTCATCGCCGGGAAGCCGCTCAACACCGACACGTCCTTGACCGGGAGGCCGCGACGCACGACTATCCGCAGCATCGTCGATGCTTCGGTTCGGAGCGCGCGATTGGAGATTGCCGTCAATCTGGCAAGGTGCAAATATCGCCGCGAGGGGTCCGGCATGACACTCGTTTACAAGATTTTTCGCGCGGAAGAGTTCGAGGCGTTCGAGGCGGCCGGGCGCACGGCCGGATCGCCGGATGACGTCAGGGACGGCTTTGTCCATTTTTCCACCGGCGCGCAACTCGAAGAGACGGCCTCACGGCACTTTGCCGGCGAGGCCGGGCTGATGCTCGTATGCGTGGACGCCGGCCCCTTGGCAGACTCTCTCAAGTGGGAGCCGTCGCGGGACGGTGCCCTCTTCCCGCATCTGTACCGTGATCTCCGGATCGAAGACGTGAAATTTGCACGGGACTTTCCCCGTGCAGACGGACGCCACATGTTCGAGGGCATTTTGGAGTGATCGAGTACGCGGCACTGGCGGTCCTGGGCCGCGTTGATCCCGAAATTTCCCACGGTCTTGCGCTTCGGGCACTGCACACTCCGCTTGCACCGTTGCCGGGTCCGGTGAGGTCGCCCCATCTGGACGTGGATCTCGCAGGCCTGCGCCTGCCGAATCCCGTCGGTCTGGCTGCCGGCCTCGACAAGAACGCGAGCGCGGTTGGTCCCCTGATGCGTGCAGGGTTCGGATTCCTGGAGGTCGGGACCGCGACACCCCGTCCGCAATCGGGCAATCCGCGCCCCAGACTGTTCCGCCTTCGGAGGGACCGGGCGGTGATAAACCGCCTCGGGTTCAACAATGACGGCGTGGAGGCCATCGTCGGTCGGCTTGCGGCGCGCCCCAATGGCATTCCTGTCGGGATCAACATCGGAGCAAACAGGGACAGCGAGGATCGTGCCGCCGACTATGCGCATGCGATGCGTGCAGCCCGCAAGTGCGTTGACTTCGCGACCATCAACGTGTCGTCGCCCAACACCGAGAACCTTCGAGACCTGCAAGGCGAACAGGCATTGCCTGCGCTTCTCGAAGGGGCGATGGCGGAAAGCGGCGATCTGCCCGTGTTTCTCAAGATCGCGCCGGACCTCTCGGACGAGCAAATTGGAGCCATCGCGAGGACGGCCATGGAGAACGGCGTTGCCGCAATTGTTGCGACCAACACGACCGTGTCGCGTGACGGGCTGACGGACCGGAGGAGTGACGAACAAGGCGGCCTCTCGGGACGTCCGCTCTTTGCGCGTTCGACACGTGTCCTGGCGCGGCTGTTCCACGAGACCGGCGGCGAGATGCCGCTTGTCGGCGTCGGGGGAGTGGCCTCGGCCGCCGATGCCTACGCAAAGATCAAGGCCGGTGCGATTGCGGTGCAGCTCTATACGGCGATGACCTATTTCGGGATATCGCTTGCATCGCGGATCGCGCGGGGCGTTGACGAGATGCTGGCTCACGACGGGTTTGCGTCCGTTGCCGAGGCCCGGGGCATCCATGCGGCAGATTGGCTGCGCCAATAGCCTGGCATGCATGGGCAGGGTCAGCCTGCGGCCCGTTCGAGCGCGGGGTACCTGATGCCAAGCGTGACGCCCCTTGCGACGAGAGAAATCAGGAGCGCCATCCAGAGGCCGTCGTTGCCGTAGCCGGAAAAGACCCACACCGAAGCGAAATAGATCGCGGACGAAACCGCCGTCATGTTCCGCATGTCGCCCGTTCGCGTGGCGCCAATGAATATCCCGTCGAGCATCCAGGCCGCGATTCCGAGGACCGGCACCGCAATCATCCAAGGAAGAAGCGCCTTGGCCGCCCGGCGAACCTCGTCCGAAGTGGTCATCAGCTCGATGACCCAGGGTCCGAAGGCCCAGACCGCAATTGAAAAGACCGCCATGACGCCAGCACCCCAGGCGCTCGTCAGGACGGCGCCCTTCCGAAGGCGGGCCCGGTCTCGCGCTCCCATGGCATTGCCCACAAGCGTCTCGGCCGCGATCGCGAAGCCGTCAAGCGTGTGGGCCGTCAAGTGCACGAACAGCAGGAGTATCTGGTTGGCGGCGAGCGGGACATCTCCGAACCTCGCCCCGAAGAACAGGAAGGACACGAAAATGGACTCGACAAGCAGGGATCTGAGCAGGATGTCGCGATGGATCACCGCCATCCTGAACAACCGCGCACGAGAGAGAATCCGGGGCCAGTCGTTCCAGTACGGTCGCTGGATCGCATCCCTGCAAAACCAGAGGCCCAGCGCCAGCCCGCTCCATTCGGCAAGGAATGTGGCGAAGGCGACACCGGCAACGCCCCAGCCGAAGCCCAGCACGAAAACCACGTCAAGCACGATGTTCAGGCCGTTCATCCAGACTTGCAGCGCCAGGACGGCACGGGTTCTCTCGGATGCAATGAGCCAGCCGTTGATGCCGTACAGCGCGATGGCTGCGGGGGCAGACCAGACGCGCACGGACATGTATGCGCTTGCGCTTTCCTCCACCGCAGTCGACGCGGGCGAGATCAGGAACGCGCCCTGGAAGATCGGCCATTGCAGGAGGATCAGCATCAGGCCGCCGCCCGCCCCGACAACCATCGCGCGCGACAGGAGCGCGTCCGCCTCTCCCCGGTCACCGGCGCCGAGCGCCTGGCTTGTCATGCCGGTGGTCCCCATGCGGAGAAAGCCGAAGATCCAGTAGATTGCGGTCAGGATGTTGGCTCCGATCGCGACAGCCCCGATCTGCACGGGATCCCCCAGCTGCCCGACGACGCCGGTGTCCACGACGCCGAGAATCGGCACGGTGGCATTGGCGAGCAGAATCGGCAGCGCTATTCCGAGGACGCGGCGATGCGTGATCCCGTTCGGGGTCGGGGCCGTCATTCAGCGGAGGGCGACGGCATCAGGAAGTGTCCCGTCGCCTGTGCCATCGGCCGCATGCGATTGTCCTGCCAGGCGTCGACCCTGACGCTCGCATAGCGACGGCCCGACCGGTTGACGCGCGCCCGCGCATAGGCGTCTCGCGGCAGCCCGGAACGAAGGTAGTCGACGGTTATGTCGATTGTCTTTGGCATGCGCGGCAGCGTGGCGGGATTCAGCGATTCGGCATCCAGCCTGCCACTTTCGATCTCTTGCCAGAGGTTCTGCCAGCCAAGCTCGACCAATGCAGCGGTTTCCAGGAAGGCTGCCGTCACCCCGCCATGCAGAGCGGGCAGTTCGGGGTTGCCGACGTGCATGTCGTCGAAACTGAGCACGGCCGTCAGTTCGTCTCCGTGGCGCTCGAACGCGATGCCAAGAAACTGCACGAATGGAATGCCGGCCACGAGCGCGCGGAGCGCGGCGTCGCGGCGCTGCTTCACGATCTGGATCGGTTCGGGGCGTTTCCGAATCATGCCTGCACGACGAAGGCGCCCGTCGCCATGGCAACGGGATTGGCCCTGTCCTCGTCGGTCGCCAAGGTGCGAACAAAGGCGACGGTTCGCGTCAAGTGATAGCAGGTTGCGTGAGCCGTGATCGTTTGGCCGGGTGTTGCGGGCCGCATGTAGTCGATGCGGAAATTCAGCGTCGCTGTGGCTGACGGCATGGCTGGATGGGAGAGAACGGCCACGCCGCCGCAGGTGTCCAGCAAGGAGGAGACGGCGCCGCCATGCACGACTCCCGTGACGGGATCGCCCACGAGCCGGTCATTCCAGGGCATCGAGACGACCGCGGTGCCGTCGCCCACTTTCTCGAGAACCATGTTCATGGCGCGGCAAAAGGGCAGTTCGTCGATGTACCGACGCTTTCCCGCGCCGCGGATTTCGATCTTGTCAGGCATGAGTGGCCTCCTTCACGGGTTTTCGTCCGTTTGTTCGCGTTCGGCAAGCCGATTGATCCGGCATTCGCGGACATGCCTGTACTGCCAAAGGCGAGCGTTTTCGGTGCCCTGGTCCGCACTTGTCTGCACGGACGGAAGGCGTCGGTCTTGTTCCGTGACCTCTGCGTGACCAAATGACTGGTACGATGCCGGCACGGCGGGACCGTGCCATGCCTGCCGGCGCGCCCGCAGAATTGTGGCGTTGCACGGAATTTGCCGTTACGCCAAGGTGGCCGAACAACATGCCGGAGGCGACATCAGGATGCCAGCCTACACACCTCCATTGAAAGACCAGCAGTTCCTGCTTCATGACCTGTTCAAGGTCAGCGAAAGCGACATTCCCGGTTACGAGGACCTTGATCGAAGCTTCACGGCGGCGGTCCTGGAGGAGGCCGGGAAGATTGCCGCAAACGTATTGCTGCCGTTGAACGCCGTCGGGGACACGCAAGGCTGCTCGCTCGAAAACGGTGTCGTGCGCACGCCGGACGGGTTCAAGGCCGCCTGGGACGAAATGGCGACAGGCGGCTGGATGGGTCTTGCCGCCGACCCGGAACATGGCGGGCAGGGCATGCCGTATCTCCTGCACACGGCGGTCGGCGAACTCTTCTCGTCCGCGAACATGGCCTTCCAAATGTATGCGGGGCTGGTGCAAGGCGCGGCGTTGGCTTTGGCGGCCCACGGGTCGGACGAGCAAAGGGCCACCTACATTCCTCCGATGCATGAAGGGCGCTGGTCGGGAACGATGAACCTGACGGAGCCGCATTGCGGCACCGACCTCGGCCTCATTCGCACCAAGGCGGACCCGCAGGATGACGGCAGCTACAGGATCTCCGGCCAGAAGATCTGGATTTCCGGAGGCGAGCACGACCTGGCCGAGAACATCGTTCACCTCGTGCTTGCACGCATTTCCGGCGCTCCGGAGGGGATCAAGGGAATTTCGCTCTTCGTTGTACCGAAGTTCCTTCCCAACGCGGATGGCTCGCTCGGTGATCGGAACCGGCTTTCCTGCGGCGGCCTGGAAGAAAAAATGGGCATCCACGGCAACGCGACCTGCGTCATGAACTATGACGGTGCCACGGGTTGGCTGGTGGGCGAGATGCACAAGGGCATGCGGGCCATGTTCACGATGATGAACGAGGCGAGGCTCTCGGTGGCGCTTCAGGGCTACGCGCAGGCCGAGATCGCCTACCAGAACGCCGTCGCATTCGCCCGCGAGAGGCTTCAGGGCCGGGACGTGACCGGGGCGCGAAACCCGGACGGTCCGGCCGACCCGGTCATTGTTCACCCGGACGTGCGCCGAAACCTGCTCGATCAGAAGTCGTTCATCGAAGGCGCGCGCGCCCTGGCGCTTTGGGGTGCAGAGATGATCGATCGCGCACGCAGGATGGGCGATGAGGAGGCCGAGGCGATGGTCTCGCTGCTGATTCCGGTGATGAAGGGTTTCCTGACCGACAAGGGCTTCGAGGCTTGCGTCCTGGCGCAGCAAACCCTTGGCGGCTCGGGCTTCACGCGAGAGGCCGGAATTGAGCAATTCGTGCGGGACGCGCGCATCGCCATGATCTACGAGGGAACCAACGGCATCCAGTCGCTGGACCTCGTGGGCCGGAAGCTTCCGGCGAACGGCGGCAAGGCGATCATGTCATTCTTCGAACTGGTGAAGGGCTTCATCAAGGAGAACGAGGGCAGCGAGTCGCTGAGGGCCGATTTCCTCGACCCGCTGAAAGCCGCTTCGAAGGACTTGCAGGCGGCTGGCATGTACTTCCTGCAGGAGGGCTCGAAGAATCCGCTGCACGCGCTGGCGGGATCCTACGATTTCATGCACCTGTTCGGCCACGTGTCCTTGGGCTTCATGTGGGCGCGCATGGCCCGGGCGTCGATGGAAGCGCTTGAGATCGGGGCCGAAGACACCGCATACTACGAGACCAAAATCATGACCGGACGCTACTACATGTCTCGACAACTGCCGGCGACCGGCCTGCACCTGGCGCGAATCACGAGCGGCGCGGACCCCGTGATGGGTCTTGGCGCCGAGAGTTTCTGATTGGAGGGCGAATGACGATCAAGCTGCACTGTTTCGGCGAAAGCGGACACTCATACAAGGCTGCGCTTGCGCTGGAACTCGGACCGCTCGACTGGGAACCGGTCTTCGTGGACTTCTTCAATGGCGCTTCGCGCAGCGATGGCTATCGTCACGACCTGAACGTCATGGGCGAGGCGCCGGTGCTGGTCGATGGCGACGTGCACCTGACCCAGTCCGGAGTGATACAGGACTATCTTTCGGAACGCACCGGGCTCTTCGGCGGCCAGTCCCCGGACAGCCGGCGCGAGATCCTCCGTTGGGTGCTCTGGGACAATCACAAGCTGTCGAGCCAGGCTGGCGTGATACGGTTTCTCATGAACTTCCTGCCATCGGACAAGCGCCCCGAGCCCGTGATCGCGTGGCTCCAGGGGCGGCTGACGGCGGCGCTCCGGGTCCTCGAAGGCCACCTCGACTCGCGCGAGTGGATCGTCGGGCAGGATGTCACGAATGCGGATCTGACCTGCTGCAGCTATCTGTTTTACGAGGAACCGTTCGGCTTTGAGCGCAAGGACTGGCCGGCCATCGATGACTGGCTGACGCGGATCGAGGCCCTCGACGGCTGGAAACACCCGTATGATCTCATGCAGCGGGCATTCCCGGCCAAGGCAGGGTGAGAAAGGGCACGACCATGGGCGAAGCCTACATCTACGACGCAATTCGTTCGCCCCGCGGCAAGGGGCGGGGCGACGGCAGTCTGCACGAGGTCACTCCGGTCAAGCTCTCGGCCGACCTGCTCAACGCCATGAAGCGGCGGAATGGCCTGGACGGCCATGCTGTCGAGGACGTGATCTGGGGCAATGCGACTCAGGTCAAGGAGCAGGGCGGGTGTCTTGCACGGACCGCCGTCCTGGCATCCGACCTTGACGAACGGGTTCCGGGCCTCTCCATCAACCGATTCTGCGCCAGCGGCATGGAGGCCGTCAACCTCGCCGCAAACCAGGTGAAGGGAGGTGCGGGCGAAGCATATGTCGCCGGTGGCGTCGAATGCATGAGCCGTGTGCCCATGGGCAGCGACGGCGCAGCGATAGCCGTCGATCCCAGTGTTGCCATGAAGACGTATTTCGTGCCGCAGGGCATTTCCGCCGACATCATCGCGACCGAGTACGGATTCAGCCGCGCCGATGTGGATGCCTACGCGGTGGAAAGCCAGCAGCGGGCGGCGCGGGCTTGGGACGAGGGCCGGTTCAAGAAGTCAATTGTCCCCATCAGCGATCAGAACGGACTGCCAATTCTGGATCGCGACGAGCACATGCGCCCCGACACGGACATGCAGGCGTTGGGCGCATTGGATCCCTCCTTCAAGGATCAGGGCGAAGTCATGCCCGGCTTCGATGCCGTTGCGCTGATGAAATACCCGCATCTCGAGAGGATCAACCATGTCCATCATGCCGGGAATTCCAGCGGCATTGTCGATGGCGCCGCAGCGATGCTGGTCGGTTCCAAGGAGTTTGGCGCGGCCAACGGTTTGACGCCAAGGGCGCGGATCCGCGGTACCGCAAAGATCGGTTCCGATCCGACAATCATGCTGACGGGGCCGGTGCCGGCCACGGAAAGGGTTTTGGCCGACAGCGGGATGAAAGTCGGCGACATTGACCTCTTCGAGGTCAACGAGGCATTCTCATCGGTCGTTCTGCGCTTCATGCAGGCGTTTGACGTCGACCACGGCGTCCTGAACGTCAATGGCGGCGCGATCGCGATGGGGCATCCTCTTGGTGCGTCCGGCGCCATCATCATCGGAACGCTTCTTGATGAAATGGAACGCCAGGACACTGAAACCGGCTTGGCCGCGATCTGCGTGGCGAGCGGCATGGGCGCGGCCACGGTTCTGGAGCGCGTGTGAGTGCGGAAACCCAGTGCGTTCGTGAACCCCAGGCCCGGGTGGAGATCCAGACATGACTGACTTTGCTTACGAGATCCACGACGGCGGAGTTGCCGTCATAACCTGGGACGTGCCTGGGAAGTCGATGAACGTCCTGACCCGCGAGGCGTTCGAGGCGCTGGACAGTCAGGTCGATCAGGCGCTGGCAGATGACGCCGTGAAGGGAATCGTCATCACCTCCGGAAAGGAGAGCTTTGCAGGCGGTATGGACCTGAACGTGCTGGCGTCGCTCCGCAATGCGTCAGGAGAGGATCCCGCGCCGAAGCTCTTCGAATTCATCATGGAGGGCCACCGGATTCTGCGGAACATCGAACGGGCGGGAATGGACCCAAAGACGAACAAGGGCGGCAAGCCGGTCGCCTGCGCGATTCCCGGGCTGTGCGCCGGTATCGGCACCGAGATTGCCCTGGCGTGCCATCGCCGGTTCATGGCGGACACGCCGAACGGCCGCATCGGGCTGCCGGAAGTGCGGGTCGGCCTCTTCCCCGCCGCCGGCGGCACGACGCGCTACTCCCGCATGGTTGGCGCCATGGCGGCTGCGCCGGTGCTTCTGGAGGGAAAGCTGCTTGAGCCGCGCAAGGCAAAGGCTGCCCAACTGGTCGACGAGGTCGTGGCGCCGGACGAACTGCTGGCGCGAGCCAAGGACTGGGTCTTGAACGCGCAGGGCGCGGACTTGGTCAAGCCCTGGGACCAGAAGGGCTTCAAGTTGCCTGGCGGAGCGCCTTACCACCCCCAGGGCTTCATGACCTTTGTCGGCGCAAGCGCAATGATCAACGGAAAGACCAAGGGCGTCTACCCGGCAGCGAAGGCACTGTTGTCCGCCGTCTACGAGGGCGCGCTGGTGCCGTTCGACACGGCCCTCCGGATCGAGGCGCGATACTTCACGAGCATCCTGATGAACCCGACGTCCAGCGCGATGATCCGGTCCCTGTTCATCAGCAAGGAGGCCTTGGAGAAAGGCGCGCGCAGGCCTGACGCCAGTGATCAAACGGTCAGGAAGGTCGGGGTCCTGGGAGCCGGCATGATGGGGGCGGGCATCGCCTATGTCAGTGCCAGGGCGGGGGTTGATGTGGTCCTGGTGGATCGCGATCTTGCCGCGGCCGAGAGCGGCAAGGCACGCTCGGAGAAAATCCTGGACAAGGGCATCGCGCGCAGGCGCGTGACCGAAGAGGAGAAGGCGGCCGTCCTGGGACGGATTCTGGCCACCGCCGATTTCGGTTCCCTGGACGGCTGCGACCTGATCGTCGAGGCCGTGTTCGAGGATCCGGGCGTGAAGGCGGACATTACGAAGCGTGTCGAGAAGATTACGGGCGATGACTGCATTTTTGCCACGAACACCTCGACCCTGCCGATCACCGAACTGGCCCAGGCAAGCGTTCGGCCGGAGCAGTTCATAGGCATTCACTTTTTCAGCCCGGTCGATCGGATGCTCCTGGTCGAGATCATCAAGGGCGCCAAGACGGGCGATCGGGCCGTTGCCAAGGCACTGGACTATGTGCGCCAGATTCGGAAAACGCCGATTGTGGTGAACGATGCGCGTTTCTTCTACGCAAATCGCTGCATCATTCCCTACATCAACGAGGGTCTGCGCATGGTCGGCGAAGGGGTGGAGCCGGCGCTGGTCGAGAACGCCGCGAAGCTGCTTGGGTTTCCGCTCGGCCCCCTGCAGCTCGTCGACGAGACCTCGATCGATCTGGGCGTGAAGATTGCCAAGGCAACCCGCGCCGCGATGGGGGACACCTATCCCGACGAGGCCGTTGACGAGGTCCTGTTCTGGATGGCCGACCAGGGACGGCTTGGCCGCAAGGCCGGTTCCGGTTTCTACGCGTATGACGAGGCCGGCAAGCGGACGGGTCTTTGGGAGGGATTGCGAGAGAGATTCGGTGGCGAGGGCATCCCTCCGCTTGAAGAGGTTCAGGACAGACTGATGATGGTGCAGGCGCTGGAAGCCGTGCGCGCGCTCGAGGAGGGTGTCCTGAGCGACATTCGCGAAGGCGATGTCGGCGCGATCCTCGGGTGGGGCTTCGCGCCCTGGTCCGGCGGTCCGTTCTCGTGGCTCGACATGATCGGAGCCCCGCGGGCGATGGAAATTTGCGCCGAGCTTCAAGCCCGGTGCGGCACGCGATTCGCGCAGCCGTCTCTCCTGTCCGAACTGGCGAAGTCCGGCGAAGGATTCTATGGGCGTTTCGGGTCGGTCCGGAAAGCCGCCTAGCATGATGATGACGTCGTCGTTCCGCGCCTCGGTGCGGGAATGCGTCCTTTTTGCGCGATTTCAGGTGGTGACAGGGCTTGGGCCCTGCGCTATTGACCGTTCGTGCGCTAGCCGGAGACGGGAATCATGGCCGACTACAAACACGGTGAAATGGACGTTGCAGATCAGGAAGCCGTTTTCTCGGGCTTCGTGACTTGGGTGAAGAACGTTTCGATTGTCTGCTTTCTGATCCTGATTTTCCT
>JAJEAC010000202.1 GCA_022824315.1 Silicimonas sp.
TCTCTC
This sequence comes from Silicimonas sp., assembly GCA_022824315.1. GTDB lineage: Bacteria > Pseudomonadota > Alphaproteobacteria > Rhodobacterales > Rhodobacteraceae > JAJEFO01. Next base: position 7 of record JAJEAC010000202.1, read on the forward strand.
TTGGCGCGGGGTGGAGCAGTCCGGTAGCTCGTCAGGCTCATAACCTGAAGGTCGTAGGTTCAAATCCTACCCCCGCAACCAAAAATTCCCCGCTATTCCAACAGGATAGCGAGGAATTTCTTTGCCGCATTCATAGTGTAACTTCTTAACCGTAAGCATACCGAAAGCGAATTGAAGCCAAATCGGGTCGCTACACGTCGATCGCTGAGGGTCGGAGTCGAAATTCAGACGTATCCGTTCGGGTTCCGGGGGATGACGATCTCTCCACTGATTCTTCCCTCTGGTGTAACCATTCGGGTCCCGGGGGATGGAAGACAGACGGTCGCCACCGGAAAGATGCAGTCCCGAGGGTAGCCGTGACCTTCTGGCCATTCAGCCCGACCTGTCTCCGCTCATGCCCCGAGTGCCGAACGGATACTCCGTGGTAATGGTTCCATCGAGCCGTGGAGGCTTGCAGAGGTGCGTGTCTTGATCTACCGCAACGACAGGGGAGACGTCGTTTGCGCCGACTGATCAAAGGGAGCTGTGTTATCGATTCTGGCCAGACCAGTCCATCTCCTCCATTTCTTCTTGGTCGAGAAGTATGCGACGCAGACAAGTCGACTTGTGACAATAGGAAAGGCCGGTGTGCATGCGAAACAGTTCTCCTTCGTTGTTGTTCCGCAGGTGCCCGGACATGATGCCCACTACCCTGGCGGGTACGGATCGCCTTACGCCTTCGCCCCTGAAATCATTCCAGAATGGCTGCCCGAACGAGTTCGCCATGACAAGAGAGCCCGAACTGCCTGCAAATGAAAACGCCTCCAGTAGGAGAATATCTCTTCTGTCGAGGTCGCACTTATAGTCATGTAGGGGGTCGCTAGCGACAATGCCGGTGCGGAGTATTGGCCGCCCGGATTCACTGTCCACCCATGCTTGGTAGGAGGTAAAGGATATGCACGCTCCCCAAGCCAGTTGTTCAGGATCGCAGAACACTTGATCGTCGGCAAATGCTTCCACAGGTATCGTGATGAGTCGAGAATGGAATGAGTTGATCCACTGCGTGCACGAATCGCCGAGTACGAATAGGACTGCGAGATCCAACCTTTGATCGTCGGGAAAGCACAGACGGACATTGCTCTGGCTGTCGAGACATAGGTCGGGGTGAGGGTTCCCTGTCTCGTCAAAGGTCACTATACGAACTGACGACAGTTCATACCCCGAATGTCCGGTCATGTAACGGTAGTCCAGATTGTGTCTGTTTGTTACAAATCTTAACCCGTAAGAATCGAATCGGGTCCAGAAACCAGAGCCCGAACCAGACTTGCAGTTATCGCCGTTTCTGTATGTCGTGTAGATTCTAGCCGTTGCCATGAGCCAGTCGCGTGGCAAAGGGTTGTACATGCAATGCTCCTTCCGCGATCAATTCTTGAGGCTCTCTTCTCTTCGCCCCCTCGGTGCACTCCGCTGTATCCAGCCACCGCCTAAATGGCGCTGGGCGGTTCGGGTGTGACGTCTTCGGCAGGGCCACGGGATTTTCTTGCACCAACGACGTGTTCGGCGATGCCGGCAAGCTCAACCGGGGGGCGGTCTGGAAACCGGGCGACGAGCGAAAGGCTACCGCCCATCGCCTCGACCGTCTTGCGCAGCGTGGACAGCAACAGGTCGCTCCGCTGCTCCAGCCGCGAGATGGCATCCTGGCTGATGCCAAGTTCGCGCGCGACGCTCGCCTGGGTAAGCGCGCGGGCCTTGCGCAGTTCGCGCAGTGTCATTTCCTCGGCAATCAGTTCAGCGGCCATTTTCTCCACCTTGCGGCGCTCGGCAGGGTCGAGCCCCGCGATCACGTCTTCCACATCCAGCGTCATGACGAGTCTCCTTGTCTATCCGTGGGCGAGCTGGGCAAGATGCCGGTCGAACCGTTCGTCGGCCTTGCGGATCAACTCGCGGTAAAACCGCCGCTCGCCGCCGCCCGACTTGTCGCCCGCCACCAGAAGCATGGCGCGGCGCGCGGGATCGAACGCAAAGGCAATCAGCAACTCCCCACCTGCCGCGCCGAACCGCATCTCCTTCATGTTCGCATGTCGCGAGCCGTTCAGGGTATCCACACGCGGGCGACCAAGCTGCGGACCGTATTGCCGAAGCAGCCGCGAGTGCGCGAGGATCGCCCTGCGCACTTCCAGGGGCAACACCGACATCTCGGGCTCGAATTCCTCGGCAATCTGAACCCGCCATGTCATGGCAGGAGAATGGGGTTGCCAGGATATGAAGTCAAAGACATATTCGCGCTCCTCAGCGCGTTTGAGTGTGCTCGCGGTATCCGACGGGTAAGCCCGTGTGTCCCTCCGTAACGGCATTCGATTATGGTGCCGGGCGAGATCGGTTGCTCATGTCTGTGCCGATCTGTGCCGAGGGCCTTCACAAAGCAGCAATCCGATGGAGTACAAGTGCCGCGAGAACGACATCGAATACAACGAATAGCAAAGTGATCTGCGTAAGGAGGTCAACAACATGCTCTGGATCAACGAAGGCTTCGTTCTGGATGATGCAGGAAACTTGCTGACGACGAACTACATCGACCTGCGATGCGAAAAGGACAGGACGGTCATTCATGGCCTTGTGAAGGGCTGCCAACGGCAACATGCGCTGGAGGACGGAGAGACCGTTCTGATCTCGAAGCCGGAGCGCTTCCGGGAATTCGGTGCGGCGTTGATTCGGGACGAGCAGGAGGGGTTTGCGAAGGAGGAGCAGGTCACCTTAGGGCCTGAGACGCCGGAGGAGGCGGCGAGGCGGCGCGCAACCGAGGATCTCAACGGTGCATTCGAGCTTGTCGGTTCCAGCATGAAGATGGAACGCAGGGTTGAGTACAGCAGGCAAGCGACTCAGAGCAGGAACTTCTCGTACGGCAAGGACTGGTGGATATTCTGCACGTCAATCAAACCCGAGGAATCCGATTGGGATGCGTGGAGGGCCTCATTGGACGATGACTACGATCATGTGACCGAGATCGGTCGGCCGGCGCAATTCGCCCAAGCGCTTGCGAGAATGGTAACGGAGCAGGTCGGCCCGTTGGGAGAAGAGGCATGGATTTCGGGAACCGACTTTGGAAAAAGCGGTGCGCGAACATTGCACACGAGCCAAACGGTTATCCACGGTCCGGTGGTCTACACAGAACGACTTTACGAAATGCTGTCGGCTGAAGAGGACGATGTAAAGCGGTTTGCAGCCTGCCTGTTTGCAAAACCGGTCACCCATGCGGCACAGCGCGAATACCGGTTCGTGATGCTGAACGGCGGGGCAGCCGAGCAGACGGTGCAGCTGAGGATCTCGGGCATGATGCGCGATGCCCTGGCGCACGCGGAAAGCGGTTTGATACGACCTTCGCCTGCGGCAACGGAGATGATTGAAGATGACGGTGCCCCAATGTCGAGACCAGTGAAGGGTTCGCAGAAAGTGATCTCTCGGCGGAGAACGACGCGGATGCGCAAAAGGAAAAGGGAAGAGAGGCGTTCGGAGGCCCGAGATGCAGAGGGGCAGGTGCTTTCCACGGATACTGAGTGGCACGAATCGGTCGAGGAAAGGATTTCCAGGGAAGACTTTGACGGGGGCGGTCAAGGCGGTCAACGATCGCATCGCACGAAAGAAAGCGAACCGGCCGAATTGCCTGCACCGGTCCTGAACGTCCGGCAAGAGCCGGAAGAGCATGGCGACAAACGCTGCGAAGATGCAGTCGCCAAGGAGGTCGCTGCTGGCGAACGCGAATGGAACGATGAATTCGGCGGAGACGGGCTTTCGATACCTGTCGTTCACCAAGGAAGCGGGCGCACTTTCAGGTCGGTCAAGGAGATGTTCGAAGACCCGACCGCGCCGATGTCTCCATTTGCGAGTACCTGGGAGGCGTCCGCATGCAGCCCGGAGGAGATCGTGAAGAGCTACGGCGCGGTCGCCACACTGGCCATGAAGGTTTCCCGGGTATCGGTGGAACACAGGCAGGAGGCGGCAAGTGCGTGCTGGTACGCTCTGCAATGCATCGGCCACATCCACGCAAGACTTGGCGATATCGTGGACAGCGTATGGATCGAGAGGGAACGATTTGTCGTCATTCACGTGAAGAAGTCGAAGGCGCTGAAAGCGACGGGAAGAATCGTAATCGGCCCGAGTGGCGGGTACGCCTACTGTTTGAAGAGTTCAGAGTCTGAGAAACTTGGGTATACCGAGGGCCATTTGGGACAGTTGTTCTTTCCGCTCGGTCATGATGTAGAAACATTTGAATCTTTTGGATGGTCCGGGAAGTTAAAACGGCCCGATATTGCGGACGACGAGATGTGCTAATTGCGGCCTGACCGAACCGGATAATGTGGCGGCGAGAACGAACGGATCTGTAGATCGGGGCTAGGCGATAACGGGTAGAACCCTCAGGCCCGCAATCTGGACGTCGCCGACCGGAGCTCGGCCTTCTTGGGCGCCGGGATCCCCCTTGCGCGGCGGAGCGTGCTGCCCACGGCGCATCTTGTCCGGTGCCGACGCCGGGAGCGGCGTGGAATCCCATGGGAATCTCGCGGCATCGAGCGCCTGGCGTTCCCTGTCGGCGAGTGTCCGGCGACCGCGAACCGCCCGCCATCGGCGGGCGCGGCACGTCTTGGCGCGTTGCGGGACCTTGTTGCCCGCCTGCATCATTCCTCGGGACGCGTTTCGCGGGGACTGCGTTTCGCGGGGTCTTGACAGGCCGCGACGCTGCGGCCAACACTTCGCCGGAAACGATCACGCGGGATCCCCGCCGCACGTCCGTCGCGGTTCCGGGTCTCGCCGGAGGCAGCAGGGAGGCGTCAGGAAGCCAGTGAGGA
>JAJEAC010000028.1 GCA_022824315.1 Silicimonas sp.
CATCCGTGAAGCTGCCGGGAAAATGCTGCCGGGAAAGAGAAATCAGCCGTTCCGGATTATTCCGGTTTCCACGCAATCAGGCGACGATCCAATCCGAAACAGATCGCACCCTCCCCGCCGAAACATCCTGAAACCCAACACCTCGTTGCCGAAGCGCGCTGTCGCGTTCGAGCACGCTGATGAGATTGACACTCGGGGACCGGATAGAACCAGGCATCATGTAGGCGGCCGACGAGCCGACCACGGACGGAAGGAAGATGCCCGGCGGCGGACGTGAAGCGGACCTTCCCGGAAACAGGGAGATGCCGTAATGGGGCGGCGAATCAGGCCGGTGCCGGTCTGGCCCGGAGTGTTGCAGGTTTGGTGTCGTTGTCCTTGCCACGCACAACATGTGCTATTGTGGGTGACAGAGGCGTTCCGGAAGGAACGCTTCCTGAACCAAGTGAAACGGAAAGGACAACGACAATGGAAATCTTTATCGGACTGGACGTGTCCGTGGCAAGCACGTCGGTTTGCGCACTCAACACCAACGGCGAGACCGTGAACGAGGCGAAGGTGCCTTCGGATCCGGAATCGCTCGTGGAGCACCTGCGCGGACTGCCCGGCAGGATCGCCGCGGTCGGCCTGGAGGCCGGCCCGCTGTCGCAGTGGCTTCACAAGGGGTTGAGCGAGGCCGGCTTCGAGACGGTGCTGATGGAGACCAGGCGCGTGAAGTCCGCGCTGAAGGCGGCTCCTGTCAAGACGGACCGGCGGGATGCCGAGGGCATCGCGCACCTGCTGCGGATGGGCTGGTTCCAGCCCGTGCACTGCAAGTCGGTTCCGTCCCAGGAGACGCGGGCCCTGCTGGGATCGCGCAACGCGCTTGTGGAAGGCATCATACGGCTTGAACTCTCCGTGCGCGGCATCCTCCGCAACTTCGGCCTGAAGCTCGGCCGGGTGTCGAAAGGCTGCTGGGAGGAAAGGGTCCGGGAACTGAGCTCGGACAACGCGATGCTGTCGGACGCGGTCGCGCTGATCCTGCGGCTGCGGGCGCAGATGCGCGACGAGCTGGCCATGATGACGAAGAGGGTCAGGAGCCTTGCCCTGTCGGACGCCACGTGCCGGCAGCTGATGACGATGCCGGGCGTGGGCCCGGTCACGGCGCTGACCTTCGTCGCCGCCGTCGACGACCCGGCCCGGTTCCGAAGGGCCAGGGACATCGGCGCCTGGGCGGGGTTGACGCCGAAGCGGAGCCAGTCGGGGGAGCGTGACGTGTCGGGCGAGATCACGAGGGCAGGCGATGCCGCCCTGCGCACGGCGCTCTTCCAGGCCGCCACGGTGATGCTGAACTGCACGACGAAGATGAACTGGCTGAAGTCCTGGGCGCTGCGCCTGGCGGCGAAGCGTGGCAGGAAGCGCGCCACGACGGCGCTGGCCCGGCGCATGGCCGTGGTGCTTCTCCGGATGTGGCTGGACGGGACGGAGTTCAGGTTCGGCCGGGATCAGGCGATGCCGCCGGATCCGGCATGAGCATGGCTGCAACGGATCTGCAGTCCGTGACGAAAAGGGAAGGAACGGGCCTCGCCTCCTGAGAGGCGGCCCGCCTACGGACGTCCCCTTGCCGGGACGCGGTTCCCGATGATGTCGTGCCTTGCCTCGTTGCCGAACCGCACCATCGTGTTCGAGCACGCCTGGGAGATGGACGCTCGGGGACCGGATTGGACCATGCATCATGCAGGCGGCCGACGAGCCGACCGCGGACGGAAGGAAGATGCCCGGCGGCGGACGTGACGTGGACCTTCCCGGAAACGTGGAGACGAGGCCTTGAACGAAACCTGACATGCGTCGACCCCGCCGAGGGTTGCCTGGTTCGCCTCGCCAGACTCTTGCGGTCGCTCCGGCGAACCAGGCAACCCTCGGCTCCGGAGCAGACGCCAACGCCGCTCCCGGCATCAACGCCGCGCCACCTGCCGCCGGCGCCGGGACAGTCTTGCCGGGTTCGGCCTTCGTGGCCGCTCATGCACAGGAATCGGTGCTTGACGTGGGGGCCCCCATTACGGAAGGCAAGGCCTTGAACGAAACCTGAACGGCTTCGGCTCCGGACCAAAAGCCAACGTCGCTTCCGGCATGAACGCCGCGCCCTCTTGCCGCCGACGCCGGGACAGTTTTGCCAGGTTCGGGCATTGTGGCCGCTCATGCATGAGAATCTTGTGCTTGACGGTGGGGGCCCCATTACGGAAGGCAACTCCCGATTGGCGGCGGCGTCGATTGACCCCCAGGTTTTTGGTGCTTCCCATATATGCTTCGGTCCGTTTAGGCCTATCTCGTGCACGAGATAGGCGCTGCTCTCGTGTCAGCAGTGAGTCCCCGCGGATTCTCTTCGTTCCCGGGCTCGCGTCAGCCTTGCGTGAATTCGGCGACAAGCTGATTGGCAGTCACCTGGCGGCAATATCCGCGGATCGCGCTGATCGAAGCTGTCTGTCGTTCCTCGGTAAATGTCGCGCAGGCATCCGTCACTTGCGTTACGAGATAGCCGAGGTCGCAGGCATCGCGGATCGCGCTCTCTACGCACTGATCAGTTAGCACGCCCGAAATCACGAGCTGCTGCACTCCAAGGTTACGCAGTACGTAGTCGATATTTGTCGAGACGAAAACGCTCGAGGACGTCTTCGGGAGCACGATTTCGTCGTCGCCTGGGGCGATCTCCTCCACGACCCTCGCGTCCCACGACCCCTTTGCTACATTCAATCCGGAGATCTTGTAGTCAAGGCTGCGGTCGCGGCCATCTCTCGTCAGGCTTTCGATTGTCGTATACATCACCTCGATGCCCGCAGTGCGACATGTCTCTTGGAGTCTCCGCATCCGTGGCAGGACTTCCACGCGCATGAGCGCCAGGAACGGCTCCTTCTTGGCCGCGCGCTCCGTTTCGTCCATCAGCGCCCATTCGGACCCGTTGGGGTGAACCAAGAAATTCTGCACGTCAATGAAGAGAAGTGCCGCACGTTCCGGAACGATCGGAAGGTCGCGCGAGGTCGTCGAGAGAAAAGGGCCGCTCATTGTGTCGCCGGATTGTGGCGAACACGGGTTGTGCGATCCGGCATGGAGGCGGCCGCGTCCGCCAAGGTTTGCAAGCCGTTGCGCACTTCATGCAGGAAGTGGCGAATGCGCCGCGACTCGGCATGGACTCGAACTGCGGGGCCAAAGGTATTCCTGATCGCGCAAGGCTCGTCGAGTCCGAAGGGAAGCGGCCGCACCTCGCAGGCGTGCGAGCGGGCAATTCTCGTGGCCAGTTGTCTGGGATGTCGCCAATGCAGGTCCACGAACCAAGAACGTACGTGCCTGCCGCTCCCGCATTGCGGCGCGATGATGTGTACGGCGACGAGGACCCGGACATCCCGGCGCGATACCGAGAAGCGCGCGGCATGGAAATGTGCATGGATCTTGTGCCAACGCGGCCACGCCGCATCGCCGGAACTGGATTTCACGTGCACCCTTGTCCCTTCGGCAAGCTCCGGCACAGGCCCCTGCGCTGCCCTAGGCCGGTTGCAGGCGATCACGAGCCAGCAGCAGGGCTGTGCAAGAAGCGTCGGGGCAAGCCGGATGGCCAGTGCGAGTCCAGACTTGATCGCACAGGGTCTCCAACCGATGTATCGGCCGATTTCGCCTTCCCTGGTCTTGTGGCGATCCAGCGCCCGCGGCACCGCACGCCCGACGGCTCCGGGCCAGCCTGACTCCCCGGAACGCCAATTGGTTGGCACCGGAACGTAGGGTTTCAGTCGTGCGAATTCCGCCATCCAGTACCGCCAATTCCCGTTGCACTCGCCGACATCTGTCCACAAAGTTGATTGCGACATCAAGGGGTGATGCGATGACTGAAGAACTGCTGATGGCCTGCACAAACGATTTCTCGGGCCTTACCCGGGGCAAGGGATTTCGCCTAAGCGATCTTGACCGCAAGATCGCGAGCGGGATTGGCTGGACACCAACCAACGTCCAGATCACCTGCTTTGACACCATTGCCGATTCTCCCTACGGCGCGTTTGGGGACCTCGTCCTTCGCCCCGACTCCGACACGTATCTGTGCGCACCGCTTCCTGGCGGAAACAAACTTCGCTTCCTGCTCGGAGACATATTCGATCTCGACGGAAATCCGTGGGAATGCTGTACGCGGGGCCTTCTCAAGGCCGCCCTGACCCGCTTTCGCGAGGCTTCGGGTCTTGATCTCCACGCGACCTTCGAACACGAGTTCATGCTTCCCGGCGGGCGCGGTTCGGGGGCATTTTCATTGCAGGGCTTTGCCGAGCACCAAGCCTTTGCCGAGGCACTTTTCGAGGCGCTTGCAAGCGCGGGAATCTCGCCCGACAGCTTTCTGCGCGAATACGGACCGGACCAGATGGAAATCACCCTGCCACCGGCTCCCGCGCTGCGCGCTGCGGACGAGGCGGTAGTGGTCCGGGAGATTGTCCGCGCCACGGCCAACGCGATGGAACTGCATGCTACCTTCTCACCCCTTTGTGCGCCCGACATAGTGGGCAACGGCGTCCACATCCATTTCAGCCTCTGGGACGGTGATCTTCCGGTGACGCACGCTCCCTCCGGGCGGGACGGGCTTTCCGCACCTGCATCGGCCTTCGTGGCGGGCATCCTCGATCATTTGAATGCCGTCTCCGCCCTGACCGCGCCGAGCGCAATCTCCTTCCTGCGCCTCGTCCCGCACCGTTGGAGCGCCGCCTTTAACAACCTTGGTGCGCTGGATAGGGAAGCCGCCATCCGGATCTGCCCGTTAACCGAGACGGAATTCGCGGCGCGCGCGCGCCAATTTAACCTGGAGTTTCGCGCGGCCGACGCGGCAGCGAGCCCGTACCTCGCCCTTGCCGGCCTCGTATCGGCCGGTACGCTCGGCCTCGAAGCCGATCTTCGTGCTGCATCCTCGACGGCGGAAGATCTGAGCCTGCTCTCGTCGACCGAGCTCGATAGGCGAGGTCTGAGGCGCCTTCCGGATTCTCTCGGCTCGGCGATCACCGACTTTCTGGCCGACGCGTCCCTGCTCGAAACGTTTCCGTCCCGGACGCCAGGAATCTACGCGGCCCATAAGCGAAGTGAACTTGCTCACGTGGAAGAAATGGCCGACGCAAAGAGGTTCGCCGCCTACGCGCAGACATATTGACTCGCAACTGGCTCCGCGCAACACTGACGCGAAGCGAAACCTGCTTTTCATAGCATTAACAAGGAGGAATGTCATGGACAAGGATGGAATACTACGTGCTTCGGCCGCGCGGAACCCGCTCAGGTGCTCGATGCAGCATTCCCTCGCACGCCGACGCTTCCTTCAGGGCGTCGGTGCAGGCATTGCCGCGGCGAGTCTTCCCGGAATGGTTGCCGCGCAGGCCCGCCCGCTCTCATTGCTGACTTGGGATGCCTATGCGGATCCGAACCTGCTCGATCTCTGGCGGACACAGACGGGGGTGAATGTACGCTACGAAATCCACATCTCGGATCCGACCTCGGTGAACAGGCTGCGCGCGGGGGAAACTAATGTCTGGGACTTCATCAACGTGAACAATCCCTGGGCACGTGACGTGATGTGGCCCGCAGGCCTCATCGTCGATCTGCCGCGTGATCGATTCGATCCGCTCTATGGCGAAATGGACGAGAAGTTCCACCTTCCTTACAAGTGGGCGATGAGCGCGGATGGCGAGCATCTCCTCGGCATCGTGCAGCGATACGAGACCTTTGACTTCGTGGTGAATCCGGATGTGATTTCGCCCGAACTCGCCAAGGACGAGGGCTGGGATCTCTTCAACAATCCAGATTTCGCGGGCCGCTACGGAATTCTCGCCTACGAGGACTGGAACGTGATGGACATGTGCATGGGTGCTGGCGTGCATCCGTTCAGGACGAAGACTGACGACGAGGTCGCGAAATACGAGGAGACCTGCAACAACTGGATCCAGAACGCCGCACTTATCACCACAGACTTCGTGCAGCTGAACCTCGCGATCCTGAACGGAGAAATCGACCTCTACTTCACCGGCGGCACCTACTCCACGGCCGCGGCGCGACTCGAAGGTGTCACGGAACTCTACGCGATAACGCCAAACTCGGGCCCGGCCGACGGAAAGGGAGGAATCAATTGGATCGAACTCAACTCTCCCGTCGCGAATCCGGACTTGCATCCCAACATCTTCGACTGGCTCGAGTACATCACTACACCCGACGCAGCAGAACTTGTGGCCCGGGGCAACGGCAACCTCCAACCGGTCAGCCAGATGGCCAACCCCGACGTCATGTCGCGTTTCAGTGCGGACGAACTGGCCGCGATCCAGTGGGACGAATTTGACGAGCGGATCGCGAACGCTGTCGAGTTCGACATTGTGCCCGACTATGATCGACTTTACGACATCTACTCCGCTGCGATGCGCGCGCGAGGGTAGTGCGGGGGTAGTATGGCGGACGCCATGCAAGACAGCCGGCCGGTGATCCTCTCACTGGCCGGCTTTTCCAAATCCTTTGGGGAAATTCAAGCGGTCGACAATGTTTCGCTCGACATTTCCGAGGGCGAGTTTCTGACGATCGTCGGCCCCTCTGGGAGCGGGAAGTCCACGCTTGTCAGGCTGCTTGCCGGACTTGAGTCGCCCTCCGCGGGTCGCCTCTTGCTCCGGGGACGCGACATCACGGTGATTCCGGCAAACCGCCGACCGACGGCAATGGTCTTTCAATCCCTCGCGCTCTTCGACCACAAGTCCGTGGGAGAGAACATCGAGTTCGCGATGAAGATGAAGGGCGTTCCGCCGGCAGACCGGAAGGCGCGAGTTCACGAACTCCTCCGCCTCGTTCGCCTGCCCGAGAGCTTCTATGCCCGCGCCACCACCCAATGCTCGGGCGGAGAGAGGCAACGAATCGCGCTTGCCCGCGCCTTCGCCTCCGATCCCGACATCTTGTTCTTTGACGAACCGCTCTCCGCAATTGACTACCGGCTTCGGAAGGCGCTGGAAGTCGAGTTCAAGGACCTTCATCAGCGCACAGGACGCACGTTTGTGTACATCACCCACAGTCTCGAGGAGGCGATGGTCATGTCGGACCGCATCGCGATCATGCAGGCTGGCCAAATCATACAGATTGGAACGCCGGAGGAGATCTACGGGAAACCCGCGAACAGGTTCGTGGCCGGTTTTCTGGGCGAAGTTAACATTCTTGAGGTCGCGGGCGGCCACTTTGCCGGTCTTGACCGACCTGCCCCGGCGAACGCCCGCCGTTACGCGGTCCTCAGGCCGGAGGCACTTCGTCCCGGGAAGGGCGATGTAACTGCAGATCTCACCGTGGTTCAGCGGCTGATGCTCGGCTCGCGCACGCAGTTGTTCCTACGCTCTCCCACCGGTGCGCCACTCATCTCCGAGGTCGCGGGTGACGCACCGGAATTCGAGCGTGGCACGACCTACAGCTTCGGCTTCTCCCCTGACAACATCGCTTGGGTCGACGAATGACTCACTCTCCAGGCCCCAAATTCGCGCTTCCGGTCGCAGTTTTCCTCCTCGCCTGTTTTGCCATGCCCATCGTGATCGTGGCATGGTACAGCCTCATGCCGCCCAGGACCTTTGATCTCGGGATCGACTTGACATTGGCGAACTATCACACGGCGGTCACCGAAGGCTACGCGCGTCCACTCATGTGGTCATTGCTCGGCGCACTGATCACGACTTTGGGCACCGCACTCATCGCCTGGCCCTCGGCTGTCATCCTTCACCGTCACGCCGGCCGCGGGGCAACTGTCGTTTCGGTGCTCATCGCATTGCCAATCTTCATTTCCGAGAGTGTAAGACTCTTTGGCATGAACGTTTTCCTGATGCCCCGTGCCGGCATTCTCGCCGGGTCGCTTGACTGGGCCTTCGGATTCAAGATCGGCTCGATACTGAACACTTGGATGGCGGCGCTGGTTGGCATGATATACATCCACCTTCCCTTCATGCTTTTTCCTCTCCTCCTCGGCGTGAGCCTCATCCCTCAGGATCGGATTGAGGCAGCACGCGATCTCGGAGCAAACCGATGGCAAACCTTCCGTGAAGTGGAGCTTCCTCTCGCCGCTCCGGGGCTGTTGATCGGCGCGCTCCTGACATTCGTACTCTCGCTCGGCGCCAATGCTGAGGCTGCAATTCTTGGCGGGCGGGCTGTCACCGTCATTACCGCCGCCATAGAACAACGATTCAATTATGCCCAAGACTGGCCTATGGGTGCTGCTTTGACCATGGTGGTGATCATCGTCACGGCGGTGATCGTATTGCCAGTCCTGGCCCGGCTCGACCTGAACCGGTTGACGCAATGAGGGTCGGTAGGCGAGCAGCCGCAGTGGTTCGGGCGCTTTGGATCGTCGCGATTCTCGCCTTCCTCTACGTACCGATCGTTTCGGTTGTCCTCGCGTCCTTGGCGAACACGCGTTACATGCGGTTTCCTCACAAGGTCTGGACGCTCGACGCCTACCGGGATGCGCTCGGTTCGTTCACGACTTGGCAGATCCATTCGATCTCGCTCAGCATCGCCGTCTCGGTCGTTTTGATCGCAACCGTTCTCGGCACGCTTGGTGCCGTAGCCTTCGCGCGCTATGACTGGCGCGGACGAAGCCTTTTCCAGCGCATCCTCGTGCTTCCGATCTTCTTTCCGCAACCGGTCCTCGGTCTCGGACTGCTCCTTTCCTTCTCTGCCGTGGGCCTTGCGCCAAGCTGGAAGACCGCAGTGATTGGACATCTCGTGTGGATCGTACCCATCGTGACGCTTGTAGTATCGATCCGCTTCTTCGGTTATGATGTCGCCCAAGAGGAAGCTGCCCTCGATTTGGGGGCTTCGCGCTGGCAGGTGATCCGAGAGATCACGATGCCTCAACTCTGGCCTGGAGTTTTTTCGGGCATGCTCTTTGCCTTCCTGTTGTCTTGGTCGAACCTGCCGCTGTCGATCTACACGTCGGGGCCGGACACGCCTCTCCCCGTCTGGCTTTTCACGCGGACGGCCACGAACTACTCACCCCTCGTTCCCTCTGTCGCAGTGATCGGAACGGCCGTCTCGGCGCTGATCGTGATTGCCTTGGCTCTCGTTCTGGCGGCAGGGAAGGCGGTCCGACGGGCCTGAGCGCTGTCCGCCGATGGCGCATTGCGGGAATTGAATCTACCACGCAGACAACGGGTCTATCGGCATAAAGGCACGTGGGGTCCCACAGGAATTGGCAGATTTTGAGTTTCCCGGCGGTTCCGGGAAGATGATCAGCCTTGGCTGCCTTGCGAGCTGTCCGACTTGATCGCTTCGTAAAGAGCGGTCTTTCCAACTATGATGCGGGCCGCTGCATCGCGAACCGTCATACCTTTCTTGATCAGCATTTTCGCCTGTGCCAGTTTTTCAGCGGTGATGACAGCCTTGCGGCCGCCATTTCGTCCACGCGCGGCAGCGGCGCTTAGGCCGAACTTCCAGAAGGCCTCAAGGTCTACCTGATTGATTTCGGGACAAAAACCCCGGAATCCGGATTCACGGCACTGGGCAGGAACCTGCGGCGGGTGTCAGGGCAGCCGGACGCCGAGGAGCCGGAACGCCTCGGCCTGCAGCGGCGTCGGCGTCGAGGTCATGTCGAATTCCGCGGACGTTTCCGATTTCGGCTTCATGCGCATCATGGAC
>JAJEAC010000181.1 GCA_022824315.1 Silicimonas sp.
CCTTGTCCACGGGCCGGCGTCGCGCGGGAATGTCAAGGCCGTCCTGCCAAAGTGGCGTGACCGACACGCCTGTCTCGTTCCTTGTCGGGCGGGTCGCCAGACAGGATCCGGCGGCGACGGCCTGCAAGCTGCGGGTATTCCGCAGAACGTCACGCCCAGCTTATCCACAGCCTCCCCCTCAATTATCCTGGTTCTCTCGTCATGCGTGGAAATGTCCGTGCAGGTCGCCTGGTGCCTGTCTTGATCGGCTTGGACCGCGCTCCCGCAAGCGGGATCAAGAGATAACCTACTCCGCCGGCGCGCCGAACTTTCTCGACAACGCGCGCTTGCGCTTCTTCGCGAACCGCTTCTTGAGGCGGTTCACGCGCGCCTTCTGGTACGCGGCGATCAGCGGTGCGGAAAGGTAGTAGGACGCCGCGCCAGCAGCAATGCCCAGCGTCAAGCCGCCGACAAGATAGGGCACGAATATCTGCTCCAGGAACAGGACGAGGCCCTGCCAGTTCGCGGTCTCGGGCGTGAAGAGCGCCAGGAAGTTGCGCCAGAAGTCCAGCGACGCATCGGCGAAGGCCCAGAGGATCTGGGGCAGCGGCATCCCGTCCTGGCCGACCATCCAGTACCCAAGGCCCGTCGACACGGACGCGATCAGCGGAAACGTCAGCGGGTTGCCGAAAAACGTCGACAGCAGGGCCGCAAGGACGTTGCCGCGGATCATCACTGCCAGTAGCGCCGCCAGGAAAAAATGCAGGCCGAAGAAGGGCGTGAAAGACATGAAGACCCCGACTGCGATCCCGCGGCTGATCTTGTGCGCCGGATCGGGCAGCCGCCGGAGACGAAGCGCAACGTAGCGCAGCGCGCGCTGCCAGCCGCCCCGGGGATAGACGCTCTCGCTGACGATCTCGGCATATGACCGTGGGTTTCGTCGCTTGAAGATCACTCGCGCTCTCCGTCAGGGCTTTCGTTCAGGATCGCGGTGCCTGCCCAGCGAGGCGACATCGCTGTCCGCCTCAAGAGCGAGCATCACCGCATGCAGGTGCCCAGTATCGCGAAGTTCCACGTCAATTATAAGACGGTAGAAGTCCGGCTTCCTGTCGATGAAGACCAGATCCGAAATATTCGCGCGCTGCTCCCCGATCAATGTGCAGATCCGGCCCAGAACCCCGCTGTCATTGGCGATCGTCATGTCAAGGCTGACGCTGTGAACCGGAGGGTGCCGGCCTTCCTGCCAGTGAAGGTCGACCCACCTGTCGGAATCCTCGTCCAGTTCGGCCAGCGTGTCGCAGTCGATGGCGTGAATCAGCACGCCCTTGCCGCGATAGGCGATGCCGACGATCCGTTCGCCCGGAACCGGCTGGCAGCAGAGCGCACGCCGAAACGTCTGGCTGGGCTTGAGCCCGACGACGGCCCGTGCCGCATCGATCTCGTCCCCGGACCGGCTTTCGAGATCGGGATACAACGTCCGGATGACGTCCCGTGCCGTGAGCTCGGCCGCACCGATCCGCACCAGCATGTCCTTGCTGCTCTCCAGTCCAAGCTGTTTCGCCGCGGTCGTGAAGGCCTTTTCCGTGGCGCGCTTGCCGACCCGTTCGAACGCCACGCGTACCAGTTCGCGCCCGAGCTTGTGGAAGCGTTCGCGGTTCTCCTCGCGCAGCGAGCGGCGGATGGCCGCCTTGGCGCGTCCGGTCGCGACGATGTCGATCCAGGTGCCGGGCGGCCGCTGGCCCCGGGCCGTCATGATGTCCACGGACTGCCCGTTGCGCAAGCGCGTCCAGAGCGGGGAACGAACGCCGTCCACCTTCGCGCCGACACAACTGTCGCCGATGCGCGTGTGGATCGCGTATGCGAAATCCAAGGGCGTCGCGCCGCGCGGCAGCTTCACGACATCGCCCCGTGGCGTGAAGCAGAACACCTTGTCGGCATACATCTCCATCTTGACGTGTTCCAGGAACTCGTCGTGATCCTCCGCCGATTCAAACCGCTCCGAGAGGCTGGCAATCCACTTGGCCGGATCGACCGCGAAAGGATTCTCCGAGGGCACGCCGTCACGGTACGACCAGTGGGCCGCCACGCCCGCCTCGGCAACCTCGTGCATCTCCTGGGTCCGGATCTGGATCTCGACCCGCTTGGCGTCGCGCCCGGAGACGGTCGTGTGAATCGACCGGTACCCGTTGGACTTCGGCTGGCTGATGTAGTCCTTGAAGCGTCCCGGCACCGCGCGCCACCGTCTGTGCACGGCGCCAAGCGCGGCGTAGCAATCGGCGTCGCTGTCGACGATCAGCCGGAATCCGTGGATGTCGGACAGCCGGGAGAACCCCATCTTCTTTTCTTCCATCTTGCGCCAGATGGAATACGGCTTCTTCGCACGCCCGAACACCCTGGCCTCGATCCCGGCCGCCTCGAGCTCCTTCTCCATGTCGGACGTGATCCTGCGGATCACGTCTCCCGACTTCTTCTGCAGCGTTATGAAGCGCCGCATGATCGAGTTGCGCGCCTTGGGATTCAGGACCCGGAACGCGAGATCCTCGAGCTCCTCGCGCATCGACTGCATGCCCATCCGGCCCGCGAGCGGCGCGTAGATGTCCATGGTCTCGCGCGCCTTCTGCTGCTGCTTTTCCCCCGACATGGCCCGGATCGTGCGCATGTTGTGGAGCCGGTCGGCGAGCTTGACGAGGATCACGCGCAAATCCTTCGACATCGCGATGAACAGCTTGCGGAAGTTCTCCGCCTGCTTGGTCTCGGACGACGAAAGCTGGAGGTTGGTGAGCTTCGTGACGCCATCGACCAGTCCGGCGATCTCGGGGCCGAACTCGCTCTTCACCTCCGCGTAGGTGGAACGCGTGTCCTCGATCGTGTCGTGAAGCAGCGCCGTGACGATGGTGGCATCATCCAGTTGCTGCTCGGTCAGGATCGCCGCGACGGCGACCGGATGCGTGAAATAAGGCTCGCCCGACTGCCGGTTCTTCCCCTCATGCATGCGCTGGCTGTATGCATAGGCCCGACGGATCAGGTCAGTGTCGGTCTTCGGATTGTAATTCTGGACCAGCGCGATCAGGTCGTCGGTGGTGAGCATCCGGTCCCCCCCGAGGGCAGCGCCAACCCCTACGGGCGCCCTTGGGCGTCTTCCATCAGCGCCCGCAGCAGCTTCTCCTCGCTGAGGTCGTCATCGGCCGGCGCGTCGTCATCCTCGCCCATGAGCAGGGCCATGGAATCCTCTTCCGGCTCGTCCACCTCGATCTGGGTCTGGTGCGATTCGATCATGCGCTCGTGCAGCTCTTCCGAGGACTGGGTTTCCTCCGCGATCTCGCGCAGCGACACGACAGGGTTCTTGTCGTTGTCCCGGTCCACCGTGAGGGGGGCACCCGTCGAAATTTCGCGTGCGCGGTGCGACGCGATCATCACGAGATCGAACCGGTTCGGAACCTTGTCAACACAGTCCTCTACCGTCACGCGGGCCATCAGGATCTCCGTCTGGAATGAAGTCGGTGAGTCAGGTATGGTGTCCGTGCGCGAAACACAAGCGGAATCTGCGCTGAAACGGCCCAACGGACGGCACAGTTACGGAAAATTGACCAGCCGGGCGGTTGCAATTGCCGCTCGACAATCGGAAAGTCGGAAACAGTGGAAGGTCGGAGCCGGCCGGACCGACCTGGCTATTCATCCTACAGTGAATTTCATCCGGCCCGAATCCTATGGGAAAGGACAAGCAGATGTTCTACAAGGACGAACGGCTTGCTCTGTTGATCGACGGTGCGAACCTCTACGCCGCGACGAAGGCGCTGGGATTCGACATCGACTACAAG
>JAJEAC010000004.1 GCA_022824315.1 Silicimonas sp.
CAACCCGAACGGGTCTCGCCGAACGCAAACCGCACATCCGGCCCCACGGTGGAAAATGGCTGAAGATGAAGAGAGAAAGGGCCTGATCCGAATGCCGTGAGGCAGAAAGATCAACGCTCAATTGTGGCCCGAGCAGTTACGTCAGATCATCGCGTTGATTGACGTTGGCGTGTTGGGCTTCGCGCCATACAGGATTCACGGCAACCTGGGCCGTTCTCGGGCGGCGGGTGCAGAAGTTCCGCTCGTTGCGGAAAAAATCAAGCGGTCTCGCTTCAATTCGGGCACGACGCGCGACGAATTTGCAAGGCATCGTGGCGAGGCGTGCCGGGAGAGCGGCTTCTCTCTCCCATCCGACCGCACCATCCCCGACTCCTGATCGAAGATACCTGCGCCGCGACGAAACAACTCTTCGAACTTCCCGAAAGGACGAAGATCCCGCTCGACCCGCGGACCAACTCCCGCAACCGTGGCTCGACGGCGCGCGGGTCGGAGAACCTCGACGACAGAAGGTCGGATCAGGTCGACAGAAATGAGGCGTTCAACATCGGCATTGATCTTGCCGATGACGACCCGCGCAATGCGCTGGATGAACGACATCTACGTTTCCACCCCGTATCGGGTCCTGCTCCCAAGGACCCCCCGATTCTCGCTGGCGCTCTTCCTTGATCCGAACCCGGACGCGGCGATTGAGTCACTGCCCGTGGCGGGAGACCCAGAATGCCAACCGGTCAAGGGCGCCGAATGCCTGAATATGCGGCTTGACGCGACCTGTGACGCAAAGATCGCCGAATGACACAGCGCGCGGACAGCCGAACCGTCAGCCATTCCGGACGGTTCGGGCTTCATGCCGGGTGCCGGTATCATCGCGCAGGGCCCTCGGGATCGATCACCGTCGCCGCAGGCACATCTGATTGACATGGGGCGGCTGCTCGCGTGATCTCTTGGGAATGCATTGGCCAGCAGACCCCGGGGGAAAACAACATGAAAAACGCACTCAAGGAGATCTGGGACCGTGGCGACCCGGTCCTGAACGGATGGTGCTCGATCGGCAGCCCGTTCGCTGCAGAAATCATGGCCGCCCAGGGTTTCGACTCGCTCACGATCGACGGGCAGCACGGAGTGCTTGGCTATTCGGAAGCGTTGCCGATGCTTCAGGCCATGCGCGCGTCACGGAAGACGCTTCTGGCACGAGTTCCCTGGCGGGAGCCAGGCGTCATCATGAAGTACCTTGATGCGGGTGCGATGGGCATCATCTGCCCGATGATCAATTCGCGCGAGGAAGCGGCCGAATTCGTGAGCTTTCTCAGATACCCGCCCAAGGGACAGCGAAGCTTCGGTCCAACCCGTGCCGCCTTCGCCTGCCCGGGCTACTCGATCGAATCCGCAAACGCGGAAATCCTTGCAATCGCCATGATAGAGACCGCCGACGGCGTCAGAAACCTCAAGGAGATCGCCGCAACGCCCGGGCTCGACGGGCTGTATGTCGGGCCGATTGACCTGACGCTCGGTGTCTCGGGCGGCCGCCTTCCGCCCGGTTTCGACCGGGAAGAACCCGAAATGATCGACGTGCAGAAAAGGATTGCCGAAGCGGCGCGCAATGCCGGCATACACGCAGCGCTTCATTGCGGGTCGCACGACTACGCGATGCGCGGGATCGAGTGGGGTTACGACATGGTCACCGTTCTGGGCGACGTGCGCTACCTTGCTTCGGCGGCCAGCGCCTCGGTCGATGCCTTCCGCAGGTTGAGCGGCACTGCCGCATCCGGCGGCGACTTGGGGGCGTACTGAATTGTCGGATCGCGGACCTTCCATTCGTCCCGGGTTCGAGTCTCACCTTGCCGAGACCGGATCGCCGCGTTCGAGATGGCGCTTCGACGGGGGTGCCGGAGAAGGCAGCATGCGACTTGAGAATCGGAACATGATCAATCGACCGCGTGCATTGGCGGCCGTGCAAGGGAAGGCGACACACGCATGAGCGACGGCGGCATTCCTGATCCTGCGCTCTGCGGGACCCGTTGGAAGGGAATCGGGCGTGGCGCGAGCCTGTCAGGGCTTGCACTTTGCGCACTGACCCGATCAAGGTTTCGCCACCTGATGGGAGGCATCTGATGAAACTCACCGGAAACTGGTCCTTTCCCGCACCTGTCCGGTTTGGCGCCGGCCGGATCTCCGAAATCGGCGAGGCCTGCACGGGCGTCGGCATCAGGAAGCCACTTCTGGTCACCGACCGAGGTCTCGAAGAGATGGAGATCACCGTGCGAACGCTTGATCTCCTGCAAGATGCCGGGCTGGGGCGCGCGCTCTTTGCCGCCGTCGATCCGAATCCGAGCGAGTGCAATCTCGAGGACGGGTTGCGACTCTACCGGGACGGCGGGTTCGACGGCATCGTGGCGTTCGGCGGTGGATCCGGCCTCGACCTGGGCAAGACGCTCGCCTTCATGGCCGGCCAGTCACGCCCTGTCTGGGACTTCGAGGACATTGGCGACTGGTGGACCCGGGCCGACCCGGCCGGCATCCACCCCATCGTTGCGGTGCCCACGACTGCGGGCACCGGGTCGGAAGTCGGGCGCGCCAGCGTCATCACCAACTCGGCCACGCATGAGAAGAAGATCATCTTTCATCCGAAGATGCTGCCGTCCGCGGTCATCTGCGATCCGGAACTCACCATCGGCCTGCCGCGGGCCATTACGGCCGGCACCGGGCTTGACGCCTTTGCACATTGCGTTGAAGCGTTTTCGAGCCCGCACTACCACCCGCTCTGCCAGGGCATCGCCCTCGAGGGCATGCGACTGATAAAGGAATACCTGCCGCGGGCGCATGAAGATGGTTCCGATATCGAGGCGCGCGCGCAGATGATGAGCGCCGCCGCAATGGGGGCGAGCGCATTCCAGAAGGGGCTCGGCGCGGTTCACGCGCTTTCGCATCCGATCGGTGCGCATCATGGCACGCATCACGGCACTACGAACGCCGTCTTCCTGCCAGCGGTCCTGGAATTCAACGCCGAGGCCATTCGGACCCGCTTCGACCGGGTCGCCGCCTATCTGGGAATCGACGGTGGATTCGACGGGTTCCGGGCCTTCGTTGCCACGCTGAACGAAAGCCTCGGCATACCCAAGACCCTGGCGGAGCTTGGCGTCAGCGATCCCGACATCGACCGGCTCGTGACCGACGCCCTTCGCGACCCCTCAACAGGCGGCAATCCCGTGGAGATGACGGAATCCAATACCAGGGCGCTCTACGAACGGCTGCTCTGACCGGAGCCCGCCGAGGACGGGTCGGCATCATCCGGGACCGCACGTGCTTGCCGCGGGGAATTCTCACTGGCTGCACGTTGGGATGGCTGGACATGAGCCACACCTAATGCAGCCACCCTGCAAGAGCCCAATTGATCATCGCAGCGGTTGCAGGCAGTGGCTGGTGGAGCCGAGGGGAATCGAACCCCTGACCTCGTCATTGCGAACGACGCGCTCTCCCGACTGAGCTACGGCCCCGCCGAGAGCGCATGTGGCGGACACGGGATGTCTTGTCAAGGTGCTGTCATTGGTCCCCATTGGTCCGGGGTGCGAATCCGGCTCGGAAGGTCATTCCGCCGGGACCCGGGGCAAGACGTGTACTTGAGCCAATGCCGATTCGCGCGGGCCAGCGCGTTGACAAGTTGCCAGTCACCATCAACAAATTGGACTTCAAGACAGGATCTTTTTCGGGAGAGAAACATGGGAAAGAGATGCCAGAGCTGCGACATGCCGTTTTCCAAGGATCCCGAAGGCGGTGGCAGCGAAACCGACGGCAGCCGCAGCGCCAAATATTGCTCGATATGCTACGCAGACGGCGCCTTTCGTCATCCGGATGTCACGGTCAAGGAGTTCCAGGCGCATTGCGTCAACGGGATGGCGGCCAACGGCATGCCAAGAATCATGGCCTGGTTGCTCACGCGCGGGATTCCGAAACTCGAAAGATGGGCAGATTGAGCCCGGACTTGTCGGCGAGGGCAGGTCCATGTTCCTTCGCCAAGTGAGATAACAATGCGATCCGCCACCCGACCTGGCATCGACATCAGGGTGCAGGCGGCATTCCTGGAGCCTGCTCCGCATCGGCTTCTCGGTCATCCGGCAACGGGCGGACACAGACCAGGTGCCTGTCGCCCCAGACGTTGTCGACGCGATTGACAGGCGGCCAGTACTTGTCGACACGGAAGGCGCCGACCGGATAGCAGCCGGTCTCGCGCGAATACGGACGGTCCCATTCACCGACGAGATCCTCGACCGTGTGGGGCGCGCGTTTCAGGGGGCTGCCCGCGGCCTCAACACGTCCTTCCTCGATATCGCGAATTTCCTCCCGTATCTCCAGCATGGCATCGCAGAAACGGTCGAGCTCCGCCTTGGTTTCGGATTCGGTCGGCTCGACCATCAGGGTGCCTGCCACGGGCCAGCTCATCGTCGGTGCGTGAAACCCGTTGTCGACCAGGCGCTTGGCAATGTCATCCACGGTCACGTCCGCGCTGTCCGCGAATGGCCGCGTATCCAGGATGCACTCATGTGCCACGCGTCCCTTGCTGCCCCTGTACAGGACGTCAAACGCACCTTCGAGACGCTTCGCGACGTAGTTCGCGTTGAGTATCGCGACGCGAGTCGCCTGCGTCAGGCCGTCATTCCCCATCATCAGCAGGTAGGCATAGGAGATGGCAAGAATGCCGGCCGAACCGCAAGGTGCGCCCGAAACCGGACCCGTGATCCCGCCTGCATGTGGATGACCGGGCAGGAACTCGGCCAGGTGGGCGCGAACGCCGATCGGCCCCATGCCCGGACCTCCGCCGCCATGTGGGATGCAAAAGGTCTTGTGCAGGTTCAGGTGGCTTACGTCGCCGCCGATCTCTGCCGGCTTCGCAAGGCCGACCATCGCGTTGAGATTGGCGCCATCCATGTACACCTGCCCGCCATGGTCGTGGGTGATCTGGCAGACCTCTCGCACTGATTCCTCGAATACGCCATGGGTCGAAGGATAGGTGATCATGCAGGCCGCCAGCCGGTCGCCTGCCACCTCGGCCTGTGCGCGGAAATCTGCCAGATCGATGTTGCCGTCTTCGAGCGACTTCACGACGACCACATCCATGCCGCACATCTGGGCGCTTGCAGGGTTCGTGCCGTGCGCAGACCCCGGAATCAGGCAGGTCTTGCGCTGCTCGTCGCCGCGCGATTTGTGATAGGCCAGGATGGTGAGGAGCCCGGCATATTCGCCCTGCGCACCCGAGTTGGGCTGCATGGACATCGCGTCGTAACCGGTGATCCGGCAAAGCCGCGAGCCCAGGTCCTCGATCATCCCGACGTAGAACGCGACCTGGTCGGCAGGAACAAAGGGATGGATGTCCGCAAATCCGGCCCAGCTCACCGGCATCAATTCGGCCGTGGCGTTGAGCTTCATGGTGCAGCTCCCGAGCGGGATCATCGCGCGGTCAAGTGCAAGATCACGGTCAGCCAGGCGGCGCATGTAGCGCATCAGTTCGGTTTCGGCCCGGTTCATGTGAAACACCGGATGGGTCAGGTAGGCCGAGGTGCGGCGGCACTCCTCCGGAAACCGCGCGTAGCGCGGCTCGAATTCGTCCAGGTCGTGATCGAGGCCAAACGCGCGCCAAACAGCTTCCAGCACGTCCGGGCGAACCGTCTCGTCGAGCGAGATGCCAATCCCGGTTTCCCCGACCTTTCGAAAATTGATCCTTTCGCCACGCCCGAATTCGAGAATGGTGGCCTGTCGCTCGCCCACCTCGATGGTGATCGTGTCAAAGAAGACCTCGGGGGCGACCTTGAAGCCGCCCGCCTCGAGCCCCATGGCCAGCCGCTCGGTGTTGCGGTGTATGCGTTGCGCAATGGCTTTCAGGCCCTCGGGTCCGTGAAAGACCGCGTAGAAGCTTGCCATCACGGCGAGCAGCGCCTGCGCGGTGCAGACGTTTGACGTGGCCTTTTCGCGACGGATGTGCTGCTCGCGGGTCTGCAGCGCCAGCCGATAGGCGCGTCCGCCGCGCGCGTCGACGGACACGCCCACCAGGCGGCCTGGCATCGCGCGCCTAAACGATTCCCGGCAAGCCATGTAGGCTGCATGTGGCCCACCAAATCCCAAGGGCACGCCGAAACGCTGCGTCGAACCGACGGCGATTTCGGCGCCCATGGCCGCCGGCTCCTTGAGAAGCGTGAGCGCCATCGGGTCCGCGATCACGATGCCCACGGCATCGGCCTCGCGCAACGCCGCAATCTCGCCCGAGAAGTCGCGAACATGCCCAAAGGTGCCCGGGTACTGGAAGATGGCGGCGAAGACCTTGTCGGCCTCCATGTCCCCGGGTGCGCCGACGATGCACTCGATGCCAAGCGGGGCCGCCCTGGTCCGCATGACCGCAATGTTCTGCGGATGGCAGTTCTCGTCGATGAAGAATGCGTCCGCCTTCGACTTGGCAACACGCTGCGCCATCGTCATTGCCTCGGCGGCAGCGGTGGCTTCGTCGAGAAGCGAAGCGTTGGCGATGTCCAGGCCCGTCAGGTCGCAGACCATGGTCTGGTAGTTGAGAAGCGCCTCTAGCCGTCCCTGGGAGATTTCGGGCTGGTAGGGCGTGTAAGCCGTGTACCATGCCGGATTCTCGAAGATGTTTCGCTGAATCGCGGGCGGCGTAATCGTGCCGTAGTAGCCCTGCCCGATCAACGTCGTGAACACGTCGTTGCTCTCGGCAATCTCGCGCATCCGCCGGAGAAGCTCCCACTCGGAAAGCGCCGGCTCGAACGCGAGCGGCTCTTCCTGCCGGATCGACTCGGGAAGGGTCTGGTCGATCAGCTCGTCGAGCGAGGTGACGCCGATTGCCGACAGCATGGCCTCCATCTCACTTGGGGACGGACCGATATGGCGCCGATTGGCAAAGTCGTAAGGCTGATATTCAGTTGGCTTGAAAGGCATTCTGACCTCCGTACGGGCAAGGTGCGCTCGGCGCGCTCCTTGCCAAGTCCTGCCGGGCCGCGGCCCTAGGCGATCATGTCCTTGTACTCGTCTTCGCTCATGAATCCGTCGAGTTGACTCGGATCGTCCACCTTCATCTTCACGAACCAGGCCGAGCCAAGGGGATCCGCGTTGACGAGACCGGGGGTGTCGGCAAGCGCGTCGTTCACTTCGACAACCTCGCCGTCGACCGGTGCCGCGATGTCGGACGCCGCCTTGACGCTTTCGATGACGACGATGTCGTCGCCAGACGACACCTGCGTTCCGGCTTCCGGGAGCTCGACAAACACCACGTCGCCAAGTTGTTCGGCCGCATGTTCGGTTATTCCGACCACGACCAGGTCGCCGTCAACGCGGAGCCATTCATGATCCTCGGTATATTTCATGTCATCTTTCCTCATCGCTTGAAGGTTGAGGGACGGAACGGCATGTCAGCCACGGTCACGGGCATCCTCCTGCCCCTGACCTCGGCTTCCAGCACGGTTCCGGTCCCGGAAAATTCTGTTTCGACATAACCCATGGAGACGGGCCGTCCGAGCGAAGGGCCGAAACCTCCCGAAGTGATTTCTCCGACCGGGTCGTCTGACCCTATGCGAAAGATCCGCGCCGGGGCGCGAATCGGCGCGCGCCCATCCGGCAGGAAGCCCACCCGGCGTCGCGGAGCGCCCGACTCCAGTTCCTCCAGGATGCGCGACGCACCCGGGAAGCCGCCTTCCCGCTCTCCGCCACGACGCCTGGCCTTTTGTATCGCCCAATCAAGGGCGGCTTCGACTGGCGTCGTCGTGGTGTCGATGTCGGAGCCATACAGGCAAAGCCCCGCTTCCAGGCGAAGCGAATCCCTGGCTCCAAGGCCGATCGGGATGACAGCCTCGCTCGCAAGCAGCGCCTCCGCCAGGGTCCTGGCATTGGAGGACGGTATCGAAACCTCGTAGCCGTCCTCGCCGGTATAGCCCGACCGGGACACCCATAGTTCGACTCCGCGCCAGTCCAGAACGCTTGTGTCCATGAAGCGCATTTCCGCCACGCCCGGCACGAGCGCCGCCAGCGCCGCCTCGGAGGCTGGTCCCTGGAGCGCAAGAAGCGCACGATCAGTGATCGGGGTCACGGCGCAACCGGCAAGATTGGCCGAAAGGTGCGCGACGTCCTGTTCCTTGGTTGCCGCGTTGACCACCAGCAACAGATCGTCGCCCCGATTGGCGATCATGAGGTCGTCGAGGATGCCGCCCGTCTCGCTGGTCAAGAGCCCGTATCGTTGCCGCCCCTCGGGAATTCCGAGAACGGAGACCGGAACAAGCGCCTCAAGGGCCAGCTGGGCCACTTCGAGCGAGTCAGCGGAAACCCGGACCTGACCCATATGGCTTACGTCAAACAGCCCTGCCGATGCCCGTGTATGCAGGTGCTCCCAGAGCACGCCGTCATAGTATTGCACAGGCATCTCGTAGCCTGCGAACGGCACCATCCTGGCGTCAAGTTCGCAGTGAAGATCGTGCAGCGGTGTCCGGTTCAGGTTCGGCATCGCGGTTCCCCTCAATCGGCCCGCGCAAACCGGCGAGCACATCCCGGGCAATCACATTGCCCGTCGCGTGCCCCTTCTGTCCTTTTGCCTGAGATCGCTATCCCTTCGGCGCCCCGTGCCCGGGGTCTCTCCAGAAGCTATTCAACGCAACGGTCCTTTGGCCTGAGAGTTTACCGGGGCGGTTGCTCCTTCGGCACCGGGTCACACCCGAATTCTCCCGTCACGCCTTCTGGAATCAACCTATAGGCTGCTCCGCCCGGCTCTGGCAAGCCCCCGTTTTCCGAATTAGATTGCATGCATGGCGCACGCGTACGTATTCGGCTACGGCTCGCTCGTGAACCGGCGCACTCACGGCTACCGCGATGCGCAGAAGGCGCGGATTTCTGGCTGGCGGCGTGCATGGCGGCATCTGGAGGGACGGCCTGCGGCGCTGCTGACGGTCATCGAGGATCGCCAGGCCCGGATTGACGGCCTGATCGCGGCAGTACCGGACACAGAATGGGCGGCACTCGACCTGCGCGAGCAAAACTACCTCAAGGCCAAGGCTGACAACGTCGAACACACGTTGCCGCAAGAACCCGAAGTCCACATTTATCACGCACCGGACTGGATGCACCGTCCCGCCAAGTCCATGACGCCAATTGCGCTGTCGTACCTTGACGTGGTGGTGCAAGGCTATCTGGCGGAATTCGGCGAGGCCGGCGTAACGCGATTTTTCGAGACGACCGATGGCTGGGACGCACCGGTCCTGAATGACCGCGACGCCCCGATCTACCGGCGCCATCGCACGCCAAACGCAAGGGAGCGCCATCTGGTCGGCGATCACCTCTCGGCGCTGGGGGCCAGCATCGAAACACGCCGAACCTGACGGCTCTTGACGCCGGATGCCGGCGCGGCAGGTCGCTTCACGGTACAGGTGATATTGCCCTGCGGTCTGTGAATTGTGCAATTCAGTTGCATCGTGTCCTGCTCGCCAGGTCAAGCCTGCCGAACAATTCTGAGACAGGCGCGAAGTCCACCGGGAGAGTCCTCAAACGCAAGAGATCCGCCGTGAAGCTTGGCGATTGCCGAGACGATTGTCAGCCCCAGGCCGAAGCCACTGACGGAGGTCACATTGCTCCCCCTTTGAAAGGGGGCCATCAATGTCTCCAACTCCTCTGCCGAAATTCCCGCCCCTTCGTCATCGACCGTGATGGTGGCAATGTCGGCGTCCGCACCGAGCCCGACGGTAGCCCGCCGCCCGTACTTGAGCGCATTGTCCACCAGGTTGGCAATGGCCCGCTGCAATGCCACCGGTCGCCCCGTGATGATGATCTGACGATCACCGCTGACGAATCCCTTTCCCTGTCGCGACATGAAAACAGAACTCGCACCGCGCACGACAACATCCTCGCTTTGGCGAAATGTCACCGGGCGTTCCATGTCCTGGTAATCGGCCACGATCGCCTCGATCAGCGAGTTGAGCGACAGTTTGCGTGGCGGTTCGGCGTTCATTTCGGCATGGGTATATGTCAGGACACTTTCGATAATTCCGGTCATCTTGTCGATTTCGGCCTCTAGCCTTTCGCGGAGCTCGTTGTCCTCGATCAAGGCCGCCCTGAGGCGCAGTCGCGTAGCCGGCGCGCCAAGGTCGTGGCTCACCCCGGACAACACGGCTGCCCTTTCCTGCAACTGGCTGCGTTCGGCCTCCAGATAGGTGTTCAGTGCATCGACGATTTTCTGCAATTCTCTGGGGCCTTCGGCGTCGTAGCTTGCTGGACCGCCCAGCGCCCTGCGGCCACGCAAGCGTTCGGCGAAATTCGTGAACGCCGATGAAATGTTAAGCGCGGTTGTGACCAGGATTGCCGACGCAATCGTTGCTATGAGTGCAGCCAGGACCCGTCTGTCCGAGGGCGCGGCACCGCATCCCCAAACGGACGCACCATCGATCTGCACCCAGTGTGCTTCGTCAATCTGGGCAAGAACGATGGGATCGCTGCAGTAGGAGGCAAGCAGGCGCGCCAAGTCTCCGGTCGCTGACTGCGCCGTGTTCCCGGTCTGGGGCGGGAGATTGGCCAGCGGATACACAAGATCGGCCGAAAGGACGACAAAGTCGAGTCTCTTGCTGTCCAACGGATCCTCGCCGCCTGTCGTGATCGGCACGTTGGTCACGAAAGTGGGCTTGGGTGCACCCGATAGCTGGCTGAATTCGCCCGCCAGGGCGAGTCGCTCATCGCGGGGCGAAAGTGGCCGGATTGGGATGGCGCTTTCCTTGTCCGGTCCGCGCAACAGGTCTCCATGCAAGACGACGCCCGCCGAAAACGCCCGGTCCTGATGCGCACGCCAGGCGTTGACGGATTGCATCCAGATCCACATCGAAAGCAGGCCTGCGGCGAAGGCAGCGAGGACCAGACCGGTTCCCAGTGTTCGCAGGCTGCTGCTCAAGTATCTGATTCCGTCACATCCACGGAGAAGACATAGCCGGTGCCGCGTTCCGTTTTCAGTATTCCCGGGTCCTTGGGATCGGTCTCAATCTTCGAGCGCAACCTGGCGACCAGCATGTCGATTGAACGCCCGACCTTGTCCTGAGACTGTGCTGCGTCGCCCGTAACGTCCAGCGCTTCGGCGATTTCCTCGCGAGTCAATGGAATGTGCTGGTTGGCCAGCAAGGTTTGCAAAAGTGCCATTTCACGCCGGGACAGTGCCACCTGAACACCTGACGGAGAAAGAACGACATCGCGCTTTGCGTCATAGGTCCAGCCCGAAAACCTGTACGTCTTGGTGTTGCGCCGATGGACCAGGGAAGATGACCGCCGGGCTCTGGCCAGAACCGCCTTTATCCGTGCCAGAAGCAGTTGCGGATTGAACGGCTTGACGATGTAGTCGTCCGCCCCGACCTCATAGCCGGCCATCCTTTGATTGTCGGCAGAAAGCGCCGAGACCATGATCACCGGAACGTCCTGTTCCGTGCGAAGCCTTTGGCAGATGTCCAGCCCGTTCTCGTCTCCGAGCATGACATCAAGCAAGATCAGGTCGATCCGGCCGGTCTCCAGGTGCCTGGATATCTCGGATTCAGTGGCGGCAGGTAGAGCGATTGACCCGTTCTGCCTGAGAAATTGGGTCATCATGTTGCACATTTCGGGATCGTCTTCAACGACCAGTATTCTGGGAATCGTCACGCCAAGCTCTCCCATGAAGTCAGGACCATTTTATTTTCGCCGCCGAGAGGCCGGCGTGACAGTGAGCGGGCATGGCCGAGGCGGTCCGAGCGGTCTTCGCACGGGTTTTGACGGTCGTTGCCTGCCGTCCTGAACTGTCTGAATTCGGTTTTCGGGGTTTGCGTGCACGGCTGCGCCGTCGCGCCGTCGGACGGCGCGTGTCGCGTGTCATTCACGCAGTCAGGATCGAAGGATCATGTGCCGGGCGGGGTCAGGATCAGGTCGAGAGCTTCCTGGGCGCGGGCTGCGTAGTGCCGGTTGGCCTCGGGCATGTAGCTGAAGCGCCCGTTGCAGCGCACGATGGCGATTGCGGCGTTTGTCAGGCAGGAGAGGTTGCGCGGCAGGTGGCGGAC
>JAJEAC010000125.1 GCA_022824315.1 Silicimonas sp.
GCATTGGCCTGCCCGAAGCGCAAGCCAATTGCGCACCCGACGGGAATTTCGTGACCAATGCAAGCGGGAGCGGACTCCAAAATGAAGGAGACAGCGGCCCGCATGCGTGAGCACCATCGATCCGCCGCCCCCGTGCGCCAAGCCTTGCTGCCGGCCTGGCCCGTGCCAAGTCGGACCGGCGCGGTGGCAGGGCCCCAGAAAAATGGTGCACCTTCTCGATTGCGCGTTCAAAGTCGTTGCGATGGAACGAAACGTCTTGACCCGCAATGTCCGAGACGGGTTGCTTCAAATCGCAAGGACTCTCTTCAAAAATCAGAAATTTCTTGATCGCCCAGAGGTCGCTGCCGCTTCGACGCAATCCGACATCGACTCCAAGCTCAAAGGGACGTGTTCATCCCGAAAAACTCGTTCGGGTGTTCCGATTTGCAACGCGATAGATCATGAATTGAGTACATTGAGTCCTTGATCATGCGAATGATCTTGTCGAGACGGTCTTGGCCTGCTTCGAGGCGTTCGTTGGCCAGTCGGGGAGAGAAGGCAAAAATTGACGACGCAAAAGGCCATGGCCTCCAATGGAGGCGGGTAGTCTTCGTCAAAGGGGCAGTTGACAAGTACCGATTGGTCAAGGGGTATCTCGGCCAAGAGCCAACCCTTCGGCGGGTGAGGGTCAGATCCAAGGGAGGATCGCTCGCGAATGCGGCCTTCGCGCCCGTGGATGCAGGCCTCGGTTCCGTGTTTCCTGGCCATTGTACGAGCCGCGTCCATGGCCTCGTGTCGGGTAGGAAAGGCATGGCTCGCGCGCTTGGAGCCAGAACTTCGAACGCTCCATCTATCCCTGTCGGGTACAACGTGCTGACCGGGTTTGGGCACAATTGGCTCCCTGGAGCGCTAACGCGGGGAGCAAAGGAGCGAGCCGGTCCCTGTCCTGGTCTTGAGCGCTTGTGCGTCATGCCGTTGCAGGATGCGGGTGCTGGCATGATTGACGATGAGTTGGAATGCAGCGTGGGGTGGATCGGTGGCCGGAGGAGTCTGCGGTCGGCGAGAGTGAACGGCGAACTGCCGGGACGTGTGCCGGTTGAGTCGCGTCGGTGCCCAGCCTTTCGCCCAGCATTGGAATTGGATGGCAAGTCTCTGCCGATGTTCTCGGTGATTCGCGCGGCGGCACTCTGGATCGACTCCCCCGCCATCTATACCGGCATGCGTCGGGGCGAGATCTTCACCCAACGCCGGGAGCGGGTCGATCTCGACGCTGGCCTGTTCCGGGTCGAGGAGCCTAGACGGGGATCCTGCTGGACTTGCCGGTCACGCGCCAGCCTGGGGAGGTCCTCGCGCGACGCCGGGCGGAGAGCGCGGCCATCCACGCGAACTTGGGAAGCTCCAAAAACCTGGGGGACAATCGACGACACCGCCGAGCAAGAGCTGTCTCGAGTCTCGCCGGAGCACCATTGATTCAGACGGTGGATCACGAGGCTTTCTTCTCCACAACGCACATTGACCCCCAGGTTTTTGGTGCTCTCCTGAAGGAGGAGCAGGAGATCGCGGAGGCCTGCAACCGGCTGATCAAGAACAGCATCGTCTGCTGGAACCACCTCTATCTCGCGAGACAGATCGAAAGATCCGGTGACGAAGAGGCAAGGGAAGGGAAGGCTTGCGACGCATCATCATCACCCTTTCTCCCATGTCGTGGGCACACGCCAACATGCTCGGCGAATACGACTTCTCCGACGAGAAGCTCCGGGATTCCATCGGAATCCTCCCCCTGAAACCGGCAGCCTGAACCACGTCAGATATCGGGTGAAGCCGAAATGTCGAAAAGCCCGCTACATCGCCTCACTGACGGATTCCCTGTGGGACTCTTGGGACCTCCGTCGGGATGGACCCACCTTTGTTGCGACGAACCCCACGTGCGGCAGGCGCGGGCAGGATATTGAGAGATGATCGGGCTTCGGCCAGGAATTCAGGCGTTCCTGCAAGGCAAGACCCCCAACCGAACGCATGTGAGTTCGCCCAAAGCAGCAGAGCCGCAAGCAGCGGGATGCTGGCAGTGTCAGCCAGCTTCGCTGCTCCCCTCGACAAATTTCAGGAGGGGATCAAAGTCGCCTGCATCTGCAGAGCGCAGGGCCGCGATATAGGCGTCACGTCTGGCGTTGTCGGACTGATGGTCGAAACCGCTCGCCCATTTGATCGGAGCGTGGTCGAAGCAATCCGACAGATATGTGTCGGTTGCGATCCGCGCGTGCCGTCCGTTGCCATTCGGGAAGGGGTGGATTTGCACCATGCGATGATGAAACCGCGCGCCCGCTTCAAGCGGGTCGAAGGTGCCGTTTTCCGCCCAAGAGCGCGCATTGTCCAGAAGGATGTGCAGTTGCATGCTGATCTGAAACGGCTCGATGCCGATGTTCTTTTCGCGCAAACGATAGGTTCCGGCCCAATCCCAGACCTCGCCGAAGAGGCGCTTGTGCAACGTGCGCACGAAGTCGTCGGTGAGGCTGTCGCCGCTGCGCCGCCGCGACAGCCAGCGCAAACCTTCGGTGATGTTGGCTTGCTCAAGCTCGTCCAGTTCGCCCCGCGTTGTGATGTGATCGAATTTCAGGCCGACCATTTCATCGGGATCAAGCGGGGTAGCGCCCTCTGGTTCTTCAAATTTCATGACGCCTTCCAAAAATCTGAGGGACGTTCCCGAAGAAGCTGCTCCGCAAGCCGATCGATCTCCTCTCGCATTTGATCAGAAGACAGCGATTGATTTTCCAGAGCCATTTGCGCGCTTGCTCGCCTCACAACGGCCTCGGCCTTGGCGCGGGCTTGGTCACGCAGGATATCTTCGACCTGGCCATCGGGCACGATGGCATAGACGAATTTGCCGCCCATCGCCTCGGCCAAGCGCTCCATATGGCCAAGCGTGACTCCGCCGTCACGTTCCTTGCGTTCGGCCTGATAGATCGCGGGTTTGGTGACACCCATGCGCTTGGCAAGCTCGGGCGCGGACATGCCCAACGCTTTGCGCATGGTGCTGATCCAGCCTTCGCGCGGCGCTTTGAGGTCAGCAACTTGGCTCGCGGCACTGTTCAGCGTACGGGCATATTGTCTCTTGGCCGTGTCCTTAACGCTGGTCATGGGTATCTTTCCATACTCTTTTTTCGGATTAAGATCATATAACAATTATCCAAATATGTCAAAAAGAGCATTTATATATTTCTGTAAGGATTCCAAAAGAGTATCTTTAGATTATTCGCCAATGCTGCCGCCGCCTCTCTGGAAACCTTAGAGGCTGACCTAAAATGTGAATGGTCTCCCCCAGATGTGGTATTTCCCCGCTGACTTCCACACCAGACAGGGAGGGCCACATGGCTTGGAACGAGACCACCCGCGAGAAGTATAAGCGGAGTTCAGACCGGTATGAAAGCGATTTGACCGACGAGGAGTGGCGTGTGATCGGGCCGCTCCTCCCGGCTCCGTCGAAGCTGGGACGCCACCGCACCGTCGATCTTCGGGCTGTTTTCGACGCGATCCAGTACAGTCATCAGGATCCACTGCGCGCGCGCGCTGCAGCCCGTCCACGGCCCGGCGAAGAGCCATTCGCACGGGCCACTCCCTTCCTCGTTCGCAAGCGCGGTCCGTGGCACGGCTGGCTGCAACCGGCGGCCGGATGCCGTGCGCTCCGGATCAGCCTACCGTCCGGATCCTGCTTGGAAAGGGCCTGCCGGAATGAACCTGGAGAGCACCGCATATCTCGTGCACGAGTTAGGCGGTGCTTTCCTACCAGGCATGATGCGAAATCTGGGCCTCGAATACTCAGGTGCTAGGTACTGCGGGCGGATGCGGGACTTCGATTTCCTCATGCGAAAAGAGGTTTGGAAACAGCCGTTCGCGATACCTCAATGGGAACGCAATGCGTACAGGACCTTTTGGCGTTGAAGACTTAAGGTATCCCTCTGTAACTGCTTTGGATAGGTCCGCTCGAGCGGCTCGTTCGCTTACGCCGAGCACAAATTGAGCGTCTCCACGTGCCAAGCTGCCAAACTCTAGAACATGCTCCACAATTCGCAGTATTCGGGCGTCCGTCGGGTGCCTGTCATTCACTAACGACAAATAGCGGCGATTTAGCTCTTGGAGGTTGAAGACTGCGGTTGTGAACTGAATCTGGTCGAGCATCACAGCGAGAAACCAAGCTGTGAACTGAGTCAGCGCGGCCAAAGACAGATTCCCTCGTCCGTCCCTGTCGCCCCGGCGCGGGCTGTCTGTCGCATCCATCCGCAACTTGTACTCGCCCCGGTCATTGAGACCGCGGGCAAGCCCTCGACTAATCGACCACAGACCACCGCTCGAAATCTCGGCGCGATGGCACATTGCATGTGACATCAGTCGGCTGACCCGCCCGTTCCCATCCAAAAACGGATGAATGTAATTGAGCCGATGGTGCGCGCACGCAACTGAGAGAACTCGGCCCGTAGCTCCTCTTGTTAACCCTTCATAGCGCCACGAAAAATAATTCATGAAGTCATCCAACCGCGCCGAAGACGGTGGTTGGTGGCGACCAACCGTCACTTCTTGGTCAACGCCACGGAATGCTCCAGGCACAATCTCCATTTTTCGACCCTGGTGCTCCACCATCCTCAGCTCGGCAGGCATCAATGAATAGAAGCGACTATGAACCTCCCGGATAAAGTCAACGGACGTCGGAACAGGAAGCTCCCCCCGCTCTGCCAAACCATCAATCCAGGCTTGCACTTTCACATGGGCAGCGGCTTCCTCTGCCAGCGGCCTATCTTCCTCCGCGATCTGCTCTCCTTCCAAGGCCCGCTGGATGTCGGAAGGCTTCGTGTTGTGGCCCTCGATGAGGTTGGAGTAGTACGAGTTCATTATTTGCGTCATCGACCGC
Organism: Silicimonas sp.; assembly: GCA_022824315.1. Classification (GTDB taxonomy): domain Bacteria; phylum Pseudomonadota; class Alphaproteobacteria; order Rhodobacterales; family Rhodobacteraceae; genus JAJEFO01. Next base: position 4,880 of record JAJEAC010000125.1, read on the forward strand.
AACTCAGCTACACTGTCTGCATGCAGCCCACGACCTAATTCCAACGAAGCAGCCCGTATTTCGAGGGCTAGGTCAGACAGCGCGACGGGTATAGCCTCTTCAATGCCACATGGCTCAATGCGTGCCGGTGTTTCGATGGGTTTCATGCCGATCTTTGTATCTTGCTCATCCTCATGATATCAGTTAGTTATAGGCGATGTCAGTAGGTTTTTTGCCGATGTAGCTTGCCGATGTTCCGAGGGTGCTTGAAAGCACTGGGAATTCCAAGGACTTTGTGTGCAGGCAAGAAGTGAGCTTAGGGATTTGCGGGGCAGCCGTCATTTCAATCCCCTGCCACCGGGAAATCCGAATTTCAACTGCCCCACACTTTGCAGTGCTCTCCAGTTACTGAGATCAGAAGAAAAGAATTCGCTTCCGAAAGCAGGGACCGAGACCGGTCTCAACTGAAATAGTCCGTCCACTATCATAACCGGCTGATGGCCCGAGTCGCGCTGCTGGTTTGGCTACCTGACCACGACCACTTCGAGCCCTTTGTGCTTTACATTCGCC
>JAJEAC010000067.1 GCA_022824315.1 Silicimonas sp.
AGCCTGAATGTTGCGTTGGTTGCTCGATCGTGTGGCAGTTTCGTCCATCTGTTGCGCCCCAACTGCGGCACTAGGCCGGACCAACGCGCGCCCCGATCACGATCTCTGTCCTGGCCTGTGACGACAGCAGTGCTGACGACACGGCAATGTCGTCAGCTTTGCACGGAACCAAAGGATCGAACCCCGCAATTTCACGCCACCTCGCTGCGACCGAAGCTCACTCTGTTCCACGTTTCACCTGTTTTGCGTTTCGTTGACATCGTAAGGAACAATCCTTACGATGCTGCACTACGCAAAGGGACCACAGATCATGTCGATCATCCACGAAGTCGCAACAATGACCGCGAAGGGCCAGATCACCCTGCCCAAGACAGTCCGCCAGGCATTGAGGGTCGATGTCGGCTCCAAGGTTGCATTCGAATTCCAAGACGATGGACAGATTGTCGTCAGCCGAGCCGACGCCGAGCATGAAGATCCGGCCATCGTCGCGTTTCTTGACCTGCTTGCCGGTGATATCCGGGCCGGGCGGCATGTCCAGGCGATTCCGGACGATCTGGCACAGGGCATGCTCGAATACGCGCAGCGTGATGCAGGACCGGACGAGGACATCGACGGCGAAGTCGCTCTCTGATGCAGCGTCACGGTTGGACGCTGCTTTTCCACGATTGTCTCATCGTTCAACTGCGCAAGCTCCACGACGCAGTGCAGCGCGCACATCGACGTGATCCCACCGAGTTCGCATCCAATGCGAACGTCAAGTTGTTCCACGCACTGAGCCGGTTGATGCTGGAGATCATCCCGGAGGATCCGTCACGAGATGAATATCGCCAGGGCAACACGCTCGGTCCACGCTACCGTCATTGGCGACGTGCCAAAATCGGCAGACGGTTTCGATTGTTCTTCCGCTATGACGCTAGGGCCAAGGTGATCGTCTACGCGTGGGTCAATGACCAGTCCACGTTGCGCTCCTCCAAGAGCAGAACCGATCCGTACAGGGTGTTCGCCAGAATGCTGGCGCAGGAAAACCCGCCTAACAACTGGGCATCACTTATTTCCGCATCAAGGCAGAATTGGCAGACGGAAAAGTAATCGCTTCCAATCCGCGGCTGCGGCCTGCACGCAACGGCCGACCGCGCGATGCGGACATGAAATCGCTTCATCGGTTGTTGGCGGGCGTCGATGTCACCGGGTCGCTGCCAGTGAGGCCCGTTGGCTTACCTTCATGAGTTCGGAAGTTGAGCTTGTCTCCTTCACGCATTTGGACGCAGATTGTGCACCGAAACAAGTATGCCCATGACGCGCCCGAACATCCTCTTCTTCATGTCCGACAATCAGCCGGCAGACTTGCTGGGCTGCAGTGGCAATGACGAGGTTCGCACTCCGCATATCGACCGGTTGGCTGAGCGCGGAATCCGGTTCACAAACGCATTCTGCGTGAATGCCATGTGCTCGCCTTGCCGCGCTTCGGTTCTGACCGGACTGATGCCCAGCCAGCACGGCATCCATAACTGGCTTGACGACAGGCTTATCGACCACTGGCCAGAGAACTGGTCCGCGATCGCGGAGTTCGCCAACATCCCGTCAATCATCAAGCGGGCGGGCTATGCAACCGCAATGATCGGCAAGTTCCATCTCGGGGTGCCGTTCGTGCCGCAGCTGGACTTCGATCACTGGGTCACTATTCCACACGGCCACACGACCAGCTTCTACGGCAACGAGGTCATCGATCAAGGCGCGCGATACAGGTTTGCCGGCCATACGGTCGATTTCTTCACCGACAAGACCATCGAGTTTTTGGAGCATCGGGCCGACCAGGACGAACCGTTCTTCGCGTTCGTACCCTACAACGGGCCCTACGGGCATTGGCCGGCGATCCGAGGCCGTGCCGACAACGAGTTTGCAGGCCACTATGACGAAGCGGACATGCATTCGATCCCGCGAGAGGGCATCTCAAGCAGGGTGCTCGACCGGTTTGGGCTGCGCGTGATGGAAGGCGGCCTGCGCGAGCAATTCAAGGGTCCGCTGCTTTTGCCGAACAATGTTGAGTCGCTTCGGAACTACTTCAGCCAGGTCAGCTTGATCGACGACGGGGTAGGGCGCATTCTTGCGGCACTTGAGCGGCTCGGGCTCGACCGGAACACGGTGGTAATCTACACTTCGGACCACGGGTTTTCGCTCGGGCACAACGGAATTTGGGGGCACGGTGCCGCGAGTTTTCCGGCGAGCGCCCATCGAGCTTCGTACCAGATTCCGCTGGTCATGGCTGGAGGACCCATTGCCGAAGGGTCGGTGTGTGATGAACCGGTCAGCCAGATCGACCTGTTTCCGACGTTGGCAGCGATGGCCGGCGCGACCGACGCGCTACCAAGCCTGCCAAGCAGCGCCCGAGATCTGGGTCCTGCCCTTCGGGGTGAAGTACAGGGTCGGCCTGACGCGATCTTCTTCGAGCAGGAGGAAACGCGCGCCATCCGGACCCGCGAATGGCTCTATGCCATGCGGTTTCAAGGCGCAGCGTCCTATCCAATGAACGACGAATTGTACTACTTGGCCAATGATCCCTCGGAACAGACGAACCTGATCGAACTCCCGGAGCATTCGGCAACAGCCGACGACCTTCGCGACAGGATTTCATCGTTCTTCGATTCCTGTTCCGAGCCAAGGTTCGATCTTTGGCGGGGCGGCAGTGCCAAGTCCAACGTGACCTATGACAAGCTGTGGAAGGACGCTTGGGGAGAAGATTGGGTGCCGGAATTCTCTGCAGCATGACGAAAGTCAGGAGACGCCCGCCCAGGGTCTGGATCAAGGGCCGCAAACACCTTTTCATCCAAGCGTCCCTTGATGGCCCGTCGTGTCCTCGACGGGATCCAAGTCCTGCTCTCGGGAGGTAGTGCGTGACTTCAGATCGGATCGTCGCTCTCAGGGTCTGTCCGTGGCTGCCGAAGGGCCATTGAGCCATGCGCCGCTTGGAGCCCAGTGTACTATTGCTCGCTCGTTGGCCATTCTGCCCTGGCGGAACGGAACGGGGCGGCTTGTCTTCGCCAGACCGGGCCTCGCCCATCCAGCGCAACTGGAAATGCGACACGACGCGCAGGGCCCCAGTGCGTCATCTCTGCCAATTCGGTGGCGCAAGTCTCGCTTGACGTCGGGGCAATCGGATTCCGAACGCCATTGGAAATCAGCAGGTGAGCCGTTCGCGCCAGCGACAGCCTGGCAGACCTGGCACGTCCGTCAGCCCTTTGCAGGCACAAGGCACGTAGTACGGCAGCGGCCATCAAATAGCCGGTACCATGATCCAGGGCCTGGATCGGCAATTGCACCGGCCTGTCCGTGCCAAGGCGCATCATTCCCTCTTGTGCAAGGCCCGAATTGACCTGCACGATGGTGTCGAAGCCACGCCGATCCCGCCATGGTCCCGTCCGGCCATATGCTGACAGCGACACGTCAATGATGTCGGGATTGATCTCGCGACGGCGGCTGTCGTCATATCCGAGCCGATCAAGCGCGCCGGGGCGGTAGCCGTGGACGACCACATGCGCCTCGGACAACAAGGATTCAAAGCGCGTCCGGTCGTTCGCCTCGTTCAGATCGAGACTCGCGCAGGCTTTGCCAAGCGTCATCTCGGGTTCGAGCCCGTCTTCTCGCCAGTCGGGAGGATCGATTCGGAGCACGCTGGCACCGAACCCAGCAAGAAAGCGCGTGGCGACTGGCCCCGCGAGAACCCGCGTCAAGTCGAGAACTCGCAGTCCGTCAAGGCTGCCTGCGAAAGCCGGCCAACGAGATTCGGACCCCGGACTTTCGTGCCAGTGGATCAATGGCTCGTCGGCCACGGCCCGGCCCTGAGGATGTGCTGCCCAATCAGACAGCCCGTTCATGGCGGCGGCAACGCCACCAGCCTCAACAACGGCCTGTTCAAGATTCAGGCGGTTCCAAGACCGGACCCCATGGGCCACGGCGTCACGATCCGCGTCCGTGCCGAGCACGCGAAGCGCGGCTGACAGGTGTTGCGGCACGTTTGTATGGAGCCGGATCCAGCCATCCTTTGTCCTGTAATTTCCGGCAACTGGGTCCCATGCGTCCGGCAAGGCCCATTTCTGCGGCTTCAGCGTCATGCCGCACCAAAGCTCGGCTCGCCGTCGGTCGATGGATACCTCTGCAGCGCCAACCAGTGCAGCCAGTTGCTGCGCGGCGGCCGTCACGGCAGCAAGCGCCAGACCCGAGACATCGACGATTGAAGTCAGTTGAAACGCGCCCTCACATGCAACCCTTGCGTGCAGCGTCCTGTATTGCCCCAATGCCTCGGAGATTTGATCGTCGAACCAGTTGATTCCTGACGCGTTCATTGCCGGACTCTTAGACCAGTCGATGAATTGGCGAATGCTGTCTTTTCATCCGAATTCAAGTGCGCTTTGTGGTTGATGGTCTTAATTTCCTGACATCGTAGCACGAATCTGGAGCGAGTCTCTATTCTCGGCACGGGCTGAATGCCCATGGAAGCCGTTTGAATCCCATGCCGGGAATCGAACTACTTGCACGATCCCCGCGCAACTACCGGGCATTCGAGAACCAGGTGATCCTCCCGCAACTTTTCGCCTTCAATTACCCGCATCAACCTGTCCGCGCCCCTGTACCCCAGTGCGTAATATGGTAGCGCAGCGGTTGTGAGTTCAGGCTTCAATGCCAGGGAAACAGTCTGGAAGTCGTCGAACCCTACAATGCTGATGTCCTCCGGAATTCGCAGTCCAGCACCCAATGCGGCAAGATATGCTTGGAACGCGATCTCGTCATTTCCGCACATCAGGGCGGTGGGAGGGTTGGAGCCTGTCAAAAGGTCTTGAGCCTGACTGTACACACGGTTGGTCTCCGAGCCGATAGGCCCCTCCATGCCCAGCCGAATGTCCACATCGGAATCCGACAATCCTGCCTCGCGAACGGCTTCGCGAAACGCCGAAAGCCGGAGTTCTGCCCCGAGGAGCTTGGGATTGAGCCGAATGTAACCAATACGGCGGTGACCCCGCTCCAACACGTATCGGGTCAAGTCATGCGAACCCTGGTAGTCGTTGGGTTCAATGGATGGGTATCCGTTGGCAGGTTCGGGATGACAATTGACAAGGACGGTCGGTGTCGCCACGTCGCCAAGCGAAGGAGAAATCTCCCGATGATACATTGAAACGTAAAGCGCTCCTCCGATTCGATGGGATTGAAATGTTCGCCAAATCTCCCGTTCTTTGTCCCTGTCGCCGTTTGTGTTGGCCAGAAGCACGGTCCTGCCGTTCTCCTCGGCCCACTCTTGGATTCCGCGGACGATGTCGCCCGAGTAGGGCGTGGTCGAAATGAAGTCAGTGACAATCCCGAGAGTCAGTGAACGGCTTGATCTCACGAGACGGGCCGCCATGTTCGGTACATAGCCTAGATCTCGGATGACTCCCTGGACCCGCTCCTTCGTGGCGGGCTTCACATTTGGCTCACCGTTAACGACCCGAGAGACCGTCTTGTTCGAAACGCCAGCGGCCTTTGCTACATCAACTATACTGACCATAGGCAAGTGTACTCCATCTCTGCACCATACATTGGCAAATTGACAAATGCATGGGCAAAATGACAACGTTGACATTTTTGTTGACAACGTTGTCATTTCACTCTTACGGTAATGACAACGAGTCGTACTGCCTGCGATCTCGTCATCAGAATTTGGGAGGATCTCATGAAGAAACTGATGAGTACCAGCCTGGTTGCGTTCTTGGCAGCAGGCTTCACGGCAAACGCTGATAGCATCAACATCCTCGTCGAAGGCGGCGGTGAGATGTTGCAGAAAGCGGTCGCCGAAAAATTCACTGAAGAAACCGGGATTGAGGTGAACTTCACCGTGGTCCCATACCAGGGCGTGTTCGACAAGTTGTCAGCCGAGATCGCGTCGGGTTCTTCGAGCTTTGACATTGCGACCATTGACGTTGTCTGGAATGCAAACTTCGCCGATCATGTCGAAGATCTGTCGGACCTCTTCACCGATAACGTGAAAGCCGACCTTCCCGCAGCATTGCTGGCCGATGCGACTGTCGACGGTCGGATGATCGGGATGCCGACTTGGGCGAACGCCGAGATCGTCTTCTATCGCAAAGACCTTTGGGAAGACGCAGACAACCAAGCGGCGTTCAAGACCGAATACGGATATGACCTTGCCCCTCCGGCCACGTGGCAGCAGTGGCGCGACATGGCTAAGTTCTTCACGAAAGACGGCATGTACGGGACTTCCGTCAACGGGCTCAACTCTGAAGAATGGATGGCTCACGTCCTTCAAGCCGGTTCGCCAGGCGTGATCGTCGATGATGCTGGAAACGTCATCTTGGATAATGACGCCCACGTCGAGGCGCTGGAATTCTACCGGGCCCCGCTCTGCGAAGACCAATCGGTCCCGGATAACGCTCTGGAAATCGGTTGGGGCGAGGCACAGAACCTCTTCTACCAAGGCCAGACGGCCATGATGAAATTCTGGGCCCATGCACACAAGCTGACGCCCGAAGACAGCACGGTTGCCGGCAAAGTCGGCGTCGCGCCTATGCTTGCAGGATCCGCCGGAATCGGCGGTATTCCCGGCCCCTGGTACAACGTGATCCCGTCCACGGCAGAGAACAAGGAAGCCGCCGCGAAATTCGTGGCCTATGCTTTCGCAAACAACGCCATGGGGATTGAAGCGCCCTTGGGTCTGGCTGCCGCGAACTCGGCCTACGAGAGCTATATGGGACAGGCGGGTTATGAGCACTTCGGCCCGCTTCTCGATACGCTCGGCGGACCGGCGACGAAAGGTCGTCCGATCCACAAGGACTACCAGGAACTGGTGGATGAAGCCGTGATGCCTGCGTTCCAGGCGGCCATGGAATGCGAGGACAACGTGGCTGAACTTCTCGCAGAAGCTGCTGAAGTCGCCGCAGACATCCTCGACTGATACAATCAACCAAAAGGAGGGCGCAGAAGCGCCCTCCCCACCGGCCTTCGGGAGGGGTTGGCGCTGTGGCCGAGAACCGGTTTGTATGTCTTATGCTGGCGCCCTCGGTTCTGTTCCTGGGGCTGCTGGTGGCCTATCCGGTGTGCCTTTTGGTCTTCAATTCCTTCTATGAGGTCGAGACCATCACCCCGCATATTCGTGAATGGGTTGGGCTGAAGAACTATGCTGATGCGCTGACTTCCAAGCGTATCGCCGACAGTGGGTGGCGGACCGTTCAGTACTCTGTTTTTGCCCTGTTCTTCGAGTTTGTGTTCGGTTTCTGTGCGGCGTTGCTTTTTGCGGCCATTGCTGACAAGTCCCAGTGGCATCGGACCATCTTTGCTCTCCCCCTGATGGTTCCGCCGATTGTCGCCGGGCTTTTGTGGCGCTTCCTCCTGGTTGGTCAGATCGGTATCCTGAATTATGGTTTGACGGGTGCCGGTCTGATCGACGACCCAGGGGATATCAAGTGGCTCTCGGATGCCGACCTGGTGATCTATTCGGTGGCCTTCGCTGATATCTGGCTGACCACCTCCTTCGTTGCCCTGGTGTCTTATGCGGGCCTCACAAACATCCCCAAAGACCTGATTGAAGCGGCCCGGATCGACGGGGCCAACGCCCTGAATCGGTTTTGGCACGTCACCTTGCCATTGATGCGACCTGTGATTGCCGTCGTCTTGATCGTACGCGGCGTGGACGCTGCCAAGACGTTTGACCTGATTTGGATTCAGACCCAAGGCGGACCCCGGAACAAGTCCGAGGTCTTCTCGATGAACATCTACCAGCGGATGGTGCGCTTCGGTGATCTCGGCGAAGCCTCGGCTTCCGCCGCTCTGTTCCTGATCGTGATGATTGTTCTGGCGGGCATCGCTTACTGGAAAATCTGGAGGCCGAGCCATGACTGATGTCTACCAAAGAGACATCGGCAAGGTCATGATCAACGCCTTCGCGTTGCTGCTGGTCCTTTCCTATGCCCTGCCTTACGTTTACCTGTTGATGACTTCGCTGAAGCCAGCGGCGGACGTGCAGCAGATACCTCCTAGGTTCTTCCCTGAGACCATTTCACTGGAGAATTTCAACACGGTCCTCGGGACTGCAACACTGCCGAAGGCGTTTTTGAACTCGCTGGTTGTGGCGATTTTGACGACGGTTCTCTCACTGGTCCTGGCTGTACCAGCGGCCTATGTGGCGACACAGTACCGGCGTCCGATCACGGTTTTGTTCCTGCTGTTTGCATTGATCACTCGGATGGTTCCCGCAGTCTCGCTCGGGGTGCCATTGTTCCAACTGCTCAAGACCCTAGGTCTGCTGGACACCACCACCGGACTGGTTCTGGCTCACACCTCGACAGCCGTACCCCTTGCTCTTCTTCTGATGGCCGCGTTTTTCGAAGGTATCCCCAAAGAACTGGAAGACGCTGCCCGGATGGATGGCTGTACTCGGTTCCAGGCGTTCGCGAAGATCATTCTCCCCGTGATGAAGTCCGGGATTGCGATCACCGCACTCTTTTCATTCATCACGAGTTGGAATGAGTTCCTGTACGCACTGCTTCTGACGTCGGAAAGCGCCAAGACAGCACCAATTGTCATTGCGGAATACAACTCCGTCTATGGATTGGCCTGGGGTCCGATGACGGCGTCAGCAATTCTCTATTCGCTTCCGGTCATTATCGTGACCCTCGTTCTTCAAAAACAAATCATCGGCGGCCTGACATTCGGGGCGGTCAAGGGGTGAGACATGGCGGAGATTTCGCTGAGCAACATCAACAAGGTCTACGGTGACAGCTTCCATGCCATCCACGATCTGAGTTTCGACATACGTGATGGCGAGTTCATGGTGTTCGTCGGCCCGTCAGGGTGCGGCAAGTCCACCGCGCTTCGCATGATCGCCGGCTTGGAGAACATCACCAGCGGCACGCTGACCATCGGCGGCGAGGTGGTCAACGCCGTCGATCCCAAGGACCGGGACATCGCCATGGTGTTCCAGTCCTATGCTCTGTACCCGCACAAGACGGTGCGAGAGAACATCGCTTTTCCTTTGCGCATGGCCAAGATTGACAAGACCGAAATCGGCCGGAGGGTGGAGGAGGCGGCCCGCATCTTGGAGCTTTCCCAGCACCTTGATCGCAAACCAGGCAACCTGTCGGGCGGGCAGCGGCAGAGGGTCGCCATGGGCCGGGCCATCGTTCGCAAGCCCAAGGCTTTCCTGATGGACGAACCGCTGTCGAACCTCGACGCAAAGCTTCGTGTCCAGATGCGGGCCGAGATCGCCGGTCTTCAACGCGAGCTAGGCGTCACTACGATCTACGTCACCCACGACCAAGTTGAAGCCATGACGATGGGCGATCGGGTCGCTGTCATGAAGGCCGGAGTTCTGCAACAGGTGGCCTCGCCCCATGACCTCTACAGCCGCCCCGACAATGTCTTTGTCGCCGCCTTCATCGGATCGCCATCGATGAACCTCTACGAAGCGACGCTTGATGGCAACAGGCTGACACTCGGAAAGGACGGCTTCGAGGTGCCCGCGCAGGTATTCGAGTCGCGTCCCTCTCTGAGAGGATCGACGAACCGCAAGATCATCGTCGGCATCCGCCCCGAAAACATGGACGATGCCGCCATTCATCCCGCCTCGGCGGAAATCTCGGCTCCGGCCACACTTGTCGAGGTACTTGGTGCAGAAGACATCGTGCATCTGAACATCGACGCGCCCTGGGTCGACGCGGGTGATCCGGATGCCGTGACCGAGATCGGTGAAGATCGTTCTGCCGTTGCACGGTTCTCGCCGAAAAGCACCATTCGGCCCGGTGACATTGCCCGAGTCGCCATAGAGGCAGAGGAACTGCATTTCTTTGATCCCGACACCCGCGCCAGCATCTGGTGACGGCCAACGAGAAGGAACGACCCATGAGCAACCCGTTTGTCGCCACCAGCCCGTTGGCGGGCCTGCCGATGGTCCGTCCCGGTGTGCGCTCGAAGCGCCAGTCCAGCTATGACGTCACCGGCGGCAACAAGGACTTCCGCACGGTTCCGGCCGGCGACACCGAGGTCCTAGCCGAGATCGAGGGCGCGGGCTGCATCAAGCACATTTGGATCACAGCCCGCTGCTACGACCCCATGTACCTTCGCAAGCTGGTGTTCGAAATGTACTGGGACGGCTATCCGGAACCATCGGTCCGAGTGCCGCTCGGTGATTTCTTTGGCGTCGGCCACGCGACTGGGACGCATTGGTGGTCATTGCCGATGAACACCACATTCGGTGATCGGCGGGGACCAAAGGGTCCGTTCAGTCCGGCGATGAACTGCTACTGGCCGATGCCGTTTTCCGGCGGGGCCCGCATCCGGATCGTCAACGAGGCCGAGGAACCGATCCAGAACTTGTTCTGGTACATAGACTACGAACTCTACGACCAGGGACTGCCGGAGAACATGGGACGCTTCCATGCGGCCTGGAACAGGGAAAACCCGACCGTAGCGATTCCGACCGAGCAACCCCATGAGAACCCCGCCCCCTGGGACCTCGGGGGCGAGAACCTTACAGGCGACGAGAACTACGTGGTTCTCGATGTCGCGGGCGAGGGGCACTATGTCGGGTGCGTTCTGAACATCGACAACTTCAATGCCTCGAACCAGGAGTACACCTGGCCTGGTGAAGGCGATGACATGATCTTCATCGATGGCGAAGCATGGCCGCCTTCCATGCACGGCACAGGTACCGAAGACTATTTCGGATGTTCCTGGGGCTTTCCGACGGGCGAGCACTCGACGCCCTATCATGGCATCTCGTTGGGCTCGGATGTGCAGGAGCATTTCGGCAAATGGTCGCTCTATCGCTTCCACATAGAAGACCCGGTGCATTTCTCAAAGTCGATCCGTGTGACTTTTGAACACGGACACGCCAACGACCAGTCGAACGACTATTCTTCGGTCGGCTACTGGTACGCTCTGGAGCCAATAGGGGCCAAGCCCCTGCCACCGGTCAAGGACCGCCTCGTCCGCAGATGGCCGGAACATGGGCTTTGGGACCGGTGACTGCTCCTCGCGCGAAGGATGGGATCCTGCGGCGCGCTCGAAAAGGTTGATGCCCATCTTGGGTAAACGCCGACGCTTCCATGCTGACCAACCATCCACGGTGACGGAACCCCCGGAGTGTCTCAATGATCACCTCCAATGAATTCCGAATTGAACCCTTCGTTTCTTTCGTCCTGAGCCTGCCTGGACCTTTCAGGATCTCGTCAGCCAATTTTGCCAAGCTGACAGGATCCGTCCGGGAGCCTCGACTGCAATTTCTCAAGAGACGGACAATGTGGACGCCGCGCAACTGCCTGGATTATGCCGCCAGTGGCCCGGGGGGGTAAACCGGAAACCTCGGCGACTGCCGTTTCCAGGCCCTTGAATATTGCGGCCTAATCGTCCGTCAACTCGTCCGACTTGGGTACCAGAACCAGGCTACAGTATTCCGCGAAGGGCCTTGATGTGGTCGACACCCATGCCGCAACAGCCGCCAATGACCTGCACGCCTCGTCCTAGCCAGGCTTGTACATGGTTCGCATAGGTATCCGGCTGAATGGTGTTGTCGAAAATGCAGACGTGATCTTCCCATCGTGCCGAATGCGCATAGACCCCGATCGGTCCCGGCCAATGCTCTTGAACGACGTCGAGACAGGCGTCGATGTCTTCCACCTCCGTGTGCATGATGTTCACAAGCGGAGCCTCACGCCCGGCAAGAGCGTCGAGGGCATCAGCCAATTCGCCGCCTCGCAAGAGCGTCATGGCACCGGAGGGAGCCCGCTCGCAAGACAGTCCGACCCACACCGGCAATCCACTCGCTTGGGCCGCCTCCAGTACGACCAGCATGCTGTCGATGTCCACCATCATCTCCAGCATCAGCAAGTCGGCGCCCGCCTCGGCCATGACCGCTGCCTGTTCTTCTGTGTTGCCGCGCAGGCTCTCAGGTTCCGGCCAATTGTCCGTAAAGGACCAGTAAGAAATGCCGCCGGACACCAAGACGTCCGGGGTCGCCATGCGATCTCGCGCCTCCCTGGCGATCTCGACGCTTCGGCGGTTCAATCGCTCAAACTGATCCTCGACCTTTGCATCTGCCAGCACATGCCGATGCGTGGCGAACGTGTTCGATATCACGATTTCTGCACCTTCGCGAATGTAGTCCTCGTGAATCGCGCGAAGAACGTCCGGATGACTCAACGCGCCGCCGCCGTTCCAGGCGTTGTCCAGCTGGGGAACGCCGCGCTTCTCGATTTCCGTACCGGTTGCGCCGTCAATGAGAATCCGTTCGCTCTCATCAATGCGCTTCATCAATCGTTCGTAGCGGTTCATCGGCGTTCCTTCGCTGGTCCTCTGCCGCGGGGTCGGAGCGGCGTGGATTCGTGGATTGATGAGTCCTGCGAGAATTCTGCTTGTCAGAATCTGACCAGTTTTCCGACCGTCTACAAGTCCCCCCGGCCCACGTGCCAGTGCTCAAGCGCAAGCCCGGCGCGCTGCGCAACGCTCGCAACCGCGGTTACATGGCCTCGGCGAAATCAGGCTGTATGGGAAAGTAGTCCTCGATTCCGCCTTCCCGGTATACGTCTGCCGTACAGCAGTGCAGACCTCCCCCGAACGCGTACGCGTCACGAAGATCCACTTCGACAACTTCCATTCCGAGACGGTCGAGTTGCTCCGCCTGATGGACCTCCGACTTCTCCACGCAAACGGTCTTGGGATCAAGCACGAGGACATTCATCGACAGCCATGTCGACGAATAGCATAGCGGCGGAGGCGAATTGTGAGCGGGGCGGGCAGCATCGACGATTTCCCAGTCATTCCTCGTGAACAGTGCTCTCTGATCATCCGGCAAACGGCGTTCGGGATTGTTCAGGATGAGGCCTGGCCTGATTGGCGTGAAGGTCGCATCAATATGGATCGGGTACGGATCTCCTGGAAAATTGGTCGCATGTACCCTGTGTTCCGGAAAGTGGCGCCGAATCCATTCAATTCCCTTTAGGTTGGTCGTGAACCCGTGCTGAACAACGAGGTCCTTTCCGAATCGCAAGACATCTGCGGCATCGAACAGCGGTTCCTCCTCCGTCGTCACGAAGTATTTTTCTGCAGTCCACTCCAGTCGGGTTTCAATGCTGATGTTTCCGGAAAGGTAGTCGGGGCGATAATCGCTGTCGGCCAGCCTCGGCTTTGGCGCAGCCTCATGCCGGAAGTTCCGGTCCTCCTCCCAGTACCTCGTCAACAAGGGACGGTAGCACAGGTATTCGAACCAGCGGCAACGATAGGACATCGTCGCTTCAAGGATTTCATTCCCGACAGTCAGCAGGACATCGCGGGGTGGCATGCATCCGAACCCACTGCCGGTTTCGAAGTCCGGAGTGACTACAGGTTGGGAAAAGTCTATCGGAGTCGGGCGGTCAACCCTGATACCGCGACCGCGCAGCATTTCTGCGAACGTATCAAGCAGTTCGTTGCCACGGTCGATCATGTCTTGGGGTCGTTTGCCCCATTGCCCCCTCATGTCGGAGTCCTCTGGGACCTTGGCTTCGAGGGCCGGTTCCGGCGGCGGAATATGACAATCAGTCGCGTATCCGACTATGACGTGCTTGAGCGGGTCCCATTCGTTCCAACTGTTGACCTGCGTCCTTTCCGGTGACCATTTCACGGTTTTCATCCTGTTCAAGCGACCCGCAAGGTCGCGGCTGTTCCCGACGATCGATTTGGCGGCGGTCGGCGAACTTCGCAACTGCATGGCGAAACGCCAATCTGCCGAATCCGATCGTGAAACATTTGGCGACCGCTCCGGCAACAGTCAACAGCATCGGGTTTCGCACGTGACTGCAATCGGTGAAACGACCGAATCAGTCAGCGGGAGCAGGGCACGGGATCTGGAACACGCATTCGCGTATATCCCGGTGCCCGATGCGCCGGGCGCAGAGCGCAAGGAACCGCCATCCGATTCAGGCGTCGCGCGCGCTGCACTTGAGCGCCGCCGCCGTGAAGGCGGCCAGCGCAGGCCACGCGCCGCTGCCGTCGTCAGCCGCGTACCAGACGGTCTGGCTGATCTTCCATGGCGCGCCGAGATAGCGATGCTCGTCCATGTGCGCGCGGGAGCGCGGCTCGTCTTCCGACGCCACCGGCGCAACGGTCAGCCTCGCGCGGCCAATTGCTGCCCCGAATTCGCTTTCGGTCAGGAGACGTCATGGACGGCTTGAATGGGAGTGTTGGCCGGTTCAGGGATACCCATGCAGGAAGTGCCGATCACTCACAGGAAAAATTTGTTCTGCCCCCGGCTCACCACTTCCGTCGAAATGTTCCACTTGCGCGGTTTGAGCAGAATTCCTGCGGAGTGCCGCGCCCTAGGATGCAACCGTCCTCCGCGATCTCCATCCGGCCAAAGGTCTTGAATGCTTCGTTGAAATTGTGGCTGTTTTGCAGTTCCGACACCAGCGTCGTGCGCGCCAGTCCCAATTCCGCTTCATGTCGCACCTCAGATTTCAATCCAGACCGATCCGTTTTCGATCTTTACGGGATAGGTTGCGAGACTGACGCAGGCGGGCGCGCGCTTGGCCTCTCCGGTGCGATAGTCGAATGTCGCGTTGTGCTTCGGGCATTCGATCTCGTAGTCCATGACAAGTCCGTCTGCGAGATGGACTTGCTCATGCGTGCAAAGACCGTCCGTGCAGAAATACTCGTCGCCCGGACTCCGATAGAAGGCGAAGGTGCGGTCTCCGTGGTCAAAACGGACCAGATCTTCGGCATCGACATCGTTTGCGCCACAGGCACGCACCCAGTTGGGCATCACTTCATTCCGCTGCAATGACGGGCCGCTCGTAGGCCGGGGTAGCGCCAGCGCCTGCGGGCAACGGGCGCCGGATGTAGTGGTTTGGGTCCGCTTGCTGGCGCAACACGGCGGGAACCATTTCGCGGTAGCAGGCCCAAAGCGACCCGTAGGGGGAAGGACAGTCCGCCTTGATCTCTTCGTGCAGTGCCGGAAGATTGTAGAACGGCACAATCGGGTACATGTGATGTTCGATGTGATAGTTCATGTTGGAATAAATGAAGCGGAAGAACGGGTTCAGATAGAAAGTGCGGGAATTCATGCGGTGGTCGGGGACGTCCTCGGCAAGGCCCGCATGCTGCGTCGTTGCCAGGATATGGTGCAGCCAAGAGCCATAAAAGGTGGGCAGGCCAATCAGGAAGATTGGCAGCCAGCTCTGCAGGGTGACGGCCGCTAGACCAACCACGGAGAGCACCAACAGTTGCGCCCGAGATGCCGCAAAAGTCTTTGACCATTCGCTCTCCGGCAGAAAGCTCTTCTCTGCGTCCGTCAAGTTTCCAAATGCGATGCGGACCATTTTCCCCAGTTCCTTGGTGATCGCAGGAATGTACAGCAGGTTCAGCACCCAGTTTCGGATCGACGGCGGACGCGGGAAGGCGATCTCCGGATCGCGTCCGACGATGACGGTTTCAGAGTGATGCCGCGTGTGGCTCCAGCGCCAGAGATGCGGGTTTCGAAGCGACATGAACGACGCGAGTTGGTAGAACGCGTCGTTCAGCCACCGCGTCTTGAACGGTGTGCCATGTCCGGTTTCGTGCCAGCGGGAATCCGCGCCGGAGCCATAGAAGACGCCGTAGGCCAGAGCCACCGGCCAAGCCCAAGCCGTTCCCCAGACCGCGACCAGCAGCGCACCCGTCGCGACGACAAGCACCAGCCAGTTTCCGTAGTTGGTGAGCGCCAGCCGGTCCGAGCGCTTCATCAGTTCCTTGATTCGCTTGCGCGGGGCGGGAGACGCGTACCACTCGGCGTTGCCAAGAAAAGAGGCCTTGGCGTTCGGTCCGGTAAGCGAATAGTCGCGGTAGCCGTCATTGGGCATCGTGAGTTCCCCCATTAGGGATTAGGGTCTTCATTGCCGCGATAATGCTATCCAATCAACTCCAGCATTGATAGAATTTATCAAACCTATCAAGACCTATCGAATTCTTGAAGGGATCTATCAGATGGGCGAGCGACGCGTAACGATGGCCGACGTAGCCAGTGCGGCCGGTGTTGGAATTGCAACCGTTGATCGGGTGTTGAACGGGCGCGCCAAGGTTCGCCGGAAAACGGCCGAGAGGGTTCTGGAGGCCGCGTCTCGACTTGGCTACCACGCGAAAGGGCTGATTGCAGACCGCGTTGCCGGTGCGCACCCGTTTTGCAGGCTCGGGTTCATACTGCAGAAGGAGAGCAAGGCGTTTTACCGGACGCTGGGCAGCGCAATCGAAACTGCGGCCGGGGACAGGGCTGGCGTCCGGGTTTCTACCGAAGTGTCTTTCGTGGATGCGCTGTCTCCGGAAGATCTTTCAAGTCGGATCGTCGACATGGCGGGAAGAGTCGATGCGCTCGGCGTAGTTTCGATTGACCACCCGAGCGTGACTTCGGCCATTGACTCCGCCACAGAGGCAGGATGCCACGTCTTTTCAATGCTCAGCCCGCTGAGTGCCGCCTCTGTCAAAGGCTTTATCGGCATAGATGGGCGAAGGGCGGGCCGCACGGCCGGTTGGCTGATGCGCCGGTATCTTTCGGACGGAGAGGTGGGCATCCTTGTCGGTTCGCATCGCTATCTGGGCCACGAGGCACTTGAAGTTGGTTTCCGGAGCTACATGCGCGAGCAAGCACCTGACGTCCTGTTGAAGGAATCCCTTGTTTACCTGGACGATGCAGCCGTCGCTTACGAGGCGGCCTCGGAGCTTTTGCGGCGGGCGCCTGATCTGAGCGGGCTGTACCAGTGCGGTGGCGGGGTGAGAGGTGTCCTCAAGGCGTTGCAGAGTGACGGGCGCGCCGGGCGGATCGTCTACATTTGTCACGAGATCAATGCGGCATCGGAAAGCGCCTTGCTGGACGGGACAATCGCGGCAGCGATCGCCACACCGATCGAAAGCGTTGCGTCAAGGACCATTGACGCGATGTTGCTTGCTGTCCGGGGCAAGCGGCATGAGCCGAACGCGGCGCTGGATTTCAGAATAGTAACACCCGAGAACATATAGGGCTTTCATCGGGATCCGTTCGCGCTCGATGACGACAGAGACATCCCGACAATGTTCTCCCGGGTCACAACGCTGGTCGGCAATGGACGCAATGTTGTGGGCCGATTCTCGAGGTGGGCGATCATGGCATCTGTCGCCGAAGCTGCCACATCGCGCATGTTGAGGTGGAGCACGATGTCCATTGTTCCGTCGATAAGGTAGGACTGCGTCCGCTCGGTCAGGTTGTGTCCGATGAAGACAAGCTCGTCCGCAACTTCGACTTCGCGCAATGCACGCGCGATGCCTTCGCTTCCACCTCCCACGTTGTAAATTCCCACGAGATCGGGATGAAGGTCCAAGGCCTCCCGAACAACCTCGTAGATTTCTGACGCGTCGTCGTGGCCGTTGATGGCGATCGCATTGTCGATATTGGGAAAGCCGCTGCGCAAGGCGGCGCGAAACCCCATTTCGCGATCCTCATGGATGCGATAAAGTTGACCGCCAGTGACAATGGCCACGCTCCCTGCTTGCTGCGCCATCCGCCCCATCAGAAAGCCGGCGGTTCGCCCCGAGGCGCGATTGTCGACGCCTGCCGTCCCTATCAGGTGCCGGTTGGCAAGACCCGATAAAAGGCCGAGCGTCGGGATGCCCAAACTGTGAAGGTAATCCACCGCGTTATGCACGCGCGGATCTTCCAGGGCCTGGAACGCCACCGCATCAAGGCCATGCCCGGCACAGGCGCGGAGTTTTCGAGCCAAAAGGGCAGGCTCCATTTTCTTTGTGAAGACACACTCAATCGTCGCATGACGCAGCGCACCGAATTCCTGAAAGCACTGGCCCAGGTATTCGGTGGAGGCTCCCGCAAGTTCAGGCAGGAGCACTTTCAGGCGCCACGGTTTCTTGCTTGGTCCAGCCGGGATTCCTTGTTCGATGGCGGCCTTTGCCTGCTCGACACGCTGGCGGGTCTCTTCACGGACTCCTTGTCGCGCATTCAGCACCCTGTCCACGGTGGCAGTGCCGACGCCTGCGCGTCTGGCGATTTCCACGACAGTGGCTCGCTTGGTTGGGATCTTGTCAACTCTCATGATCCCAGTACGCATCAGACAACATCAAAGTCAATCGTGATCCGCTAAATTGATGTGATTTAAGCATCAAAACGCATCAGTTGATGTAAACCCACTTGCCCTGAGGAACGCCCTTGTGAATTCGTGTCGCCACTCGAGACGGAGCTTTGGCCGAATGAGATCCGGGGGCATCCTGGATATCAAGCCTGTGCCTTCGTCGACACATGGAGGATCACATGACGACAATGACAAAATACCTTGTTGGCGCAGCCGTTCTCGCGCTGACTGCAATTCCGGCAACGGCGCAGGACCACAAGCTGCGCATCCAGACCCACTTCGGCGCTGAATCCACGCCCGGGCAATTGATCCAGCGCTTCATTGACGAAGTGCAGACGATGACCGGCGGCGCGGTCGAAATCCAGATGCACTACTCGTCCGAAGTCGTCGGCCAGACCGAGGTCATGAGCGCGGCAAGCCAGGGAATTCTTGACTGCGACATGGGCGGGATCACTGGCAACGTCGGCAAGGACGCGGGCTGGATGCTCGCCGGTGACATCATGGGAGGCTATGACACGCCTTACCAGTTCCTGTCATGGTTCTACCATGCCGGCGGCAGGGAAGTGGTGCAGGAACACCTCTACGACGCACAGGACATGCACGTTGTCGGGTTTTGGCTTCAGGGCCACGAATCGCTTAGTTCCACCGCGCCCTTGGCAGGCTTCGCGGACTTGAAGGACTGGAAATTCCGCTCTCCCCCGGGACTGGAAACTGAGATCTTCGCCTCCTTCGGCGCAAAGCCCGTGGTGATGGACTTCGGTGAGGTTCCGAACGCTCTGCGCACCGGAATCGTGGACGGGGCCGATGCCTCGACGCTGAACACGAACGCAAACCTCGGTCTCTTTGACGTCGCCAAGCATGCGACCTATCCGGGCTTCCACTCGATGCCCGCCGAACAGTTGTCGTGCAACAAGGGTGCATGGGCCAAGCTTCCGGCGTCGGTGCAAAAGGCCATCGAGGTGTCGCTGAAGGGCATCGCGCTCGATCTTGCCCTGTTGACCGAAATTCGGGATAACGAGACCGCCACGCGCGTTCAGGCCGAAGGCGTCACGCTCTATGACTGGTCGACCGAAGACCGCAAGGCGTTCCGCGAATTCGCACAGGGCCGCTGGGCCGACTGGGGTGCCAAGACACCCGCCGCACAGGCCGTGCTGGCCAGCCACCTGTCCTTCATGAGGTCGGTCGGGCTCGTCAACTGACTTTGCCGCTCTGGAGGTGGGCAGGCCTTTTTGCCTGCCCATCGCCGGCCTGGACCAGCGGTTCGAGGGAGGCTGCGCATGGACGACCGAGCAAAGGCGCTCGTTGAATCGAAGGATCCGATCAGGGGCATCTGGGCATACGTACTGGCCGGTCCGGACAGCCCGCGCGTGACCGTCTATGACCGCGTTGTCACATCGCTTTCGCGGGTGATGATGTTCCTGATCCTCGCAGGTGTCTTCGTGACGTTCTTCGAAGTGGTCATGCGCTACATGTTTGCCAGCCCGACGCTTTGGGTCAACGAACTCACGCTTTGGCTGGGGAGCATCGTGTATCTCGCCGCCGGGCTCTACACGATGCAGCGGCGTGCACACATCCGGATCACGGCGGTCTACGACATCGTCTCGCCCAACGTTCGACTGTTCTTCGACTATCTCGCGATCTTCGTGCTCGTCGTCTACGCCGTCCTTATGGTGATTGGTGGCTATGACGTAGCCTGGGAGGCCTTCATTACGTGGGAACGCTTGGGCACGATTTTCGATCCGCCTGTGCCCGCAACCATGAAGCCTCTGGTTCTGATCATCACCTGCCTGGTGGCCTTGGGCGCAGTGAACAATCTGCTGGTCGACTGGTATGGTCGCGGAACCAGAAACCCGGATTGGGCTGAGGCCGATCACAACGAAGGCGTTGCCGGACTCGTCGATTCGAAGACCACCGAGGAAAGCAAGCCTGGGCAGAAGCATCGATGAAGTCCATCCATCTGCCGATCGCGTTCTTCGCGCTTACCGTCGCGATTGCCTTGGTTGTTCCTCTCGTTCTCTTGGGCGATTTCCGCGCGGACCTTGGCGTTGGAACCCTGTCGCTGCTGCTGCTGGTCGGCATATTCATCCTGCTTGTCGCCGGCGTGCCGCTGGGCTTTGCCACGGGTTTTCTCGGCGCGATTATCATTTGGCTGAATTTCGGCGAACCGGGTCTCGGGCTCGTCATGCAGCGCGTCTACGACCTGGTCGTGACGCACGCCATCATCGCGGTGCCGTTCTTCATCGTCATGGCGTCACTGCTGGAGCGCTCTGGCATTGCCAAGGACATGTATGATGCGCTGAACGTGGCGATGGGAAAGACCCGAGGCGGCGTCGCCATCGTAACCACGGTGATGGCGGTGATCATGGCGGCAATGTCGGGGATCATCGGTGGCGAGATCGTGCTGCTGGGCCTGGTCGCGCTGCCGCAAATGCTGCGGCTGGGCTATAACAAGCACCTTGCCATCGGAACAATCTGTGCGGGTGGTTCGCTTGGCACAATGATCCCGCCTTCGGTCGTGCTGATCATCTACGGTCTGGTCACCGAGACGTCGATCACCAAGCTGTTCACGGCATCCTTTATCCCGGGGCTGATGCTTGCGGGAACCTACATCCTTTACATCGTCATTCGCACTCGGCTGAATCCGTCACTTGCTCCCTTGCCTGAGGAGTCTGGCGTGGATGTCGAGCAGCTGGACGTCAACTCGAGGATGGAACTGGTCCTCAACCTGACGCCCTTCGTGATCGGGTTTGCCTGTGCCGTTGTTGTCAGCTTCCTTGGATTCGGTCGGACAGAGCAGATTGCGACCCTCATCTTCTCAAGCGCGACGACGGCGCTGTTATTGGTCGCATGGCTCCAGAGGACGGATGACTATCCCATCGCCAAGGGTCTTTTGCCGCCGTTGATCGTGGTCGACCTTGTCCTGGGCTCGATTTATGGCGGCGTGACCGGCTATGCAGAGGCGGCTGCAATGGGTGTCGTGGCTTCCCTGTTGCTGATCTGGGTGCGGAGCGAGTTGAGCACGGTCATGGTGCTGGAAGGCCTGGAGCAGACGTTTCGTTCGGTCGGCACGATCCTTTGGGTTACGTTTGGCGCGACCGTTCTTGCCGGGGCATTCAGCCTTTCAGGCGGAAACCGCTTTGTTGCAAATGCCATCTTCGGCCTCGATGTCGCGCCAATCGTGATCATCCTCGTGATGATGTGCATCTTCTTCATACTGGGAATGTTCATGGACTGGATCGGCATCGTGCTGTTGACCATGCCGGTCTTCATGCCGATCGTGAAGCAACTGGGTTATGATCCGATCTGGTTCGGGATCCTGTTCAGCGTAAACATGCAGATCGCGTTTCTGACACCGCCATTTGGGTCAGCCGCCTTCTACCTCAAGAGCGTGGCACCGCCCGAAATTGACCTTGTGACGATTTATCGCTCTTTCGGGCCGTTCATCCTGCTGCAGGCCATGATCCTCGCGGTCCTCGTGGCATTCCCGCAAATTTCGCTTTTCCTCGTGCGATGACGAGGTGGAGCTGGGACCGGGGGTGTCTTCCGGACCGGTCCGGCGTGATACGCGCTTGAAACCCCGCCAATTGAGAAACGGAAGGGTGAACTATAATGCGCGTCGGCGCGATTCATTTGGGGGACATGGGATCCGGGTTCACGCAGAACCTGATCGCCAACGGGTTCGAGGTGACTGGCCTTGAACCGGGAGAGGCACGCCTGACCGCGTCTCATGACATGGGGGGCACCCCCGCAGGAATCGTGACAGAATTCGGGGGGATTTGCGATGCCGTCCGCGTGACGGTGATGAACGGCGATCAGGCGGAATCGACAATTCCCGGCGCTGCCATGAAGGTCGGCGGAATCCATCTCCTCGACGCGTCGAATTCGGGCGGAATTCCCGGAACGTGTGCTGGTGCACTGATGATGACGGCATCGACAGGGATGCAGATCATTCTGGCGGCCAAGTCGAAGTGCCCGCAGGGAAAAAAATTTGCCCGCACACGCGTGACCGAAAAGATCGTGGACACGGAACTGCATCGGGAAGGTATGCAATGAAACTGGGCGTGATTTGTGACGGCATCAACCGGGATCTGGAACATGCAATTGATGTCATGGATGAGTTTGGGCTCGAGTATGCCGAGCTCCAATTCGTAGGCGACAGAGAAGTCGGCGATCACAGTGCTCAGGAGATTCGCGAGATCGACGCGCAGCTTCGCGACCGCGGCAAGCCCGTGTCCTGTCTCTCGCGGCACGTCTTTGCAGGCATGACCGTCGCCAATGAGCCCGGCGACGATCTGCACACAAGGCACATGGATGCACTCAAGCGCGTGATCGACATGGCGCATGTGGTTGGCAGCCCGCTTGTCAGGATCATGACCAACAAGAAGGAGCAGATCCTCTGGGGCAAGAACGGCGCCGAGATCTGGAATGTCGCGCACGGTGCGTGGGACAGGACCCTTCCTCTCATTGCCCCGGCCTGCGACGTGGCACGCAACGCCGGGATTACGTTGGTGCTCGAGACCGGCAACGGCACAATGGTCAACTCCAACTGGACCGCGCGAAAGTTGATTGACGATCTGGATGCCAAGGACGTGCTCAAGATTCTCTGGGACCCGGCCAACAACTGCTGGTGCCACGAAGAGGCCTACCCCCGCGGATACGAGACGGCGAAGGCCGGATACCTGGGCCACATCCACATCAAGGACGTACGGGTCGACACGCCATCGGCCATGCTGGAAGTATGCCGCATGGGCGAGGGCCAGCTTGCCGATCAGTTCCGGCCGATCGCTCATGCCCTGCGCACCGACGGATATGACGGCGTGATCAGCTACGAGAGCGTGTATCATCCCGGCGACGGCGACTTCGAAGCCGGGTTTCGCCTCTGCATCGACCGCTTCAAGGAAATTTTTGCGTAACGCGATGAAGACCGGCATCGCCGCCGTCTCGATTGCCGGCGAGCTGCCGGAGAAGCTCGCTGCGATTGCGGCGGCGGGTTTCGACGGAGTCGAGATATTTGAACAGGATTTCATCGCCCACGACGGCGGTCCGTGCGACGTGGGGCAAATGGTACGCGATCATGGGCTGGAAATCATGCTTTTCCAGCCCTTTCGTGACTTCGAGGGATTGCCGGAGCCGGACAGGACCCGCGCCTTCGAGCGGGCCAAGCGAAAATTCGACGTGATGCAGAAACTGGGCACCGATCTCATGCTGATCTGCTCTACGGTGCATCCCAAGGCCTTGGGCGGGATTGACCGTGCAGCCGACGACCTGAATGCCTTGGGCGATTTGGCCATCGAACACGGATTGCGCGTGGGCTACGAGGCGCTGGCCTGGGGCACCCATGTCAACGTCCATCGGGTTGCATGGGAAATCGTGCGCCGCGCGCATCATCCAAACATCGGTCTGATCGTTGACAGTTTTCACACGCTCGGGCGGAAGCTGAGCCCGGAAAGCGTCCGCCGCATTCCTGGTGACAAGATCTTTTTCGTGCAGCTTGCGGATGCGCCCCAGATCGAGATGGACTTGCTCTATTGGTCGCGGCACTTCCGCAACATGCCCGGCGAAGGCGATCTGGACGTGCGGGCGTTCATGCAAGCGGTTGCCGCGACCGGGTATGATGGTCCGATCTCGCTTGAGATCTTCAACGACCAGTTTCGGGGCGCCAGCCCTCGGGCCATTGCCGAAGACGGCATGAGATCTCTCTTGGCGCTCACGGATGACGTGAACCGGATTGAGCCAGCCCCCCAACTCGACGTTCCGTCTATGCCGCCTCGGACGGAGATCGAAGGGGTTGAATTCATCGAATTTGCCGCCGACGAGGTCGAGGCAAATCGGCTCGGCGCTCTATTGACGACATTGGGGTTCACGCACGCCGCGGATCACATCAACAAGGACGTCTCGCTCTGGGCACAGGGCGCGATAAACATCGTCATCAATACCGAGCGGGAAGGATTCGCACATGCGACCTACCTGTCGCGCGGAACCAGCGTTTGCGACATCGGATTGCGCGTGAAAGATGCGGCCGAAACCGTTCGCAGGGCCGAGGCGCTGAAGGTGAAGCTGTTCCATCAGCCTATTGACCAGGGAGAACTGCACCTTCCTGCCATTCATTCGGTCGGAGGTGGCGTCATGCACTTTCTGGATGCGGCGAGCGGGCTGACCGACGTGTGGGACGTGGAGTTCAAGACAACCGGAAATGTGTTTGATGGGGCCGGACTGACCCGCGTGGACCACATCGCGCAGACCATGGCCCATGACGAGATGCTCACGTGGTCCCTGTTCTACACTTCTCTGTTCGAAGCGTCGAAGAGGCCGATTGTGGATGTCGTTGACCCCGGGGGTGTCGTGCGAAGCCAGGTCATCGAGAGCCCGGATGCCAGCCTGCGCATCACCTTGAACGGCGCGGATTCGGACCGCACGTTGGCGGGACGATTCGTTGCTGGGCGCCTGGGATCTGCCGTGCAACATGTGGCTTTCGAGTCGAGCGACCTGTTCGAAACCGAAAGGCTTCTGCGCGGGCGGGGCTTCCAAGCGTTGCCGATTCCCCAAAACTACTACGACGATCTTGAAGCACGTTTCGGGCTGGACGGAGGCATGTTGGCACAGCTTCGGGAGGGGAACATCCTCTATGACGAAGATGAGAGCGGCCAGTTCTTCCAGCTATACAGCCGGCCCTACGGTGACGGCTTCTTCTTTGAAATCGTTGAGCGTCGACAAGGCTACAGAGGATACGGTGCCGCCAATGCACCTTACAGGGCTGCCGCGATGAAGCGATTGGTATCGCGGGAACCGAAGACATCTGCGCTCTTTCACAGGTTGCCGCAGTCGGAGCTTGATTGATTGGCCCAAGGCATGCCGAATTCGTGGCCGTCTCTGCACAGCTAGCTCGTTGCATTCTTCTCCGGCTGCTTTGGCCCTTTCGCGGTCAAGGTCGCAGGCTGCGGCAAACTCCGCGCCGTGGTCGCGGAGACCGGACCACGCGTGAAGATGGTTCTGCGCGAACAAGCCACACGCGACCACTCCGACCCCTACGTTTGGGGAGGTGTTGCGACTGGTTTCGACTGGATCGTAGCGAGATTTGGGCGGCTTGCTCTTATGTTCAACAACGCAGGCACAAGAGAGCCAGGCCAGATATTGTCGGAGGACATTGGTGCCGCAACCTGCCAACGAGGCGGGGCAATCAGTCTGATCGGTGCACTTTGCTGCGTTCGACGCGTGTTTTTTGCTGACGAAAGCCCTGATTTCCGCACGGCGGTCGCATCGTGACCGCCCCCCGGCCTGATGGACGTGGTCTTGCAGCGCATCTGAAAAGTCATGAGTGATCTTTCCCTATTTCACAATTCCTGCTGACAAAATAGAGATTGAGCACAAGGACGCATTCCAGCGATCAGGGGGACTCATGCCAGCACGGATCGACACCATTCTCGCCGCCGCCCGCGCCCACACGGACGAGGTGATCAAACCCAACGTAGACACTTGGAACAAGAACGGTGTCTGGCCACGTGATGCGTCCGACAAGGCGGCGGCGCTGGGGCTCACCGGGTTGTATGCCCCCGAGGAGTTCGGCGGTCAGGGCTTGCCGCTAGGCGAAGGCATCCGCGTCTACGAAGAGCTGGGCAAGGGAGACGGCGCCTATGCCTTTGCGCTGTCGATGCACAATATCTGCACATATGCCGGTTGCGGCTTCGGCACTGACACCTTCAAGGAGAATTGGGGCCACGAGCTGACCTCGGGCCGCATTTTGGCAAACTTTGCGTTGACAGAGCCGCAGTCGGGCTCGGATGCGGCCAACATGTACTCGCGCGCGGCGATCAATGGCGACGGCACCTGGACCGTCAACGGTGCCAAGGCTTGGGTATCGCTGGCCGGCGAGGCCGACATCTATTTCACCGTGGTCAAGACCACCGATGAGCCCGGCCACCACGACATGGCCATGATCGCCATTCCGGCGGACGCCGAAGGCCTTTCCTTCGGGCCGCGCTATGACACACCGTCCTATGAATTCCTGCCGTTGAGCGAGATGTACATGAGAGATGTGGTCGTCTCAGAGGACAACATCATCTTGCCGGTGGGCAAGGGCCTCCAGGGCTCTCTGATGGCGATCGATATCGCCCGGGTCTCGATTGCGTCTGGGTGCTGTGGTCTTATGGAGGCCGCTTTGGACACCGCGTTGAGCTATTCCAGGAACCGCAAGATGTTCGGTGGCAAGACCCTTGATCTCGACGGCATCCAGTGGATGCTGGGTGATGTGGCGACAGATCTTGAAGCTTCGCGGCTGCTTTATCGTGCGGCAGCCAATGCGCTTGGCACACCCGAAGGCCCGGTCATGGCGGCCCATGCGAAACGCTTCGTGCCCGATGCAGCGGTGAACGCGGCCAATACCTGCACGCAGGTGCTGGGCGGCATGGGGCTGCTCAAACCCTATGGCCTGGATCGCCTTTCGCGGCTTAGCCAGATGCTGCGCATCGTCGATGGCACGACCGAAATCAGCCGCGTGGTGATCGGCCGGGCGCTGCAGAAACGCGCCAAGACCCTTCCGGACCTGCCAGTGCCCAAGGGATTCGGTGAAAGCTGACCGCCGCGTATTTTCCCCGCACTGGTCTTTTTGGGAGGAGCGACCATGCAAGAGAACTATGAAAAGTTCAAAAAGGTTTCAGCCAATTTCGTGCCGCTGTCGCCTGTATCGTTCCTGAGCCGGGCGGAAGCGCTGCACGGAGCCCGCACTGCTGTAATCTACGGTGATCTGCAGCGCAGCTGGGCGGAAATGGCGGCGCGCGTGCGTGCCGTTGCAGCCGGTCTTGTCGCGATGGGGATAGGCAAGGGCGACACCGTGTCGGTGCTCTGCCCGAACATCCCCGAACTCTTCGAACTGCATTTCGCCCTTCCGCTAAGCGGGGCGGTGATGAACACGCTGAACACACGGCTCGAACCCAGAACGATTGCCTATGTCCTCAGTCACGCTGACACCAAGGCCGTGATCGTGGACCGGGAACTGATCCCGCTCTTGACCCGCGCCTTCGAGGAGTTGGGTCAGACTTTACCCGTCATCGAGATTGCCGATCCCAACGCGAACGTATCGCACACAATGGGTGGCCAGGACTACGAGGACCTGTTGCAGGATGCGGAGCCCACTGGCGCCCTGGGCCTGCCGGATGACGAATGGGACGCCATTACCCTGAACTACACCTCCGGCACCTCCGGCCGACCCAAGGGTGTAGTCTATCATCACCGTGGCGCATATCTGATGGCGCTTGGAACCGTGGCGGCTTGGCAGAACCCGCACTATCCGGTCTATCTGTCGGTCGTGCCGATGTTTCACTGCAACGGCTGGGGGCATCCCTGGGTGATCGCCATGCTGGGCGGAACCATGGTCTTTACCAGAACGCCCGCGCCGGATCTGATTCTGGACACCATCCGCACCCACGGCGTGACTCATTTTGGCGCTGCGCCAATTGTTCTGCAAATGCTCGCCGAGACCGAAACCGGTGCAACCGACCCGTTTGAGCCGGCAATCAAGGTGCTGACAGCGGGGGCACCGCCGCCGCCGACGGTTCTGGAAAAGACCAAGGCAATGGGGTTTGAAGTCATGCAGGTCTACGGGCTGACCGAGACCTATGGACACATTTCCATGTGCCTTTGGCAAGACAGCTGGGAAGAGCTGGAGGCTGGCGAGCAGGCGCAGCTTCAGGCGCAACAGGGCATTGCCCTGCCGATGGTCGAAGCCGTCTCGGTCATTGAAGCCGAAACCGGCCAACCGGTTCGCATGGATGGCAAAACCCAAGGCGAGATCGCGGTGCGCGGCAACACCGTGATGAAGGGATATTACAAGGATCCCGATGCCACGGCAAAAGCCTTTCAAGATGGTTGGTTCTGGTCTGGCGACGCAGCCGTGGTGCATCCCGACGGGTACATGCAAATCCGCGACCGGCTGAAGGACGTCATCATTTCAGGAGGCGAAAACATCTCGTCCGTCGAAGTCGAGGCTATCCTGTTTCGCCACCCGGCGGTCCAGATGGCAGCCGTTGTCGCGATGCCTCACGAGAAATGGGGCGAAGTGCCCTGCGCCTTTGTCGAATTGCGGCCCGGAGCGCAGGCGACCGCAGACGACATCATCAATTTTTGCCGAGAGCATCTCGCGGGCTTCAAGACTCCGAAAGCTGTCGTATTTTCCGAACTTCCCAAAACCTCTACCGGCAAGATCCAGAAGTTTCAGCTTCGCGATGCCGCGAAATCCATGAGCGCCTGAATGGCGCACATTGTTTCTCATTCCCGGCGCCTGCGTGACACGCCATTTACACCCGGTGTTGAAGCTGCCGGCGTCAAGGCCTACACCGTCTACAATCGCATGCTCCTGCCGACGGTCTTCGAAGATGTGGAATTTGACTACCACCATCTGAAAGAGCATGTGCAGGTCTGGGACGTATCGGTGGAACGTCAGATCGAACTCGACGGCCCGGACGCCGGACGGCTGATGCAGATGCTGACGCCGCGAGATCTGCGCAGGATGCAATCCGATCAGTGCCACTACGTGCCTATCGTCGATCAAAACGGCAAAATGCTGAACGATCCGGTGGCGATCAAGCACAGCGACACGCGCTGGTGGATCTCGATTGCCGACAGCGACCTGCTTTTCTGGGTCAAGGGGCTGGCGCTTGGCGCGGGGCTGGACGTCAACGTGTTCGAGCCGGACGTGTCGCCTCTGGCCGTGCAGGGGCCGAAGTCCGGCGCTCTGATGGAGCGGGTCTTTGGTCCCGAAGTGCATGACATCCGCTTTTTTCGCCAGATACGGCTGGCCTTCTTGGATACCTCTTTCATCGTTGCGCGCTCGGGCTATTCGAAACAGGGCGGGTACGAAATCTATGTTGAGGGCAGTCAGCATGGCATGCCTCTCTGGGAGACCCTTTTCAAGGCTGGAGAAGACCTGAACGTGCGCCCGGGCTGCCCGAACCTGATCGAACGGATAGAGAGCGGGTTGTTGAGCTACGGCAATGACATGACCATGGACAACACCCCGTTGGAATGCGGCCTTGGCAAGTTTTGCAAGCCCGCCGAGGGACTGGAGCACATCGGCCGGGAGGCACTCGCGCTGGAAGCCGCACAGGGCCCCGCACGCCAGATTCGCGCGATTTCGATCTTGGGAGAGGCGCTCAGCCACGCCCGCACGGGTTGGCCGTTGATGAGAGACGGTGCGAGGGTCGGTCAGGTGACATCGGCGGCCTGGTCGCCGGACTTCCAGACCAACGTTTCGATCGGGATGGTGGATGCCGGCCATTGGGATCCGGGCACAGAACTGATCGTCGAGACGCC
Source organism: Silicimonas sp. (assembly GCA_022824315.1). Classification (GTDB taxonomy): domain Bacteria; phylum Pseudomonadota; class Alphaproteobacteria; order Rhodobacterales; family Rhodobacteraceae; genus JAJEFO01. The sequence continues at coordinate 29,406 of JAJEAC010000067.1, forward strand.
ACGAGGGCCGCGAGAGGCCCGTGTGCAAAATTGCTTTTGGAACTAGCGCGCCCTGATCGAGCATCACTGCAGGGCACGCGCCGTCGTATTGGCGGCAGCTGGACACGGACAATGAAGCCTTGGCTACGGGAATGTAACACGATTCTGAGAGTGCGCGGCGAGCTGCCGGACTCCCGCCGCATTTGCGCAGTATTCAACAAGAACCAAATGCACGTACGCCTTTCAACAAATTGCCGCACCTTTCCAACGTGATCTCGCACGCATTCCAGGTTGATTGGACGAATTCGTTCGTTTAGTTTAGATGTATGATTTCGGCTGATATTTCGTCCGCCAGCGTGTCTGGCAAGTGTCTTTCGACACTGGTAGAACTGTGTCGCACGGAATTGCGCGCGGAGGAGGTCTGGCTGTTCGGCAGCCGCGCAAGAGGCGATTGTCACGATGACTCCGATTGGGATGTCATGGCGATCATTGATGACCAGGCCTCCGATGACATGACGGATCCGATGACGCTTTGGCAAGTCAAGAGACGTGTGGACCTTCCGCTGGACTTGCTCGCAGTCAAGAAGTCGGACTTTCTGTCAGCGCAGAATGCCGTGACGACCTTGAGCCACGAGGTGAAGCGGGAAGGCGTTCGCCTCGATGTCTAAGGCGCGGGCCATCGGCTCGCATGTCAAGCTCGCATTTCACGGCGTCAACAGTGCGAGAAAGTTTGGTCCTGATGATCGTCTGACGGCCATGCTCTTGTTCTACGCTGTTGAGAACTTGGTTATGGCGACGCTTGCATCCGAGGATATTGCGATAAGGGAATGGAGAGCGGCCGCGGGAAATCATCAGATTGACAGGATGATTGCCATCCTGCCTTCGGACTGTGCCATCAAAGGCGATCTCGACGATTTCTCACCTCTCACGGTCTATTCGACTGGATTCCGGTATCCGACTCCTTCCGGCAAGATCATGAAGGCTCCCGATGAAGACTTGACACGAAAGTGGATCGTGCAGGCAACGGAGTTCGTTACCATGTTTGGCAGGCATCTCCAGGTTGATGTCTTGAACGACGATGCCGTCGCTGGTTCCACGACTCCGTTCAGATCGAAAGATCAAGGTACGTTCGAACCGTAATGGAATGCCTCCGGGCTTCTTTGCACCAGGGTTGGTGTGCGGCCACACGAGCAAGATCTTCAAAACCAACGGAAATTTCCTGCTGTAGCCGGATTGGGAGACGCGACGTTCGACGGCAGATGGCGGAGACGAAGGGATTCGAACCCTCGAGACGGTTCCCCGTCTACTCCCTTAGCAGGGGAGCGCCTTCGACCACTCGGCCACGTCTCCGTCGTCGGGTCTATCGGAGCGGTCAATGTGCGGCAAGCGCGAATTCCCGTTGATCCTGTCCCGATATGGCAATGTCTTCGAATTGAAGTCGTCGCGTGGCACTGCGATCAATCCCGGTCGCCACACAAGGTGTGATCGAAGAGGCCGCTCCAGCTGAATCTGTTGCACGCGCATCAAACTCGCTCTGGCTTGGGACGGATTCCGCGCTCTTGCAAACTGGATTCGTGTTGCAATTCGGGTTAACTCGCTAGACGTGCATGCGTCCGGAAACGAAGCAGGGTGTTTTGGAGAGGGGACCCGCATCCCGCATTGACCGGACATTCAGGGTTTGACCAGAAGGCGTTAAGGCTATCCTAATCCTCATGCTTAAAATTGCGTTTGTTGCCAATTGCAAAGGTGCCCGACGGCGCGGCCGGGAGACATGCATGGCGTGTGGATTTGGCAGTTCCGGAGTTCGTCTGAAGTGGTCTTCTGATGGCTGACGCAGAGCAAGCGGAGGTTCTTTCCGGGTTCGTCGAGCGGGTCGCTTTCCATTCATCCGAGAGCGGATTCTGCGTTCTGCGCGTGAAGGCACGCGGCCATCGCGACGTTGTCACCGTCGTAGGAAATGCCGCGTTGATCTCCGCCGGTGAATGGGTAACGGCATCGGGTTCTTGGAACAACGACCGCAACTATGGCCTTCAGTTCAAGGCGCGTTTCCTGAAGGCCTCTGCGCCGACGACGCTCGAAGGCATCGAGAAGTATCTCGGCTCAGGCATGATTCGGGGGATCGGGTCGGTTTACGCCGAACGGCTAGTCAGCCACTTTGGCAAGGACGTCTTTGACGTTATCGAGGCAAATCCCGAGCGATTGCGCGAGGTGGAAGGAATCGGGCCCATTCGTGCCGACAAGATCACGGCAAGCTGGGCAGACCAGAAGATCGTCAGGGAAATCATGATCTTCCTCCACCAGAACGGCGTCGGAACCGCACGGGCCGTCAGGATCTACAAGACCTACGGTGCCGACGCCGTACAGGTGCTGAGCGAGAATCCATATCGGCTGGCGAAGGACATCCGTGGCATCGGGTTCCGTACGGCGGACACGATCGCAGAGAAGGTCGGCATCGAAAGGACCGCCATGATCCGGGTGCGTGCAGGAATCACGTTCGCGTTAAGCGAGGCAATGGGCAATGGTCATTGCGGCTTGCCAAAGGGCGAACTGCATTCTCTGGCGGAGGAGTTGCTGGACGTGCCCGGTTCTCTTGTCGAGACAGCGATGGCGCTGGAACTCGGGGATGGCAACGTCACGGCCGACCAGGTCGGTGATGCTGATTGCATATTTTTGACCGGCCTCTACCAGGCGGAACGCGGCATCGCGAACCACCTTCGCCGGATCAATGCGGGCGCCCTGCCATGGCCGTCAATCGATGCTGACCGGGCCTTGCCTTGGATCGAGGGCAGGACCGGGTTGACGCTTGCGTCCAGCCAGGCCGAAGCAATCCGTCTAGCGCTGACATCCAAGGTGCTGGTCATTACCGGTGGTCCAGGTGTCGGCAAGACGACCATCGTGAACTCCATCCTCCGAATTCTATCGGCGAAGAGGATGAAGCTGATGCTGTGCGCACCGACGGGACGTGCCGCGAAGCGAATGACCGAAGCCACTGGGATGGAAGCCAAGACGATCCACCGAACCCTGGAATTCGATCCCATGATTTTCGGCTTCAAGCGAAACAAGGACAATCCGCTCGACTGCGACCTTCTCGTTGTGGACGAGACCTCGATGGTCGACGTTCCCTTGATGCAGTCGTTGCTCAGGGCACTGCCGAGCACGGCAGCCCTTCATGTCGTGGGCGACATCGACCAATTGCCCTCCGTCGGACCCGGCCAGGTGCTGGCCGACATCATTAATTCCGGGGCCGTCCCGGTTGTGCGACTTACGGAAGTGTTTCGACAGGCGGCACAGAGCAAGATCGTCATGAGTGCCCACAGGATCAACGAAGGACGCTTGCCCGACCTTTCCGCAGCGGATGGCGATGCCGATTTCTATTTCGTGCCGGCCGACAATCCGGAACAGGCTGTCCTTCGCATCACTGAGCTCGTCAGGAACCGAATCCCGAAGCGGTTCGGGATGAACCCGATCAGGGACATCCAGGTGCTTTGCCCGATGAACCGGGGCGGCGTGGGCGCGAACTCGCTGAACATCGAATTGCAGTCCGTCCTGAATCCGCCAGGCAAACTCAAGGTCGAGCGCTTTGGCAGGACCTTTGGGACAGGCGACAAGGTCATGCAGATCGCAAACGACTACGACAAGGACATATTCAACGGCGACATTGGAATGATCACGTCTGTCGATCCGGACGAGAGCGAAATGACCGTGGAATTCGATGGCCGATCCGTCAAGATTGGATTCGGGGAACTCGACGCGCTGGTGCCGGCCTACGCGGCGACGATTCACAAGAGCCAGGGCTCGGAATACCCGGCCGTCGTCATTCCGGTAATGACGCAGCACTACGTGATGCTGCAGCGCAACCTGATCTATACCGGTGTCACCCGCGGAAAGAGACTCGTCGTCCTGGTTGGGCAGAGGAAGGCGGTCGCAATGGCAGTCAAGAACGCTTCGGCACGGCGGAGGTGGTCAAAGCTGCATGACTGGCTTTCCGGCAATGCGGCCGATGGAAGCCTGCCGATGACGCGGCCGGGAGATGGCTCTACCTGAACAGATTGCATCGCCGCTGTGCCTGGTACCACTGCAGTACTTGGTGTCGCGGAATGTCATGCGCGATGTTGCTGAACGGGCACGGTCAGCGTGTTCCTCGAACTGCAGGGATGCCTCTTGCCGAAAACGACGGCTCGAATTTGCGCAACGGCTCTTGCCTGCGGGACGCTGCTGCGCGGCAGGCCTATGGATGCCCACCGCCTGGATTGATGCGGCCAAGATTGCGAGCCTTGTTGAATTCCCGGAGCCTGCCAAGCACGTCTACGCCAAGCTGCCGATAGGTGTCGAGGATGTCCACCATCACCCAGTTCTCGCGGATCTTTCCATTCTCGATGCGCCAGAAGTCAAGCGAGCGCATCGTGATCTCCTTGCCCGACGGCGCAATGCCCAGCCAACCGTCGTGCGTCAGCGTCTGGATCATGTTGGGCCATCCGGTCACGGCGCAGTAGTTGTTGTCGCCAAAGAAATGGTACGTGACCTGATCTGCCTTGGATCCCCGATCTGGCATCGCCTTCAGGAACGGGATCTGGTGCCAGTTGCGAAATCCGTCGATTCCCCGACCAGTGCCTATCCCTGCAGGACCGTACCAGTTCATGCGTGCGTCCCAGAAGCGTGGCATCTCCATTACCTCAGGGCCGCCTTGAGAGGGGTGCCGTTTCATGTGCTGCAGCATGTCCACGACAATGTCCTTGCTGGCCTTGCTCTCCACGTCGTTCCTCGGCGGGCGGATCAGTCCGTCCCCCGATGAGGGGCCGGGAATGCAGAATTCGCGACCAAGTGACGGTGCCATCGGCCATGCATTCGCTTGCATCATGACTTCGGGGACATCCCAAAGCGCCTGGTATTCGACGACCTTGCCGGCTTCGAACCGATAGAATTCGTGAAATCGCATATGCGCCAGATGGCCCGTCGGCGGGATGTCGAGAAACGGCGCCACGAACGTGCCCATGAAGTGGCCGCCACAGCCAATCCAGTCATGCCCGTGATCGTCGTTGCCTGCCATCACGATCCAGTCACGCCTTTCTACGTCGGGCCAAGCGGACTTGAGCAATGACAGCGCCCGGTCGTGAAACTCATCCGGTCCCGTCATGTCCCCGAACGGGTGGGCAAGGTGACACGCCGCTTCGGGGGCAAGGACCTCGCCGAGCGCCCGGCGCAATGTCGCCTCGCCCCAGTCACGCTGAGCCGTGCGCAGCGGCTCGAGGGCAGCGCGATTCAACTCGTGAACGCTGGTCATTGCATCTTCTCTTCCAGGATTCCGAGCTGCGGACAGCGCCGCGCACTGTCAGTTGACGGGTTCAACCCTTGACCGCGCCCGCCGTCAGCCCGCTGACGATCTGCCGCTGGAAGAACAGGATCAGTACGAAGAGCGGTGCTGTGGCCGAGACAACGGCTGCGACCGCAAACATAATGTTGCCCTGCACCTGAACCGAGCCGAGGAAGCTGGCGACCGCCGGGACCATCGTCTCGTTCGGTTTGCTCAGTAGCATCGAGGTGACAGCATAGTCATTGTAGGCAAGCAGAAAGCTGAAGAGGCCCGTGGTGATCACCCCTGGCCACATGACCGGCACGATGACGTTCCAGAAAGCCTGGAACCGGGTGCAGCCGTCGACCATGGCACTTTCGTCCATGTCTTTCGGGATGTTCAGGAAGAACGAATGCAGCATCCAGAGCGTGAAGGGCTGGTTGATCGCCACAAGCACGATGATGGTTGTCGCCTTTAATCCCCAGATGTTCCACTCGAAGAACGGCAGCATATAACCCGAAACCAGCGTGATGTGCGGCATTGCGCGAAACGCGAGGGCTGCCATCAGGACCCAGAAGGCATAGCGGAAGCCAGAGCGGGCCAGCGCGTACCCACCGAGCGTTCCGAAGGTGAGCGAAATGCAGACTGTGAAGAAAACGATGACCAAGGTGTTGAATACGTTTCTCCAGAATTCCTCCTGGATCCAAGCACCGAAATAGCCATTGAGCGTAAAGGCGCTACCGGTTTCACGGGTCGTGAGGATGCCGTAGATGGCGTTGGTCCAGTCCGCTTTCGAGAAGAAGTCGCCCTGCACCTTGAAGCTGCCCCATACCGTCCAAAGGAAGGGAAAGGCCGCGATGATCAGCCAGGTGATCACGAGCGCATAGGAAACAACTCTTAGCGTTGTGAGACGGGATTCTGCCTTCGTCGCCATGATTGTCGTCTCCTCAATGTACCTTGGCGTTGAAATCGCGCCAGGTGCGGATCAGCACGGGTGTCAGCAGGATCACAACGCCGAGGATCGTCAGCATCGAGGTCGCACCGGCAGAGGCGTAGAGCGGATTGCCGGCTTCACGAAGGTCGCTGACGATGAAGGTACTCAGTGACTGAGCGTGAGCCTCCGCCTGGAAACTGACCAGCGGTTCGAACACCCGGAAATTGTCCATCAGAAGCATCAGCGTGACGAAGGACACGAGCGGCATCAGGTGTGGAACCACGACGCTGATCATCGTCTGCCACTTGTTGGCTCCATCCACACGCGCAGCCTCCAACGTGTCCTGTGGCACCGTTTGCAGCCCGGCATAAAACGTGATGAAGGCGAAAGGCAGGGTGTGCCAGACCCCGTAGACCATCAGCATGATCCACATGAGTGGCGTCGAGGCCTTGATGCTGAGGGACGGGTCGTTGAAGATGTTCTGAAGCGTTGCGCCGATGATGCCTTCACCATCGACCATCCAGGAAAGGATCATCGAGCCGACAATCGTCGCGACAAGGAAAGGCAAGAGCGAGATGAAAATCGCCACACCACGGAACGCCTTGGGCAGGTTGTTTACGCCGACGGCAACGGCCAGTCCGAAAATCAAAACCAGAGGTGTCACAACAAAGGTGTAGGTCAGCGTAAAGACCAGGGCCTTGTAGAATTTCAGGTCCATTATGCCATCAATGAAGGATGGCAATCCGGTTGATGTGCGCCAGACCTCAGCGATCTCTGCGGACGCGAGGTGGGACCGGTCAAAATATGTGGCTAGGCCGTTGAATTGACCAAGAGGCCGCTCTTCACGCAGTTTGGCAGTCGCTTCTGTATCGACCTGGGTTTCCTCAACACAGCCGAAGGGGCCACAGCTTTCCGAGACCACCAGGACCTGTTCGTGCTGCACAAACAGCGACTGGATGAAGACTGAGACAATGGGCAGGGCGATAAAAAGTACCATCGCCGAGAGTGTCGGCAAGATGAACCAAAAGAACGTGCGGTGTTTCATCGCATATGCCCCGTCGTGAAATCCAATGGGTTTAAGAGGGCCCCCGAGGGGCCCCCTTCACGGGAGAGGCTACTGCAGGAAGCCTGCTTCCTTCGCAGCGGTCCGGTATGCCGCTTCAACGTCAGCAAGAGCGTCTTCTGCGCTCTCGTCACCCTTGTAGAAGTCCACCAGTTCGGAACCCAGTGCGTTGTGCATCAGGTTGATGAACGGGATCATCGGGTAGGGCTTGGCACCAGCTGCTGCAGTTGCCGAAACACCTGCTGCTGCCGGGCCGGCCTGGAAGCCGTCGATCAGCCAGATGGCTTTGTCGTTGTGCTCTTCCATCAGATCAGAGGTCAGACCGCTGACCAGAGCCGCAAAGGTGGCCTCCGCGTCTTCATCCGGAATGTTCTTGGCGACGGTCACGCCATCCCACCACAGGGTTGCGGCCGGTGTCGATCCGCCACCTGCTGTGGGTGCTGCAGACAAAACGGTGTTTGACGTGACTTCGTCGCTCGAACCTTCATCGTCAAGAACCGCACCACCGCGCGACCCCCACATGACGGCCATGGCCGCCTTTCCGGCTTCCCACAGGCCCTGGGTCTCATTCGAGGCATGGCTCAGGTGATCCGGGTGCGAGTACTCGAGCAGCGACTTGATTGTCCCCAGAGCGGCAATGCCTTCGGGCGAGTTGACGTTTGGCTCAGCCGAACCCGGCTTGAACAACTCACCTCCGTTGGCGAAGAAGAAAAGGTTGAAAATTTCGCCGACGTTCCAGCCAACCTTCATGTTCATCACGATCGGATGTTCCATGATGCCTGCAGCGCGGATTTTCTCGGCCGCTGCAACGATCTCTTCAACAGTTGCCGGGATCCCTTCGACACCGGCCTGCTCGAGGATGTCGGTGCGCGAATACAGGTGCTGGGAGTTCGCCATGAATGCCACAGCCATGACTTTGCCGCCGATGGTGATCAGCTGCGACGGCTTCAGGTGCTGGCCGTATTTTGCAACATATTCGTCCAGCGGGCGGACCAGATCGTCGTTCATCAGCTGGGTCAGGGTCGAGTTGGCGACGATGACAGAGGTGTACTCTGCCGGGTTCGGGGTCAGAGCCTGGTTCATCATGTCACGCGTGTTGTCGCGGAGGTTGATGGTGAACTCGCCGGCATTTGCCGCGCAATTGGCTTCGGCGGCGCCAGCAACGGCCTGAATGGCCGGGAAGTCGGAGCCGAGGATCCGGACCGATTTGCCGGACGGACCACAGTCTGCCGCGAATGCTGTCGAACCCATTAGGCCAGCTACGGCACCCGCGAGGGCTACTTTCTTCAGTAACATTTAGTTCTCCTTGGTTTCTGTTGGTTCGGTGCGCCTTGCAACCGCGCACCGCTCGGTGAACCACGGCCCTTGCCGGACCGGGGTCATGGCTTCGGGTCAGTCCCCGACTCGCTCTCCCGTATTTGCATCGAAGAGGTGGCAGTGATCTGTTGAGATGCGGATCGAAACCGTGTCATCGATTTCGGCGCGATAGTTCTTGTCGGCCTTCACGGATACCAGAGAGCCGCCGATACGGACGGACACCATTGTTGCGTCCCCCAGGAGTTCCATCGTGTAGATCGGGGCGTTGATCTGGCCGCCTTCGGAAACCACCTCTGCATCCTCGGCGCGGAAGCCAAGGGTCAGAGGGCCTTCCGGCGCCGAAAGGCCTTCGATCAATGCGTTTTCGGCCTTGAAGGAACCGCCGTCCATCTCGCCATCAACAAGGTTCATGGCCGGGTTGCCGATGAAGCTCGCCACGAATGCGTTGGCGGGTTTGTCGTAAATCTCAGTCGGGGTGCCAACCTGCTGCACGACACCTTGCTTCATGACCACAACGCGGTCGGCGAGTGTCATGGCTTCGATCTGGTCGTGGGTCACGTAAACCGTTGTCACGGCCAGCTCATGGCTGAGGTTCTTGATCTGGGCCCGGGTGGAGACCCGGAGCTTGGCGTCAAGGTTCGAAAGCGGTTCGTCCATCAGGAAGACGTTAGGTTCCCGCACGATCGCCCGGGCGAGCGCGACACGCTGCCGCTGGCCACCCGACAGCTCCGCCGGCTTTCGGTGCAGGAACTCATCCAGCTCCACCATGGCAGAGGCGCGGCGCACCCTTTCGTCATGTGTAGAGGGATCGACACCGCGAACCTTCAAAGGAAAGCGGATGTTCTCGTAGACGTTCATGTTGGGGTAGAGCGCGTAGGACTGGAACACCATGGCGACGTCGCGGTCTTTTGGCTCAAGGTCATTGACGACACGGCCGTCAATCGAGATTTCGCCCGACGAAGGATCCTCAAGCCCCGCGACCATTCGCATCGTTGTCGTCTTGCCGCAGCCCGAGGGGCCGAGAAGAACGAGAAACTCGCGATCTGCAATTGTCAGATCAAAATCATGTACGCCAACGAAGCTGCCCCACCGTTTGGTGATGTTGCTCAAGACGATTTCGGCCATGCTCTCCCTCCCACGTCGGTCGCAGGCAGAACCGCAGTAGACATTATTACGGTAAACTCAGGGTCGGCGATTCGGCAAGCCTTTTTTGCATGCGTATGCAAAAATTAATTAAGGTATTGACATTTAATACAAAACCAAAAAATCAATCACGGATAGAAGCAAGCCAGCACTTCACAGCACGGCCCACTCCCTTGCGGTGATCTGCATGATCTCTCCTGTCTTGCGGGTTATCCCGTTCGACACCTCTTCGACGGTCTCTCTGACATGCTCGGCGCTTTCGAACACGCGGTTGACGAAGTGGCGATGCTTCAGAACCGAAGACAGCGTCTCGACGGGGTTCAACTCCGTACTGCAGGGTGACAGCATGACAAGAGAGACGTTGGCGGGGATCTCCGGTTCCCCGGACTGGTGCCAGCCCGTGCCGTCGAGGACGAGGAAGGCATGCTTGCACGCGTGAACCTGCTCCCCCATCTTCCGGAGATGGCGGTTCATCTCTGTTGTGTCAAACGAAGACCGTTGACAGGCCGGACGGGCAGCCGGTGGGGCCGGCACCGTTAGGGTCATCGGCCGGCACGAATGAACGCTCGGCACTGGCGCGCCTTCCTCGACAACGCTTCGGGGCCGTCGACACGGGTTCGAAAGGGAGAGGTACCGAAGACCGGAACGGCTCTCACCGACCGGAGCCCGCACATCCGGCGCCCGATAGGAAACGGCCGAAGATGACGAGGGAATAGGCTGGACCCAATTGCCGTGGGGCAGAAAGATCAATGCTCAATAGTGGCTCGAGTATTTACGTCCAAACAATTGTGGAAGAGAGCGACAAGGGGAATGCAAGGTCGGCCATCCATGTGGCGCGTGAGCCGGAAGCACTCGCAATGCCCTGATCCTTGAGCAAATTCCATGCCTCGGCTGCATGCCGGGTTGCTCCGCTGCGCATCGACCCTTAAAGGCGTCCGGCGTCGGCAGCGCTTCCTGTCAATCAAGGCTTGCGAATTGGTCGAGCAGGACCCGTGCGCGGGCAAGATCGTCCGGCGTCGTGACCTTGATATTGGCCTCGGAGCCCTCGACGACCCGCACATCGAGCCCGGCGGCGCGGGCCACTTCGACATCGTCAGCGGCGTCGCCCGGGAAGTTCCGGTGCGCGTCCAGGATGCGCTTGAAATTGAACCCCTGCGGCGTCTGTGCGCGCCAGAGATCGTTCCGGGTCCGCGCTTCCAGCGCGATGCCGTCCTTCGCAAACCAGAGCGCGTCGACGACGGGCAGGGCGGGAAAGGCGCCGTCGTGCCTGTCGAGTGCATTGATGACCCCGCGGATGATGCGAGGGGTCACGAAGGGTCGGGCCGCATCGTGGATCAGTACGTTTCCGGGTGCGATGGGGACCAGCGCCTCAAGGCCGGCGCGAACCGATTGCGCGCGGGTTTCGCCGCCAACGACCGGGTTCAGCAGGCGATCCCGATCCATCCCTTCCATCGCCACGTCATACAGCTCGTCGTCTCCATTGCCGATGACGGCCAGGACGCAGGAAGTCTCCGGGAGGGCGAGGACGCATTCGATGGTGTGCCTCAGCATCGCCTTGCCACCTAGATCGGCGTATTGCTTCGGCACATCCCCGCCGATGCGCACGCCGCGTCCGGCCGCGACGATCAGGAATGCGGTCGCGGTCATGGCCTCACCACTCGAACGGAGGGGCGACTTCGTGGTCCGCCACTGCCATCGCGTCAGACACGATCCGCATTGGTGAAAGGTCAACGTCGCTTGACCCTGATGCGATCAATCCGGCAAGGCGTTCGTAGAGCGCTTGGTATTCCCGATCCGGACCCGACTCGGTTTCCTCACCGTCAATCAGCAGGCGTGCCCCGCCGTCGCAAAGCAGTGCTTCCTTGTCGTCCGCCAGAATCCTGATGTCCCATTGAGGGGATCCCTCTTCCAGCCAGTCGAGTTCCACCGACACTTTTGTTCCTTCCGAGTCGTGCAGGAGCATCTGCGCGGCGACCGGAGTGTCGCGATTCTCGGGAATCGAAAGGCTGGCTTCAGAAACGACAAGGGGGCGTGGGTGGATTGCAGTCAGGATGGAAAGGGCGTTGATGCCCGGATCGAACACGCCGAAGCCGTCCGCCTGCCAGATCCAGTCTTGGCCGGGGTGCCAGAACCTGACATCCTCCTTCCAGTCGATTCTCACTTCCCTTACCAGCTTGCCTTTCAGCCAGTCCCTGGTCGCACGCACGGCGGCGGCCTCTCGCGAGTGCCATGATGCAAAGAGCGTCACACCCGACCTTTCGACGAACGAGGCAAGATCCAGTACTTCTGCAGGTGTCGTTCCGGGCGGCTTTTCCAGCATCACATGACATCCAGCCTCGGCGGCCAGCCGCGCGTCGGATTCCCGTGCCGACGGTGGCGTGCACAACGAAACGCAATCCACTTCCGGCACGTTCTCGAGAAGGCTCGCCAGGTTGCGAAATGCGGGAATGCCCTCCACCTCGGCGTTTCGACTGGCCGTCGCGACAAGTTCGAATTCGGCATTGGCTTCGATCGCCGGAATGTGCTGATCCCGGGCGATTTTGCCGATCCCGACGAGTGCAGTCTTGAGGGCCAAGCGCGATCCTTTCAATTTGGCCTGGGCCGTTAATCGTAGCGACCATCCTGACGTTGGACGTCATCGCAGTGGTGCCAGACGGGGCTTGGGTGAGGATGACATCGCCATTCGCGAGCTACAAGTGGCCCGAGAGATGGGCGATTGTCTCAGAGTTTCACTCTGCGCGCCTGATTCTAGTCGCCATCTTGCCACAATTCGCCGTACAGGCCCGGAGAAATCCCGCTTTCACCTGGTTGCCCGATCCTCCCTACAGAAAAGGTCAAGCCGGCCGACCCAACTGATCGAGCGCCTTGGCCTGGTCCCTCGGCAGCTGGGAATCTTCTGAGAGTCCTGAAAGTCACTCCAATTCAAGTCGGGCGCAAATGCATGGCCGTAAATTCTGCCAGGTGCGTCGTCGGTCGGAAAATTTCCGACCCCCACTTCAGGCAGACAATCGGTCTTTCCTCGTCGAGTTCGTTACTCGTTGCTGCGTGAGAGCGGACAGGGACGCTTGCCGACGACAATCAGGCTGACCAGGCTTGTCCGGGAGAAGAGTGGGTCCAATCGAATCAGGTCACGATCCGTGTCTCTTGCCCTCGCCGTACAGTTGCATCAAGCCGCTCGTTCCTACCAGATGGTCCTGCACGCCGAGGCCTGGGGCCCGCAGCACGCGACCACCTTACACCTGTTCGACTTCGCGGATTTCACTGGAGGGTCGGAAGGGAATCCCTCGCGATTCGGGGACAACGGCTGATTCCATGGGAATCGGCCTGGCTCTTGCATGGCAACATCCGAAATTGCGTCGAATTCCGTTTGGCCGATGACCCGGCCCGGCGGCACCGTCGGCTTCGACAGCAGCGGGAAGGCATGGTCCGGACTGCCGGGCAGCGTCACCTCGATTGGCGTGATCCTAGCCCGACTTCCGCAACTCGGGGGTCTTGAGGTCCCTAACCCATTGATATTCCTGAATCCGACCCCCAAAGGTCGGCACTACACGACGCCCGACGGATTGCGGGCGCAATGCCGTCACGAAGAGAGTCGCGGCGCGCTTTGGGCGGGCAGGGTCATGCCGAGCTGGTGCAGCAGAAGCTCGTGCTCCTTCCTT
>JAJEAC010000011.1 GCA_022824315.1 Silicimonas sp.
CTGCCTGCCGGAGTGGGAGCCCGAATCGTGGCGAATCCCCGCGCGATGGCCCGCATTGACCGCTGGTTTGCCAAAGGCAGGCGGCTGCGCTCGGACCGTCTGGGGTCGTTTCTTCTTCTCTACGCGCTCGGCGGGCTGAAAAGGTACCGCCGCAGAACACGACGCCATGCTGTCGAACAGGTGCACCTCGACGGTTGGCTGTCGCGTGCCGCCCGATTTGCCGACGCAGACCCCGCGCTCGCCACTGAAATCCTTTGCTGCGGTCGGCTGATCAAAGGCTATTCTGAAACCCACGCGCGCGGACTGTCGAAATTCGACATTGTTCTTGCCGTCGTGGACCGGGTCGCAGACCGTCAGGATGCAGCTAGCTGTGCAAGGCAACTTCGCGAAGCTGCACTTTTGGACGAGGAAGGCGAGGCGCTCAGCGAAGCCATCAAGACCATCGAGAGGTCGTAGAGCGTGGCACAAGCCGCCCCGCACCACACGACCGCGCTTGATGATGCCGCCAGCGGAGCGCATCCGCCCGCAAAATGAAATTCGTGAGATCCTGGAACGAGATCGCCCTGTATTCCAGTATCGCGTCAAGAAATTTCTCACCCACCCAAATGGGGTAGTCAGATTTCGCAAGGTGGAGCCGCAAGCCAGTTGCGGTCGGTTGAGGAGCACGGCCTTCCGCTGTGCGCTGGTCCGGAATCCCGCCGGACTTGGGAACGGGCCGGACAGCGGGGTCGCCCCGGCGCTTGTCGACAACGGGGGTACACGCTCAGAAATCGACGATGTCGATGAAGCCAATTCTCGGCTCGGCGTCGAGCATCTGCTTGAACCGGGCACTGACGCCTTCCCCGCGCCGCCATTCAAGGTACTTCTTGTAGTGCTCGCGAGACTCCCAAGCCTCCAGCAACACCACATCGTCAGCATCTTCGCAGTTTTGGTAGGTGCCAGCAAAAACGCAGCCCTCGAAGGCCCGCGTTTCGGGCATGATGGACTGAATGAATGCAGCCACTTCGCTGCCGGTGCCGGGCTTCGCCCTAGCCTGCAGAACCGTTTTCACAGTCATTTCAGAAGCCCCTTCCTCTTCCCTCAACTTACGGCTACTCCATGCCACTCCCCCCAAGCCAGCGCAAAGGGTGCAAGACATGCGGAGCCCGAGGGCGGCTGGCGTGAGCGCGTACCGCGTTGACCGGTTGGGGGAGACGCCATTCGCAAGAGCATGTGGCGGAGGAGGTGGGATTCGAACCCACGGTACGCTTTCACGCACGCCGGTTTTCAAGACCGGTGCATTCGACCACTCTGCCACTCCTCCAACCTGCGCTTGGTATCGGGCGGCTCGTGATTCTGAAAGCCCTCAGCGCAACTCTGCCCGGAATTCTGGAATGCCCTTTTCATGCAGAGGCACGATGGCTAAGCATAAATGGCATTGCAGGCAAGAGCCAGACTCGGAAGCTTCGGGCTGGATGCGCCGTTTGAGGCAAGGAAGAAATGCATGACGAAAGCGCCAGTTCCCTTCTCTTTGAGTTTCCCGGCCGGAACAGGCTGCCATAATGGAACGGGGTTCCTCCAACTTCGGATGATGCGTGCCGAAGGGAATGGTCGCGATCCTCGTTTCATGCGCTCGCCATGCGCCAATGATCAAGAGCCTGGAGTTGCCGTGAGCCAGTTCAAAGACGCCCGACCGCGTGATTGCCTCATGGAATTGCCGACAATGGAGACCCGCACCATGATTCGACAGGTTGCAGCCTTGCTTTTCGTCCTTGCAATGTCCGCCTTTGTCGCTGCGGCCGTTGCTGCGCAACCAGTGTACGAGACCCCCGCGAGAGCCGCGCTCATCTACGACTTCGAGACAGACACGGTGCTCTTCGAAAGAGATGCTGACACGCCGAAGCCGCCGGCGTCGATGTCGAAGCTGATGACGCTCTACATGGTCTTCGAGGCACTGAAGGAGGGACATATCGATTTGGACACGACTTTCGCCGTCTCGACCAAGGCCCGCAACATGGGCGGCTCGACCATGTTTCTCGATGAAACCGACCGGCCCACCGCCGAAGAACTGATCAAGGGGATCGTCGTTCAGTCCGGCAACGATGCATGTGTGGTCGTGGCTGAGGGGCTGGCCGGAACGGAAGAGGCATTCGCACAGCGGATGACCCTGCGGGGACGCGAAATCGGGCTCAAGGACTCGACCTTTGCCAATGCCAGCGGCTGGCCCCATCCACGGCATCGGATGAGCCTCCGCGACCTGGTCAAGCTGGCGGCGCTGCTGGTCACGGAATTTCCCGAGTATTACGGTTATTTCGCCATGGAGGAGTTCGACTATGACGGCCGCTCGCCAGCCAACAGGTTCAACCGAAATCCGGTGCTGGGAACCGGCCTCGGGGCGGACGGGCTGAAAACCGGGCACACCGAGGAAACCGGCTACAGCCTTGTAGGGTCCGCCGTCCAGGCCGATCGGCGCTTGATCTTTGCCTTCACCGGTCTCGAAAGCGCGGCAGCACGCCGCCGTGAAGCCGAGGCGATGATTGTTTGGGGACTTCGGCAGTTCACCATCAAGGAGGTTGCTTCAAAAGGTGACGTCATTGGCGAGATTCCCGTCTGGATGGGGAGTCAATCCAGCGTCAATGCGGTTGCGGGCGATGACTTCCGCATGCCATTTCCGACCGTTGGGCAGGACAGCGCCACAACGCGCATCGAATACCTTTCGCCGCTCGACGCCCCGATCGCCGAGGGTGCGCAGGTGGCGGAGCTCGTTGTTTCGATCCCGAGCATACCCGAAAGGCGGTTCCCGCTTGTCTCCGATCGCGAAGCGACCCGGGGCGGTTTTGTGCCACGCGTGCGCGCTGCGTCCTCCCTTCTGTTTGACATGGCCATTGGGCAGGTGCAAAGCCTGCTGGAATGAACGCAGGACGTCTTATCACGTTTGAGGGCATGGACGGGTGCGGAAAGTCCACGCAATCCCGACTTCTCGCCGAGAGCCTGGAGTCCAAGGGCCTTGACATCGTCCTGACACGCGAGCCGGGCGGCTCGCCCGGAGCGGAGGAAATCCGTCGGCTTCTGGTCGAAGGCCCGCCCGAGCGCTGGTCAGCCGAAACCGAGATCCTGCTCTTCACGGCCGCAAGGCGCGATCATATGGAAAAGACAATTCGTCCGGCGCTCGACAGGGGCGCCACCGTGATTTCGGATCGGTTTGCGGATTCGACGCGCGTATATCAGGGTGCGGCCCGACGGGAACTGCGTGCGCTCGTGGACAGGTTCCACGATGCCGTGATTGGCAGAGACCCTGACCTGACATTCATAATCGACATGGATCCGTCCGAAGCCCTCAGGCGCGGGCTGGAGCGTGATTCAGGCGAACGCAGGTTCGAGGAAATGGGGCAAGGGTTTCAGGATCGCGTGCGCGAAGGTTTTCGCGCGCTCGCACGCGACAATCCCGAACGATGCCACTTGATCGACGGCGATCGCGACACCGAAGCCATCGCACGGGAAATTTCCCGGATTGCGGGCCGGAACACATGAATGATGAAAGCCCCCCCGAAGCCGACCGCGCCGAGGGTGCGCCACATCCGCGCGAAACCCTGCGGCTGTTCGGTCACGAGGATGCCGTGTCCGAGATCCTGGCATCGCTTGGCAATGACAGAATGCATCATGCCTGGCTCCTGACCGGGCCGCGCGGCGTGGGAAAGGCGACCCTGGCTTGGGCAACGGCGCGGATTCTGCTGGCGCGAACGGGCGGCGAAGCCGTGAAGCCCGGTTCCGCTCCATTGAATCTGGACATGTCCGCAGATCATCCCGTTGCCCGGCGCGTCGCCGCAATGTCCGATCCCGGCTGCCTCCTGATCCGGCGTGCGTGGGACGCTGACCGCAAGCGCCTGAAAAACTGGATCACGGTCGACGAGATCCGTCGGCTCAACAGGTTTCTCGGCCTGACCGCCACCGATGGCGGATGCCGCGTCGTCATCGTGGATGCCGCTGACGACATGAACCTGTCCGC
Source organism: Silicimonas sp. (assembly GCA_022824315.1). Taxonomy (GTDB): domain Bacteria; phylum Pseudomonadota; class Alphaproteobacteria; order Rhodobacterales; family Rhodobacteraceae; genus JAJEFO01. The sequence continues at coordinate 3,986 of JAJEAC010000011.1, forward strand.
CGCAAACGCCCTCCTCAAGCTGCTGGAAGAGCCGCCGGGAAGCACCGTTCTCTTCCTGGTCAGCCACCAGCCGGCGAGACTGCTTCCGACGATCCGGTCACGTTGCCGGATCCTGAGGTTGCGCGAACTGGACCAAGCCGACATGGATCTGGCCCTTTTCGAAGCCGGTATCGCCGCGGAAGGCGCCTGCGGGCTTCATGCTCTTGCGCACGGCTCGGTCGGCGAAGCCGTCCGGCTAATGAACGAAGGCGGCCTTGAACTCTACGGAGAGGTCATGGAGGTGATCGCCACGGCGCCATCCATGGACCGGGCCAAGTTGCTGAAGTTCGCTGAGCAGGCGGCGGCGCGCGGAGGCGAACGGCGATTCGATCTGGCCGTAAGGTTGCTGGACCGGGCGCTCGCCCGCCTCGCGCGAACCGCTGCTGGAATGCCTCCCGCATCCGAGGTAATGCCGGGCGAACTCGAAACGCTTGCCCGGCTCGGCGCGAACACCGGCCGCGCGCATGCATGGGCAAAACTGCAGCAGGACCTGTCGGCCCGATTAATGCATGGTCGGGACGTGAACATTGACCCGGCAAGCCTGCTCACGGATGCATTCCTCCGGATTGAAGCGACAGCCGCCCTTTGACGCCGCGACCAGGACGGGATCCCGAACCGACGGCGGCACCCCGGGTTGACGCCCTACCAGAACCTACCCATACGGAACCAATGTCACATCCGGCCAGGATCACGGACAGCCATTGCCATCTTGATTTTCCCGAGTTCGATGGCGAGCTTGGCAGCGTCGTCGCTCGTGCTGCCGACCGAGGCGTACATCGCATGGTGACAATCTGCACGCGGCTTGCCGCCGAACCTGCGATACGCGCCATCGCCGAGACTCATCCACCTGTATTCTACGCCGCAGGCATACATCCGATGTCCGTGGCGAAAGTGCCCATGGTGGATGCCGAGGCCCTCGTCTCCCTCTCCGCCCATCCGAAATTCGTCGGCATCGGCGAATCCGGCCTCGACTACCACTACACGCGGGACAGCATCGCCGAGCAGCAAGAGAGCCTTCGCATTCATGTCGAGGCAGCGCGCCGGACCGGGCTTCCGCTCGTGATTCATGCCCGTGACGCAGACAAGGACATGGCGCGGATCTTGACCGAGGAACATCGGGCGGGCGCGTTTTCCTGCGTCATGCACTGCTTTTCGTCTGGACCAGCCCTTGCCGAGAGAGCCCTCGAGCTCGGTTTCTATCTTTCCATGTCCGGAATTGCCGCCTTCCCCGGGAGTGCCGCTCTCCGCCAGGTTTTCGCGGCGGCGCCGATTGACAGGATTCTTCTGGAAACGGACGCGCCTTACCTTGCCCCGCCGCCCAATCGAGGCAAGAGAAACGAACCGGCCTTCGTTGCCGACACGGCACGTGTCGGTGCCGAGGTCTTCGGATTGGACTACGAGGAGTTTGCAGATCGAACGGAAGAGAACTTCGAGCGACTCTTTGCAAAGGCTGCCGCATGGCGGAGTTGACCTTCACCATTCTCGGGTGCGGCTCGTCTGGCGGCGTGCCCCGGATCGGGGGGCTCTGGGGCCACTGCGATCCCGCGAACCCCAGGAACCGGCGCCGGCGGTGCTCGCTGCTGGTCGAACGGGTTGAAGACAATGCCAGGACAACGGTGCTGATCGACACGTCTCCTGATCTGCGCCAGCAATTGCTGGATGCGCAAGTCGGCGATCTTGATGCGGTGATCTACACCCATGGCCATGCCGATCACGTGCACGGTATCGATGACCTGCGGCCAATCGTCTATGCACGGCGCTCGCGAATGCCCGTATGGGCGGACGGGCCAACGCAGGACAGGCTGTATTCGGGCTTCGCTTACGCCTTCACGCAACCCGAAGGTTCGCCATATCCGCCAATTCTCGAGATGCACACGATCAAGGGCGACGTGAATGTCGATGGCGAAGGCGGCCGGATCACGTTTCAGCCAATCCGCGTGAGCCACGGCTCGATTGACGCGCTTGGGTTCCGGGTTGGCGATGTTGCCTACCTGCCTGACGTGGCCGAAATCGATGACGACGCTTGGGCCGACCTTGGTGGGCTGGACATCTGGGTCGTCGACGCGCTCCGTCGCGACCCTCACCCGACCCACGCACATCTCGAGCGCACGCTTGGCTGGATCGAACGCGCGGAACCCAAACGTGCCATTCTCACCAACATGCACATCGACCTCGACTACGATACGCTGAATGCCGAGACACCGGACAACGTCGAGCCGGCCTATGACGGCATGCGCCTTACCGCTTCCGGCTGAGCCATGCAGGCACTTCTGGACGTTGTGGTACCCGTCTTCCTGGTCATTGGGGCAGGGTACTTTGCTGTCTGGAGAGGCTTCTTAAGTGACGGCGGGGTCGACGCCCTGATGAAGTTCACGCAAAACTTCGCGATCCCGTGCCTCCTGTTCAACGCGCTGTCCTCGATTGATCTCGACAAGGGATTCGACATCCCCCTGCTCTTCAGCTTCTACACGGGCGCGGCTTCGGGATTCCTGCTCGGGCTGGTTTTGGGACGCCTGCTCATTGGGCGCCCGTGGCCAGATGCGGTCGCGATCGGTTTCTGTTGCATGTTCTCGAATTCGATCCTGCTTGGCCTGCCCATTACCGAACTCGCCTACGGGGCGGACGCGCTTGTCGGCAACTACGCAATCGTCGCCCTGCACGTGCCTTTCTGCTACTTCGTCGGCGTCACCGCGATGGAAATCGTCCGCAGTGCCGGAATGTCGCCTTTGGGTACCTCCCTTCACGTCGGCAAGGCGATGTTCCACAACGCACTCATCGTCGGCATCGTCCTGGGTCTTCTCGTCAACGTGTTCGGAATCGGTGTTCCAGGTGTCCTGTCAGACGCCATCAACCTCCTGTCCGGTGCTGCAATTCCTGCAGCCCTGTTCGGACTTGGCGGCGTTCTGGTGCGCTACAAGCCGGAAGGCGACCTGAAGGCCATCGCCCTGATTTGCATCGTGTCGCTGCTTGTCCATCCCGTGATCTCCTGGGGCATTGCATCCGCGACGGCAATTGACCGGGACGCGTTCCGTTCCGTCGTGTTGACCGCCGCGATGGCACCGGGGGCAAACACGTACATTTTCGCGAACATGTACGGTACGGCAAAGCGCGCTGCCGCATCGTCGGTCCTGTTCGGGACGGCCCTGTCGGTCTTTACCGTTTGGCTTTGGCTTCTCGTGTTGCCGTAGCGGCCATGGGCCAGCCGCCATGGGCACACGTGCCTTGCCAAAGCCCTGGATCATGGCGCAAGAACTGAGCGGCCTGCCCGAATGCCGCATTTTCGAGCGCAAGGCAGGGAAGCCCGCTTGGTTTGGGAGAAAACCACTCGGGCACGGTGCGGACGCCCGGTGGACTGCGAAGGGATCCTTGGTTCGGCCTTTCTCGCAAATGGATCACTGCAGCGAGTCGGGCACGCGGAAAGTGTTCAACGCCATCCAGGAGTGTTCAGGGCCGGCACCATCAGCGACCGTTGTCCGGGTGATTCCGCCGTTTTCGCTGGACAAGACCAAATTTGGCGCTGGCGTTGCCTGGGGGGCCAAGGGCCGGAGCGGATGGTTGACAAGCTTGGGGTCGATTGCGAAATCATTGCACGGGCACCAATGCAAGCGCCATTGGGACAATCAGAGAGCTCTCAATGGTCAGTCCCAAAGACAATGCGGCACCGACGACGCACGGATGCATTGCCGTCGACAAATTTGGGTGTCAGATCCTGTTTCTCCACGCAGAAACAGGTGCAATTGAAACCGTTCTGGACGGATTTCCTGAGACCGTTCACGAGTTGCTGGTCCGCCCGGAAGCATCGCGCGCATATGTACCCATTTTCGGTGACGGCATACACGGGAACAACCCCCATCCGGGCCACCAGATCGTCGTGATTGATATCGACGCGCAGAGCCATGTTGCGGACATTGACGTCAGCCCGCTTGCAGCCCCTCACACCATGCGCATTGGACCGGACGGATTGATCTACGTTACCTGCGAAGACAGTGGCGTCGTCGCAATCATCGATCCGGATCAAAATGCCGTCATTGGCACGATCGACGCCGGATCCCGCAATTGCCATCGGCTTGAGATCTCCCCGGACGGGACACGAGTCTACACCGAGAACGAAGAGGACTGCTCCGTCTCCGTGATCGACTTGCAGGCCCGGAAATTGCTGGGCCAGATCAAGACGCCTCATGCGCTTGGAGGGCTCGCGGTCTCGGCTGACAGCAAGACAGTCATTGCCGTTGATGATGAGTCGCCGGCGCTGTTTCTGATTGATGCAGACCTTGGAGAGGTTTCGGAATCCCTGCCCTTGGAGGGGCTGGACGAGCCCGCGCAGATCGCGCGCTATTCGCCGGAATTCAATGTGCTCGTGCTTACCAGCATGGTCGGAGACCGCGCGCTCCTGATCGACGCGGACTTCCAAGGCCAGACCGCGATTCCGACCGGGCGCCAACCAATGGACATGGCCTTTCGCGGCAACGAGCTGTTCGTTGCCTGCCAAGGCGACGGCACCATCCACGTGATCGATCTTGAGGAGCGGCAAACCAGCAGAAAGTTCATGGCCGGCGTTGGATGTGAATCGGTCGGATTCTTCTGAATTCGGTTCGCCGGCTTCAGGTCACGTTCGCGATCATGCCATCGGGACCAACGGCCCCAATCTCGATCATGCCACCCCGGTCCGCAACACCGACCCTGTTCAACCACGATTGCGACGCGACGCCTGCGTATCCCCATGGCGGCATCTCAGGAGCGCGTCATTTGCCCCGTTGTCGTCGCAGGAAGCACGTCCAAATGCCGGAGATCAAGGGGTCGTGCATCGGCGATCAAGATCCTGGCCTGGCTACGGAGGAGAAGTTTCAAGAGTTGGAATCGCCGGGAACGCGCCTATGCACAATTGGTCAAGTCAAGTGACTTTCTGAAGATTGGCCGGTACATCGACACCCTGGTTCTTCAGGAAATGCAGCATGTCGATGAAGATCCAGTTTTCAGCCAGTTTGTCGCCTTCGCGTCGGTACACATCGACCACGCGCATCTCGGCCACCGCGTCATTTGCAGGGACACCCATGTAATCCCCGGTGTTGCGCATTCTGAGACAGGGCCACCACATGACGGCGCTGAAGTTGCCTTCGGCAGCGGTCACCTCTTCAGGCAGAATGTCCACGATGTCGAGCTTGTGTTCAAAGGGCTCCGTATGACCGCGCCGGTACCCGGCAAATCCCAGGCTGGCCCCGATGCCGGCCGGGCCGAACCAGTTCATTTCTTCATGCCAGTATCGTTTGATGTGATCGGCAGGAGAGGTGTAGGATTTCGCCAGGTCCGCCAACATCTCATGCGTGAGCGCGAATGTCTTCTCGGTCGCGGCAGCGTCCTGCGGGCCGTCAAGCAGCCCGTCATGGGTGCGCGGCCCCGGCGACATCAGGAAGCCTCCGGATTGGTCTTGCAGCCAAGGGTTCAGCCCAGCTTGGGTCATTGCGGCGAGGAGGTCCAGAAACTCGACCATCTCGACGATCCTGTCGTTCTCGATCCGGTAGAAGGACACGTAGGGAAGGTATGTTGCTTTCCCTGTTGCCGGCATGCTCAGCCAGTCTTGCGTGAAGTCGCCCAGCAGGTTGCCCATCTCGACCACCCAGAGGCCAGACCGCCCAGGCAGGGAGTTGTGGCCGCCGAGATATATGTCCTTGCGTCTTTGCAGAATCGGCATGGCCGCTTTCAACGGGGACCAGACAAGGTCTGCCACGCTGTCAGAACCCGTCAGAACATTGAAAGGGTGCACCCCGCGGTAGGCGAGACCATCCGCTGAGAATTGGCGAAAGACCACCCTCGTTTCTTCGCCCGGCGCCGCAGCATCCAGGTCGCCGACAAACGCCCTGATCAGGGACTTGGCATTTTGCGTCTCGCTCATCTGTCCACTCCGCAGGATACACCTTTCTTCGGGAAAGGGAGGATTGTGGGGCCTCCTGTTTCATGCATCGTCGCTGTCTCCCCTTTTCGCAACAGGTCGAGATGGTTCAATTGCCCTCGGTCGCGCGAAGGACAAATCGAGTTTCCGGATTGACTTGTTCCTTGGCGCAGCCCTTGGTTCTTTCGCGCTGTATCAGTTTGAGAGTGGCCAATGAACCGGAAAAGTCTCGAAGCCGTGGATTGGCGTGCAATCCCCGCTCCGGTCGATGACGGATCGGCCAGCCACTTGGAGGGCCTGTCCATGCCGGGCGTGGCTTTGCCCTCGACACGTGGTGGCCAAGTGAATCTGGGGCATCTGAGAGGCTGGAGCATTCTGTACTTCTATCCGATGACCGGTCGACCGGACGTACCTCTGCCTGATGGATGGGATGACATCCCCGGCGCGAGGGGCTGCACACCGCAAGCCTGCTCATTTCGTGACCTGTCGCGGGAACTTGCCGATAAGGGCGTGTCATCCGTATTCGGGATTTCGACGCAGAGCACCCAATATCAAGAGGAAGCGGCGGACCGGCTCCACCTTCCATTCGCGTTGCTGTCGGACATTGAACTGCACCTGACGACCGCGCTTCGCCTTCCGACAATTGAATTGGACGGCATGCTGCTCATCAAGAGGCTGACTCTTGTCCTGCACGGCACACTGGTCAAGCAGGTGTTCTTTCCGGTCTTTCCGCCTGACAGGAATGCGGCGGATGTCTTGAAGTTCATGGAGTCCGGCCAGTCATAGATCACGGACGCTGAATCGTCGCCGCAATGCGCAACCGAGGTCTCAATGCCGACGTTGAGGCGCGATCCTTCACCGGCTCACTTGTCTCAGGACTGCTTGCTTGATCACGATGAGCCTGCGCATGACCGCGGTGATTGTGACTTTGGTGAGCTTTCCGCCCGCCTTCGGTCGGGCGGCAAAGGTGCGTATGGCAGGATTGATTTTCAATGCGGCCGGCACGGCCACGAATGCGCTTGCCGGGACATCCTTGTTCATGCCTGGTTTTGAGCCGTCCGAGAAACCTCTTGTGCAGCGAAAGGCACCCAAGCGGCGTTTCTGCTGGAAGACCTGACGCAGGCATCGACGAAGGCAACGCCCGCAAGACCGTCATGAACATCCGGATACATCACCTCCCGCGGAACGGAAGCGCCGCTTGCGGCAGCCCGGATGGCGATCGCAGCCTCCGAGTAGATATTCGCAAAGCCTTCCAGATACCCCTCGGGATGGCCGGGCGGTATGCGGGAGACCCGCGCCGCTTCAGGCCCCGTACCGGCCCCGTTTCGACTCAGCAATCGCTTGGGTTCTCCCAAGGGCGCGCTCCAGAGATGGTTCGGATGCTCCTGCGCCCATTCGAGTCCGCCCTTGGTGCCGAACACTCTCAGGCGCAAGCCGTTTTCATTGCCCGGTGCAACCTGGCTGCACCAGAGCATGCCGCGCGCGCCACCCTCGAAACGCAGAAGGACATGTCCGTTGTCATCCAGGCGTCGGCCTTCGACGAAGGTATGAAGATCTGCCGAAAGCGCTTCGACCTTCAGTCTGGTCACGAACTGAACGAGGTTGAAGGCGTGGGTTCCAATGTCACCGGTCGAACCGCCCGCCCCGCTCCGGGCCGGATCGGTGCGCCAGCCCGCCTGCTTCTGGCCGCTTGATTCCAGGTCCTTGCTCAGCCAGTCCTGCACGTATTCGACCTG
>JAJEAC010000148.1 GCA_022824315.1 Silicimonas sp.
GCTGGCCTCGCGCGACGATGTGCTGCCATGGCTGTTTGTCTCCGAGCGCCGGCAGCCTCTCACCCGTCAGGCCGTGAACTATATCGTCGCGCAGGCGGGAGAGCGGGCGGGTCTTGGGCACATCCATCCGCACATGCTCCGGCATTCCTGCGGCTTCGCGCTTGCCAACAAGGGGTACGACCTTCGCCTGATCCAGGATTGCCTCGGGCATCGCGATCCAAGACATACCGCACATTACACGCGCACGGCGGCAGGCCGTTTCGAAGGCCTATGGTAAGGGGCAACGACCATCAGGATCCCGGAGACCGCATTCGACGGTCCCGTGAAATGGATGGTGCGGCAACTCGGACCGAATGTTTCCAGGAGACGAACGGCGATCACCTGCGCGCCCGTCGCGATGCATTTGATCTCGACAAGTTCGGGGCAAGCAGCATCGGATGTCCGCCTTATGTTCGATTTCGTGGCCAAATATGCAGCTTCGTGCCCATTACTCCACCTTGGTCGAAATGATGAGGCCTTCACGCCGGTCCGCGAGGGCTTTGCCGACAATGCCTTCGGTGCCGTAGACGGCGGCGGTATCAATAAGCGTGACCCCGGCGTCGAGCGCGGCGTGGACGATCCCGATGGAATGCGATTCGCTTTCGCCATAGGCCTGCCCCAGCCTGCTCGCGCCGCCACACCCGAGTGCCGCGATCGACACGCGGAGACCTGTTCGACCGAGTCTGACCTGTTCCAAGGGATTTCCGTTCGGTAGCAATACCTTCGAGGGCTAACTGCAACGTGCGAGCAAGCCCCGCGCTTGAAATGCCAATATCCTGCGTCACTCCAGACCGAAGCGACGATAGGCTTCAGCCGGTGCATCATTGGTTTTCATCAGGTCCACCATCAGGTTGGTCAGCCGCTTTACCACCGCCGGGTCGTCCAGCGGTTTCATCTGATTGGGGTCGTTCGCGGTATCGAACAGGACGGTGTCGTTATCCTGGAAGAAGCCCTTCGCCAAGGAGCGATTTGGCATCCCGAGCCCTCCGCTTGTCGGTGATTTGGCGCGACCGGGTATTTTCAGCACCGGCGCGCCCTTGGTGAAGTCGAACGGTCCCGCAAGCTCGGCATTCCGCAGCACATCCGGCGCGAACAACGACATGGCATGCATCGGCATCAGCGTGTATTGGAAGATTTCCTGCCTCTCCAGGTCGTCCGGGTAGCGGAAATAGGTGTAACGGCCATCCGTGATATTGGCCGCGCTGCCCCAGGCACCGTAGAGCGCCGCCTCGCGGATCTTCGTATCGCTCTTGATCAGATTGATCAGCGAGACGCCCTCAACCTCGGGCGGCTGCTTGACGCCGTGCAGGTCAAGCATGGTCGGCATCAGATCGATGGTCTGGGTCAGCGACTTTCGCCGCTCGCCGGCCCTTGAAGCAAAGTCGGGATGGTGGATGAACAGCGGAATGTTGGCCACCTCGTTGAAGGCCGGCATGCGAACCTTGGCCCACCAGTCATGCTCACCCAGCAGATAGCCGTGGTCGGTGGTGACCACCAGCGCGGTGTCCGTCCACATGTCGTGCTCGTCAAAATAATCGAGCAGGCGCCCCAACTGAGCATCGCACAAGGCCACGATCGCACTGTAATTGGCGCGCAGTTCGTCGCATTCCTCCGGTGCTTCGGTCACACGTGCATAGCGCGGCCAATCGAGGATCGGTCCGTCATAGTCGCTCGGATAATCTTTGCGGTAGCTCTCAGGCGCATGGAAGGGTTCGTGGGGGTCGAACGTTTCGATCTGCAGAAGCCAGTCATCGGCGGTGCGGTTGGTATCCAGGAATTCGAGACCGGCATCAAAGCACTGGACCGATGGGAAGTCCTTCTCCTGGCGAATGAACTCCCGGTTGACGATGTGGTTGCGGTAGAAGTTTCCTCGTTTGTCATTGAATTGTGTCGAGTGAAATTTCTCGCGCAGACGCTCCCATGGCGGCTGAACCATGGCTTTCCACGGATCGCGCTCCTGGCCGCGAATGAACTCGTAGCTGTTGTAGCGATTGTGATAGGTCGCGCCGCCATCTTCCCAGTAGTGGTAGTGGTCGGACACCAGATGGTTGTAAACACCTGCTTGGCCCAGCAATTCGGGAAACGAGTTGTCGAACGGCTCCAGCGGTCCCCATGACCGGTGCAGAAAGCTGAGGCGTCCGGTCTGCATGTCGCGGCGCGCCGGCATGCACGGCAGGCTGCCGACATAGTGGGTATCGAAGGTTACCGAGCGCTCAGCCAGACGGTCGAAATTGGGCGTCTTGATGGTTCGCGCCCCATAGGGCTCGAGTGACCGCCGGTTGAGCGAATCGAACAGAACAAAAACGGTCTTCATCAATCCCCCCGGGGCGCCCCCGCTTCAAATCCTGAACTTGGCGATCGCGGCTGCGTCCCACTCGATTCCGACACCGGGTCGCGACGGCGCTGTCACCGATCCGTCAATGATCGATAGCGGCTGCTGCAGGATCGGCGATGCCCAATCCACGCATTCCAGCCAGTGCCTGGTTGGGGTGGCGGAAAGGAGATGGGCGCTTGCCTCCGGATAGAGGTGTGAAGACACTTCCCACCTCCAGGACTCCGCCAACGCCACCGCATTGCGCCAGCCGGTCACGCCGCCGATACGATCAAGATCAAGCATGGCATCGTCCGAGGCCACCGCATCGAACGCCGCACGCATGGGTCCGATACCGGCAAAGTTCTCTCCGATCCGGATGGGAGTGTGAACCGCCTCGGCTATCAACGCTGCGTACAGATAGTCGTCATGGCGTATTGGTTCTTCAATCCAGTAAAGGCCCTCGCCGTCAAGCCCGCGACAACGGTGCATCGCCTCGGCAAAGCTGCACGCCTGGTTGTAATCGGCCATGACGTGAATGCCGACCGGCATTCTGTCGCGCACGGCTCGGACAACCGTCAGATCATCCTCGTGACTGGACCTTCCAACCCGCACCTTGATCGCGGCGCCACCTTCTTCAACCAGTTGTTCGGCTTCGTCGGCGGCTTCGGGGGCCGACACGAGCCCCAGGCCATTGCTGGTATATGCCGGGATGGGCTTCGGCGCGGAACCGAGCAGCATGGCCAAAGGTAGCTCGTTGGCGATTGCCAAGGCGTCCCAGGCGGCAACATCAATCGCCGATGCGGCCGATGACAATGGTCCGGCCAAACCCGCCAGCTTGAAAAATCCGGCAATCCGCTCGGACAATTCGACCGGAGCCAGCCGGCTGCCGGCGAGGGCTTTTCCAAGCTCGGATAGAATGGGGCAAAGCGATTTTGCGATTCCCGGCTTGTAACAGAATGTATGCGAGCGGCCGACAACCCCCTCCCGAGTCTCGAGATCAAGCCGAAGCAGCGGTGCGGATTCCACCCTGTCGGCGCTGGTCCCGAGCGGCCGGTTCATCGGCACTGAAACCGGCGTCGCGATGATCGGGCGCAGATGAAGGATTTCAGACCCTGGCGTCATTGCGCCACCGCGCCCTCCATGCGCAGCATGAGGATATCCTCGATCGCTCGGTTGAGCGGAACTTCGGCTCCAGTGGATTTCGCCAGCTCGACAACAGCGCCACTAAGCCAGGGCAGCTCAAGACGTCGGCCTTCCTCCAGATCGTTGTGCATGGATGAGGTCATCGTGGCCGGCAGAGTGTCACAGAAGGCCAACCGGTCATCGGCATAGTCCTCGGGAAGCATGACGCTCCTGGCGCGGGCAATCATGACGACTTCACGCATCACATCCTGGAGAAACGCCCTGGTCCGCTGATTTTCACGGATTGGTCCGATGGGTTGGCGCATAGTTGTTGTCGTACCCGAAAGCCCAACCAGGAATACAAACTTCTGCCAGATCAGATTCTCAATGGAATCGGTCATATCGGAATCGATGCCTGCCGATCTACAGGCATCCAGAAAAGCGGTCACACGCGACGTTTTCCGGCCGCCATATTCGCCGAATGCCAGCCGCTGCATGGTGCCGGAATGTTTGATCACGCCAGGTTCCGCGATAACCGAAGCTATGTAGCTAACCCCACCCACTATCGACTCACGGGGAAGGTGCTGCTGGAGAACCGTGTCTTTTTGAACGCCGTTCTGGAACGAAATGATTGCTGCGCCGTGATCTGCGAGCGGCTTGAGCGCCTGCGCAACTTCCTCGGTATCCCAGAGTTTGACGGCCACCAGAACGATATCGGCCTGGTCGACCTGGGCAAGATCGGAGACCACTGTGGCCGACTTCACGTGAACATCGCCGAGTTCACTTTTCACACTGAGGCCATTGTCACGGATGGCATCAAAATGTCGCCCCCGTGCAACGAAGACGACATCGACGCCTGCCGCTGCCAGTCTTGCGCCGAAATAGCCGCCAACTCCGCCGGCGCCGACAATCACAACCTTCATTTCTTTGCACTTTCATTCTTCATGTAGGGCTTATTCTCGGGCTTGAGAAAGTTCCGTCAGCAGGCGAGTACGACCGTTTTCATTGTGCCGGCGAGCAGCCTGGGCCGCCGCATCGGGATCCATTCGCTGGATTGCTTCGACGATGGCATTATGTTCGCGGACTCGAAACTCGTGCCACTCCGACGGCGGGAGCTTGGTGGTTTCCAGGACGGTCGACATCCAGTCGCGGATGTGATCGCCAAGGGAACGTTGCGCTTCAACAAGGATTGGGTTCTGCGTCGCTGTCGCGATGGCGACATGGAATTCGAAATCGAGCCTGATCGCCCGGTCGCCAACCCGCGCCATATCGATCAGCTTCAGGTGAATGCCGCGGATGCGCTCAAGGTCTTCCGGAGTGCGGCGCTCGGCGGCAAGCCGCGCGGCCTCCTGTTCGATGGCAATGCGCAAATCCTGCCAGGCGATCAGATCGTTGATGCCGGCGATCGGCGAAAGCTGCAATTGGCGCACGACCGGTCGATCGGATACGAACGTGCCACGGCCTCGTTCGGCGCGAACAAGGCCTTCGGCAGCCAACCGGGACACCGCCTCGCGAACCACTGGGCGCGAGACGCCGAGTTGCGAAGCAAGGGCGTTCTCGGACGGCAGACGACTTCCGGCGCCATACTCGCCCAGCGTGATCGCGTTGAGCAGGAACTGGTGCACTTCTTCGGTCCGGCTGCCCCGAATTCCCCCTTCCGCTGACGACATGAGCGATTCCTTATCGACTTACGATAACCAGTTGTAAGACAACATGAGACGTCAAGTCAAGTTTAGCATTGACATGTCTTACATATATAGTCTAATAAAACGGATATGTCTTACATCTGGAGAGGGAGTGAGGAATCCATGAATGCAAGAACACACAAAATGGTCGGGGAATTGCTGACGGGGGTCATGGCCGCCGCGCTGATCGCCTCAACCGGCACGATCGCTAATGCCGAAGAACTCAGCATCATCGGCCATGCGGTTCATCAGAAGGTCAGCACCGGAGAGGCCGGTGGCAACTTTGCCGGTGAATGGGCGGAGGCGAATAGTGCCGAACTCAATTGGCTGACCTTCAACGTGCAGGATATCCATGAGCGGCTTTATCGCGAGGCCAATCTAAGCTCGACGACGATCGACGTCGGTTTCGCCGCCAACCGCTACTTCAACCCGCAGTTCCCGGCGATGTTCGAGCCGCTTGACGACTATCTCGCGCGTGCGCCGATCGAGGATTTCGACGAACTGCCAAAGGGCATGCTCGACGCGCTGACCTTCGATGGCAAGCTCTATGGCATCCCGTTCCGTCACGCGACTGCAGCGCTGCACATCAATACGGCTATCCTCGAAGAGCAGGGCGTGCCCGTGCCGCAAACATTCGAGGAACTTCTCGATGCTGCCCGCAAGCTGACATTCAAACGAGATGACGGAACGCAGGTGCACGGCCTGTTGCTTGATTTCCGCAGTCCGGCAATTCTCACAGACTTTGCGCGTGCAGCCAGCAACGGCGATTTCCTGACACCGGACTTCCAGCTGAAGGCGAACAGCCCTGCGATGGTGAAGGCCGTAGAAACCGTTGCAGAGCTGTTCAACGAAGGCGTGCTGCCCGAGGCGTTCCTGAACTTCAAGACAGAGGATGTCATCACATACATGCAACAGGGCCGCGGCGCGATGGCGATCTCGCCCTTCGGTCGCTACCGGAATTTCAATAATCCCGAGCAAAGCCAATTCGCGGGCAAATTTGAGGCTGTTGCCGTGCCGAAGTCGGAAAGTCTTGAGGGATTCGATGTGGCGCCTATTCGAGTTGAGTTCTGGGCCTTGGTGATTCCGAAGAACAGCGACAACAAGGAGCAGGCGTGGGACTACATCCGCAACGCCGTATCACCGGAGAACACCATTCGCGCTGCGGTGAACGGGAACGGTCCGGTGCGGCCGTCCGCCTACAACGACCAGCGGGTCAAGGATCTGGTTCCCTACGCGCCCGCCGAGCAGGCAGCACTGAGTGTCGCCCGACCACCTATGCCCGGCTTCTCAGAATCGGCGCGAGCGGAGGACATCTTCATTGAGGAGGTCGACAAGCTCTTCCTCGGATTGCAGACCGCTCAGGAGGCGATGGACTCAGCCCAGGCACGGATCGAACCGCTACTGCCTTCCAACTGACCCGACATCCACGCATCATTGAAACAACGGCTTCCGGACCTCGGCTTTCTTGCCGCGGCCCGGGAGTGCCCCGGCGCGAAAGACAAAGATGATGTTTGAAGATCGGAAATGGCTGCCGATAATTCTGATTTCACCGGTCAATGCGTTGCTCGCGTTGTTGATCGCTTTGCCGTCGGTCTACATCATCTGGCTGTCGCTGAATCAATCGACATTTGGCAGCGAAACGACCTTTGTCGGCCTCGCCAACTACGCCCAGATATTTTCCGATCCGATATTTTGGCGTTCGACGATCAACACCTTCATCGTCGTCAATGTTGTCGTCTACACCGAGCTGGCTTTGGCGCTGCCCCTGGCGTTGGCGCTCAACACCGACTTCGTTGGAAAGGGGTTGGTATTCTCGATACTGATCGCTCCCTACGCGGTCACCGAGGTGAGCGCCGTGGTCATGTGGCGCTACCTGTTCGAGACGGATATCGGCATGTTCAACATGCTGCTTCAGTCGTTTGCCGGCTTCCAGTTGAACTGGGTCAGAAATCCGGCCCACGGACTGACGCTGATTTCAATTCTATCCATCTGGATCCACCTGCCTTTCACGCTCATCATCCTCTATTCGGCCATATCGACTGTGCCCGTCGATATGAAAAATGCAGCTCGCGTCGAGGGTGCAACCGAATGGCAGGTGTTTCGCACGGTGACCATGCGATTCATCATGCCGGCTGTTCTGGTCGCGCTGATGTTTCGCTACATTTTCGCGACACGGCTCTTCGCCGAAGCGTGGCTGCTGACCGAGGGCGGGCCGGCGCGACTGACGGAAGTCCTTGGCATTTACCTTTACCGCGCCGCCTTCCGCTACCACGACTTCGGCGCTGCGGCGGCAACGGGCCTGGCCATGCAAATGCTGTCGTTGCTGGTGGCGTCGTTCTATCTGTACCAACTTTACAAGAGGATGCAGGCCGATGGATGATCGCTACGTCATCCTGGTCGGTCGGTGGGTCGTCCTGACGCTCGGCGTGTTCTGGTCCGCCTTTCCGATTTTCATGGTCGTGTCGTCGTCGTTCAAGACGCACCTCGACATCTTTGCGGTGCCGCCCAAGTTCATTTTTCAGCCGACCTTCGACAACTATGTACTGTTGTTCCGCGAATGGCCGCAGTTTCTCGACGGTCTGGTCAACTCCATGATCATCACGGTCGGCGCCACGGTTCTTACCGCCATTACGTCCCTTCTTGCCGGCTATGCATATTCACGATTTCATTCACGACTTCTGACGCTCTCCGCATTCTTCATGATTCTGGTTCGGATGCTTCCGCCGATCGTCGTCACCATTCCGCTGTTCCCGGCCGTCAACGCCATGGGTCTAAGCGACACGCACGCCATTCTCATTCTTCTCTATGCGGCGTTCTTCGTGAGCCTCGCGACCTGGATTCTCAAGACGTTCATCGACCAGATACCGCGGGAACTTGAGGAGGCGGCCGAGGTAGAGGGCTCATCGGTCTGGCAGCGGCTGGTCAGGGTCGTGTTGCCGCTTTCGGTCCACGGCATGGTCGCCGCCTGTGTCTTCGTCGTTGTGTTCGCCTGGAACGAATATGTCTTCGCATTGATCTTCACCTCCAACGAAGCCAAGACGGCGCCGCTGATTCTGGCGGAGATTTCCGGCGCGATCGAGGGCGTGCAATGGGGCATCCTGTTTGCCGCGGCCAGCGTCCAGCTGCTGCCAATCCTTGCCTTCGTTCTCCTAGTGCAAAAATTCATCGTCACCGGGATCACCGCCGGCGCGGTCAAAGGCTAGGAACGTCGCATGTCCACACTGATCCTCGAAGGACTGAGCAAGAACTACGGTGAGGTTGAAGCGTTGATCGGCGTGGATCTGAATGTTGGCGACGGTGAGTTCATTGTGCTGGTCGGGCCATCTGGCTGCGGCAAGTCCACGCTCCTTCGGTGTATTGCCGGACTGGAGAAGCAATCCGCTGGAGATATCCGCATCGACGATCGATCCATTACCGGTGTCCAGACGCGCGATCGAAACGTCGCGATGGTGTTCCAGAGCTATGCGCTGTTCCCCCATCTGACGGTAGCGGAGAATATAGCGTTTGGCCTGCGGATCCGTCGCACGGACAAGAGCGTGATCGAAGAGAGGGTGGCGCACGCTGCCGGCTTGCTCGGGCTTGGCGAACTGACGGGGCGCTACCCGCGCGAGCTCTCCGGCGGTCAGCGTCAACGCGTCGCCATGGGCCGCGCTATCGTTCGCGACCCTGTGCTGTTCCTGTTCGACGAACCGCTGTCCAACCTCGACGCCAAGCTACGGGTCCAAATGCGCACCGAGATGAAGGCGCTGCGCCAACGGCTCGGTATCACCTCGATCTACGTGACGCACGATCAGGACGAAGCCATGACACTGGCTGATCGTATTGTCGTCATGAACAACGGCCGAATTGAACAGATCGGCACGCCGATGGAGCTTTACGACGCACCGGTCAACTTGTTTGTCGCCGGTTTCATGGGCTCGCCACCAATGAACTTCATCGAGCTGCACCGAAAAGGGGGAAACAGTGGAGCCCAGCTCGAAACCGCCTCGGGCCAGCCGGTGCCGTTGCCCGAACGCGGCCTTTCCCCAGGCGTCCGGTCGGTCGTCCTCGGCGTACGTCCGGAGGGTTTGCGAATCGACGATGGAGGCCCCCTCAAAGGCACCGTCGAAGTGGTCGAGCCGAAGGGCTCCGAAACCCAGGTGTTTGTCCGCCTCGACGACCTGCATCTGTTGTGCGTCACCGCCGGCAAACGCGCGACATTCCAACCAGGCGATCCGGTTGGCATCGCCTTTGACGCTACGGAATCGCACCTGTTCGATACCGACAGCGGTCAGAAGATCACCACTGAAAAAGGAACGGCTGCATGACGCGGGCGAGCATTGTGACTGGGGCTGCCGGCGATCTGGGTTCTGCCGTCGCCAAGCAGCTTGCCGATCAGGGCGACCGTTTGGTGCTGATTGATCTCGACAGCTCGGCGCTCGAGGCGGTCGCAGGATTCCCGGATGGCAATGATCACCAAACGGCGGCGGTCGACGGAACCGATGAAACGGCGGTCGCGCAACTCGCTGCCGATGTGCGGTCGAAACACAAACGCATCGACGCGCCATTCAACACCGCTGCCGATAATGGCGGCTCGTTTCCGATCGCCGAGCACCCTCTCGACGATTTCCGCCGCACCTTCGAGGTCAACGTCTTCGGTGTCTTCATTGCGATGAAGCACTTCCTGCCCCTGGTGGCCGAGTCGGAGGACGGGTGGGTTCTCAACACTTCGTCCGAGGCCGGATTGAAAGCGAATGAACGCAGGTACGAATGCGGCAACCAAGGCTGCCATCATCCAACTCACCCGTGCGGTCGCTCTCGGATATGGCCGCCTCGGCGTGCGCGTGAACGTACTTTGTCCCGGTCCGATCGAAGTGGAGTTCATGCGGCGGTCCGAAAACTCCCTGCCGGACCCGGAGGCCGCCCGTCGCGAGATTGGCGCCAACTGTTCCCTCGACCGTTACGCCGAACCCGACGAAATCGCAATTCACGCCCGCTATTTACTTACAGAGGCGCCCCCCTACGTCAACGGCGCGGTTCATCTTGCCGATGGATGCCGTCGATGACGGCAAGACAGTCGGCCTCGCAGTATCGGATCCAACCTCCGGTTCAACCGACTCTCGCCGCCGCGGACCGGGCTGTGGACGCTGCGCTGGCGCTTGCGGCGGAACGCGGGGTCGCGATAGCCATCGCGATCGTAGATGCCAGCGGCTATGCGCTCTGCGTCAAACGCATGGAAGGCGCGCGGCCGATTACAGCGCCCATGGCGATGAGCAAGGCCTGGACGGCGATGATGAACCGGCGTGACACGGCGTCTCTGCAGGAGATGACGGTACCTGACGCTCCCGCTTTCGGATTCCAGTTTCACTTCCCCGGGCAGGTCAGCGTCTTGCCCGGCGGAGTCCCCGTGACATCGTCACAAGGGATCCATGCTGCGGTAGGCGCAAGTGGTGCGGACAAAGACAGCGACACCGAGTGTGCCGCTGCGGCTTGTAAGGAACTGGTTCGACTCATGGTGGATGCATAGTGGCAAAGATAGAAAAAATTGATCTCATTCATTTCACATTCGAGGTGGCAGGGCTGGGTCCCGACGCTGAGGGAACGCTCGGCTACAATCCATCTGCGCAACAGACATTGCAGAGCTTCGTGCTGAAAATCCAGGATTCCGAGGGTACCATCGGCGAATATTGTCCGATGCACTCCGGCAAGCACCCTGCCGTTATCAACCAGACAATACCGCTTCTTCCGTCGCTGATCGGACAGGACAGTTTGGCGCGCGAGGAACTTTATCAGCGCTACAAGCGGCGCCACCGTCATCTTGGCGGAGTCGGTTACTCGGCGATCGACATATGTCTGTGGGACCTGTTCGGGAAGAAAGTCGGTATGTCGATTGCCACGCTGCTTGGGGGTTTCCGTTGGGACTTGCCCGCCTATGCAAGCACCAATTCCGGTGATCACAATGGCGGCCTGTCGGAGCCGGCGGCTTATGCCGATTTCGCCCAGCAATGTCGCGACCTCGGTTATCGCGCGTTCAAGATGCATTGCTGGTCGGACGGCGACCCCAAGTCCGAAATCGCCACCATTGCCGCTGTGGCCAACGCGGTTGGCGGCGACATGGACCTGATGACCGATCCGGCGAGCCACATTCGAACCTACAGTGATGCGCTCCGGGTCGGACGCGCCTGCGACGACCATGACTATTACTGGCTGGAGGATCCGCTCGCCGATTGCGGTCACGCACCGCACGTCCATCGGCTGCTGCGGCAGAAGATCAAAACGCCGCTGCTTCTTACCGAACATGTTCGCGGACTGGAGGCGAAGTCCGCATGGATCACCGAAGAGGCGACCGACTTCCTGCGGGCCGACCCCGAGTACGATCTGGGTATTACCGGCGTCATGAAAACGGCGGCTCTGGCTGAGGCGTTTGGTATTGATGTCGAACTGCATTCAAGCGGCCCGGCGCATCGTCACTGCATGTCGGCGATCCGCAACTCGAACTATTACGAGTTGGCACTGGTCCACCCGAAGATGACCAACCCGCTGCCGCCGATTTATACCTGCGGCTATTCCGACCAACTGGAGGCGGTGTCCGCCGATGGAACGCTTCCGGTGCCGACGGGGCCGGGCCTCGGTGTGACAATCGATACCGAATTCCTTGCCCGCAGCGAAGTCGGTCGCCAGACGTTTGAGTAGCGGCTCAGGCACGTGGCTATGAGTTGGGATTACATCATCATTGGCGGCGGATCGGCAGGAGCCGTGCTGGCCAATCGCCTTTCCGCGCGAAGCAGCAACCAGGTGCTGCTGCTCGAGGCCGGCCCGGATGTGCCCCCGGACAGCGAACCGGATGATGTGCAGGACCTCTATCCTTATCAGGCCTGCTTCAATCCGGCTTACCAGTGGCAGGGCCTGAAAGTCCGGTTTGCTCCGGTGCCGCACAACGCTCCCGAAAAGCCTCCTGCGAAGAAATTCGAACAGGCGCGGATCGTCGGCGGCGGCTCGTCCATCAACGGCCTTTTGGCGAATCGCGGATCACCGGAGGACTATGACGGTTGGGCGGCGGCCGGCGCTGCGGGTTGGAACTGGCAGTCGGTCCTGCCGTATTTCCGCCGTCTGGAATCCGACCTCGATTTCGGCGGTCCCTTCCACGGTTCGGACGGCCCGATCTCGATCAGCCGGGTGCTTGAAGGAGAGTGGCCGGGGTTTACGCGCGCCGTTGGCGAGGCCTTCCGCACCCACGGATACGCCAACATTGAGGATCAGAACGGCGTCTTCGCCGATGGATGGTTTCCGCTCGCGGTCTCATCTGATCGTCAACGCCGTGTTTCGACCGCAAGGGGCTATCTGTCGCCCGATGTCCGGGCGCGCGGAAATCTAACGGTTCGCGCGGAGACACCAGTCAAGCGGATCCTCATCGAAGACGGTCGAGCGGTTGGTGTTGGCGTCGATCACGAAGAAATCCTGGGTCGCGAGATCATCATCAGCGCGGGTGGTCTGCAGAGCCCGGCCATGTTGATGCGCGCCGGGATCGGGCCGCAAGACCACCTTCGTGCGCGCGGTGTTTCGGTTACGCGACACCTCCGTGGTGTCGGCGCAAACCTGCAGGAGCACCCCTCGCTCGCACTGTCGGCCTGGATCAAACGCGGTTTTCGGATGGGGAAGACCCCACGCCGTCATGCACATATTGGTCTCCGCTTCACCTCCGACATGGCGGGGGCTCCGGGCCACGACATGTTTATGGCGGTGGTCGCGCGTACCGCATGGCATCCGCTGGGGGTTCGGATCGGAACGCTGTTCGCTTGGATCAACAAGCCCTTTTCAACCGGGGCCGTTCGACTTTCCGACGATGATCCGAACGGCTATCCGGATGTCGCCTTTGAACTGCTCTCGGATGCCCGTGATTTGGAGCGAATGAAAGCCGCGTTCCGTTTCATGGCCCAACTGTTTGCGTCGCCGGCCCTGCAGGTGGCCACCGCCGATCCGTTCGCAACCACCCACGGGGCCCTGGCCGCGATGGTGCGCGAGGAGAACCTGCTCAACCGGTTGATCACCATGCCGCCCGCACTGTTGACCGATGGTCCCTCGTTCTTGCGGCGCGCCGTCATAGGTTCGCTCATCGCGCCTGGCTTCAATCTGTCCACCACGCTTGCCGACGATGATGCGCTGGAGGAGGTCGTCCGGCGGAACACGATCGGCGGGTGGCACCCCTGCGGGACTTGTCGCATTGGGGAGGCGACCGATCCTGACGCCGTGATTGACCCGCATACCGCCAGGGTTCACGGGGTCGGAGGCCTGAGTGTGGTCGATGCCTCGATCATGCCGGCCGTGCCGCGCGCCAACACCAATATTCCAACCATCATGGTCGCCGAGAAAATGGCCGACGCGATTCTCGCGCGATGACGTCAGCGACTGTCCCGGTGTTCGATTCCGAGTTGTGGACGCGACAAGCTGGCGCGGCAGGTGGACGACGCGCTGACCGAATTTGAGGCCGCAATCAACACCTATCCCGAGGTTGTCGATTGCTGGCTGATGACGGGCAACCGCGACTACCTCTTGAGGGTCGCCGTTCGTGATATCGGCGAGTTCGAATCATTCTCGACCGGCCGTCTGACCAAGGTCCCGGCCGTCGCCTCAATCGAGTCCTCCATTCCGTTGCGCCGCGTCAAATCAGGACTGGCGCGTTCTTCTTGAGCGCATGCCAGCGTCAATTGCTGCTATGCGAGAGC
>JAJEAC010000165.1 GCA_022824315.1 Silicimonas sp.
CGGCACGATGATCAGAACGATCGAGAGACCTTCGAGAACCGTACCGAGAAGGAGCATGATTGTGCAAAGGATCAGCAGGAACTGCCAGGCCTGGACATCCATCGCCACCGCGGCTTCCACCATGCGGACCGCCACACGGGTTTCGGTCAGCCAGTGACTGAACAGCAGTGCGGCGACGACGATCAGGATGATGGCCGCCGATCGCCGGAGAGCGACTGCGCAAATGGGCAGAATTTCGGCGAAGGAGCATCCGCGGTAGAAGAACACGCTGACCATGATCGCCAATAGCGCGGCCAGCCCGGCACTCTCGGCGATCGTCGCGTAACCGCCGTAGATGCCCACGAAAATGACCACCGGAACGAGTGCGGCCGGCACTGCATGCAGATTTGCCCGCAGGAAGGAACCGAGATCGCGTGCAGGAGAATTGGGCAGTCGGTCGCGGTGCGCGACATACAGGACGAACGCCGCGAAGAGAGCCGCCTGCAACAATCCCGGCACGACACCGGCGAGGAACAGCCGGGGGATCGAGACTTCGGCAATGAGCCCGTAGATCACCAGGATGATCGAGGGCGGAATCAATATTCCCAGCGTGCCGGACGCACCGACCACGCCCATGGCCAGGGACCGGTCGTAGCTCCGCTCGACCATTGCCGGAACGAGTATTGTCGCCATGGCCAGCGCGGTGGCCACGGAGGAACCGGAAACGGCCGCGAATACGCAGGTTGCGGCAATGCAGGTCAGGGCGAGGCCGCCACGCAGCCGGCCCAGCCAGGCATCGGACAGGTCGATCAATGCCCGCGCGATGCCGCCTTTCTCCATGAACTGGGCCGCAATGACGAAGAACGGAACGGCCAGCACGGTCTGACCGTTCAGCTTGTCGATGGCAAGCTGCGCGATCCCTATTCCCGGGGTGCCGCCGAACAGGAGCAGCGCCATGGACAGCCCGCCAAGAGCGGCGAAGATCGGCAGCCCGACGAGAAGGAGCGCAATCAGCGTCGCGAATGCCAGTGCGATCATTGACCCTGCGCCATGTCGCCGCCAAGCAGTTTCGCAAGCCTTGCCGCGTATCTGAGGCTGCAGAGCGCCATCGAGACCGGCAGCGCCGCATAATAAAAGGCGGTCGGGATCTGCAGCATCGAGGGGCCGCGCTCGTCCCAGTCGAGCGCAAATGCGACGACCTGCCAGCCGAACCAGGCAAGGCCGGCACAGAATGCCAGTCCCGCAAGAGTCGCGAGAACGTCAGCCGCATGCCGTGCCCTGGAGCCGACCAGGCGCAAGAAGAAGTCGGCGCGGACGTGCTCGTTCGACGCCACGCTGCTCGCTGCCGACATGAGCATGCCCCAGACGACGAGGTAAATCGTGACTTCCTCGACCCAAGCGCCGGAGTATGGGGAACTCAACCAGCGCAGGACCATGCCGGACAGGAACAGAAGAAGGCCTGACAGCACGAGCGCCGCGCCGAAAAGAGATTCGAGTGTCTTGGACATGCCCACCTGCCAAAGATCGCCGCGCCGGCTTGGGTGCTCGGCGCGGCGACGGGTGTACGTCGCGTTGCCTAGTTCTCCAGGGCTGCGGCCGCACGGGCCACGAATTCGGGGTCCATGCGCGTCGCCTCGACGATCGCGTCCTGCTGCTCGGCCAGGACGGCGCGGAAGTCGGCCAGTTCTTCCTGGGTCGCGGCCACCACCGCAATCCCGTTGTCGATCGCCTCAGCCCGGGCCGATGCCTGCCGTTCTGCTGCCAGCGCCCGCGCGCCATCAACGGTATCGGACCAGGTGTCGGAGATGATCTCCCGAAGGTCGGGATCGAAGCTGTCCCATGTCGAGTTGCCGATCATCGGCACGTACTGAAGGAAGGTTCCCTTGGTGTCGATGGCATACTTGAGACCGGACTCCCAGAGCTTTGCAGACCGGATCGTCTCATGCGTTGTCATCAGTCCGTCGATGGACTTCTGTGACAGCGCGATCGGGACGTCGGCAAAGCTGATCGCCACAGATTCAACCCCCAGGCTGTCGTAGCGCGCCCGAGCAGCCGGGCTTCCAGGAACCCGCAGCGTGAGCCCGTCAAGATCATTCAGCGAATTCAGCGCGCGTTCGGTCGTGAAGATCGAGCCGTGCCCCAGGTCGAGGTTTCGACCCAGTACGTGAACGCCCATCTTCGATTCGATCTCGGCGTTCAGTTCCGCGCCGATCGCGCCATCCATGATCGCGTGGATTTCTTCCGGGGTGCGTCCGTAGAATGACGGCAGGTCAAGGAGCCCGGCATTGGGCACGACCCGGCTGATGTAGAGAATGATCGGAACCCCCATCTCGATCGATCCCTGCGCCAGCGCCTTCGGCACGTCGGGGCCCTTGAAAAGCTGCCCTGACGGAAAGACCTGCACGTCCAGCCTGCCCTCGGTCCGTTCGGCCAGCCGGTTCACGAAATCTTCCAATGCGATGTTGCGGACATGGTTGGGCCCGGTGTTGAGCGAAATGCGGAACGGAATTTCCTCTGCGGCGAGTCCCGCGGCTGACACGGCGGTCAGGGCCGCGGTGGCGGCAAATGTGCGAATTGCCTTCATCTTGTCCTCCTGTTTTTCCCTTGAGAGCGGAATCTCGTGCTTTGGTGCGCAATGCACCTTGACAACCGAGACTAGAACAGAAAATTTATACCGACAACCCAATAATTTTGGTGCACCATTGCCGTTCCGGTCGATACTGTTCAATCCCGCCACCCGGCTCGACCGGTTGGAGAAGGCGCTGGGAGCCGCTCCCGATTGGGTTGCCCTCGACCTGGAGGACGGTGTTGGTCCAGCCGAGAAAGACAATGCACGGCAAATGCTGACCGAGTTTTCCAACGACGGCATGAAGGGAGTTGCCGACCGGATCGCCGTGCGAATCAACGGGCTCGACACGCGCGCGGGCATCCGCGACCTCGCAGCCATGCTGGATTGGCCGACTTCGCCCGGTCTCTTGATCCTGCCCAAGGTCGAGGCGGCAGCGCACGTTCTGCAGTTCGTGAATCTCCTTGCCGTCGGCAAGGGGTCGCCGACGCTCCTGCTCACGCTCGAAACCGCTGCGGGAATCGCTGAAGGTGCCGCAATCGCGAGAGCTGCACCGAAAGGTTCGGTGATCGGGTATGGTTCAGCTGATCACATGGCCGAAACAGGCGGCACGATGGCCGCCGCATCCCTGGCATTCGGACGGTCGCAGGTCATAAATGCTGCGGCCTTGGCGGGGCACGCTGCGGTCGACGGCGCATGGCTCGACTACAGGGACAAGGCTGGGCTTCGGGACGAGGCGGCCATGGTGAAGTCCTTGGGATTCGATGGCAAGATCGCCATCCATCCAGACCAGGTGGCGACAATTAACGATGTCTTTTCCCCCACGCCGGAAGAGATTTCGACGGCGAGGGATGTGCTCGCGGCGGCTGATGCGGCGGGCGGCGGGGCATTTGCCTTCGAAGGCAGGATGATCGATGCACCGGTTCTCGATCGCGCCAGGCGAATTGCGGCTATCGGCAGGTACTGAAATGACGCGAAGACTGAACGGCTTGATGCAAGTTGAAGGAAATCGGTTCCGCGAGGATCCGGGGCTGGACTACGAGGACTTCGAGATTGGCGACGTATATGAGCATTGGCCGGGGCGGACCGTCACCGAGACGGACAACATCTGGTTCACCAACCTGACCATGAACACCCATCCGCTGCATTTCGATCTGAACTACGCCAGCCATTCCGAGTTCGGCAAGCCCTTGGTCAATTCGACCTTCACCATCGCGCTCGTCGCCGGCATGACCGTCGCTTCGACCAGCCAACGGGCAATCGCCAATCTCGGATGGGAAGAGATCAAGCTTCCCGCACCCGTCTTTGTCGGCGATACGCTTTATGCGGAGACGGAGGTGCTGGGCAAACGCGAGTCCAGGTCGCGCGACACCGCCGGCATTGTCCGCGTGCGCCATTCCGGCAAGAACCAGAACGGGAAGTGCGTGCTGCACATGATACGTTCCTTCCTTGCGGCCAAGCGGGGACATTCGGTGGCGGATGCCGTGCGCGAGAACATGAGCCGGTCGACGAATCCCGCTGAAGGGCGGGGATCTTGATGGGAGCGGAAAGCGCGAATGACTGATGCAGCGGCCAGAACCGGAAGACGCGGAGCGTTCCTTCGACCGTCCCGGAAGGCGCGGCCTTCGCCTTCGGAGGGCGGCATCCCAGCTGTCCGGCGATCCGAAAGGGCGCTCGAGTCTCATTGCCGGCTTGCGCCCCTGCGGGAACCCAAGGCAGGAAACCTCCACGCGGGTCGATGCATGGCACCCCCTTGGGGCTGCGTCCGGCACCGGCAGCGACCTGCCGCGGACACCCTGCGGCGACGACGGGAACGCGCTTCCCCGCCAAGCCTGAACCCCGGGGCTTCGTGCGTGGCAACCAAATGACCTTGCCGCTGCAAGGCGTTCGCGTGCTGGCGGTCGAGCAATACGGCGCGGGACCGTTCGGGACACAGCACCTGGCCGATCTCGGCGCAGAGGTGATCAAGATCGAAAACCGCTGCACCGGGGGCGACTACGCCCGTACGCTCGGACCCTATTTCGCAGACGGGGACGCGGGCGATGACGCCAGCCTGTTCTTCCAGGCGGTGAACCGCAACAAGAGGAGCATGACGCTGGACCTCGGCAATCCCGCTGCGCGCCGCATTTTCGAGCGGCTCGTCGCGGGCGCCGACGCCGTGGCGAACAATCTTCGGGGTGACGTGCCGGACCGCCTTGGGCTGACCTACAGTGCATTGAATGGGACCAATCCAGCAATCGTCTGCGCCCACTGCTCGGCCTATGGACGCGGAGGACCCCGCAGGAACTGGCCGGGATACGACTTCCTGATGCAAGCCGAGGCGGGCTATTTCCACATGTCCGGAGAGCCCGACACGCCACCAACACGCATGGGCCTGTCCATTGTGGATTTCATGGCCGGAACGTATCTGGCGCTCGGTCTCGTTTCCGGAGTTCTGGGCGCCCGTGCCAGCGGAGTGGGCAGGGACGTCGACGTAAACCTCTTCGACACGGCGCTCTTCAATCTCAGCTACCTCAGCGCCTGGGCATTGAACGCGGATTTCGATCCCCGGCGCATGGAGCGGTCTGCGCACGCTTCGCTTGTCCCCTGCCAGCTTTACCGGACGAGGGACGGCTGGATCTACGTCATGTGCAACAAGGAGAGGTTCTGGCCGGAATTCTGCGAGGCCATCGGTTGTCCCGAACTGTCGGATGACTCGCGTTTCCGCAACTTCGATGAACGGCGGAAGCGACGGAAGGAACTGGCAGACATTCTGGACACGGCGCTGTCAACGGCCACCACCGCCGACTGGCTGCAACGCCTGCAGGGCCGCGTCCCCGTCGCCCCCGTGCGCACGCCGAGAGAGGCGCTTGATGACCCAGACCTGCGCGCGGAGGCGAAGATCGAGACGTTGTCGCGGGGCGATGGATCCGAGTTCCGGCTTTTGCGTTCGCCGATCACGTGCGGCGTGGCTGGCGCGTCGCAGGCGTGTCCGCCGATGGGCCGCGACACCGATGCAATTCTGGTTGCCTTGGGTTATTCTCGTGAGGACATAGCGGAATTTCGGGCAATGCAGCTAATCTGAACAGATGGCCGGTTCTCAACCGAAATACAGCCTGATTGCTGACCAGCTGATGCGGGAGATAGGCAAGGGGCAACACCAGATCGGAAGCTATCTGCCTACCGAGAGCGAGCTGATGCGCGCCTACGGGGTCAGTCGAAACACCGTGCGAGCCGCCGTGCAGAACCTGAGGACACGGGGCGTCGTGTCATCCCGGCAAGGTCAGGGCAGCAAGGTCATTGCCGCATTGGAGAAGGCGGCGTTCGCCGAGTCCATTCAGTCCATCGACGAATTGATCGCTTTCGGGCACGAAACCCGTCGCGTGTTGCTTTCACACGAGATCATCAAGGCCGATGCGGAACTCGCCGATCACTTTCGGTGTGCGCCCGGACGCCGCCTCGCCCGTGCGAAGATGTTGCGCCAGACGCTGGACGAGGAGCCCGAGACGCTCGCGATCGTGACCCTTTGGATGGATGCACTCCTCGAAACCGCGGTCGAGGACCTGTCCGAAGTCCGGAAGTCCGCAGCAGAGATCATCCGCCAGCGCTTTGGCTACGAGACCAACTCCGTCGTCCAGACAATCCATGCCGAGAGTCTTGGTCCGGAAGACGCAACCATGCTTGGTTCGAAGTCAGGCGATCCCACCCTGGTCGTCACGCGGGTCTATTCCGCTGCTGCGATGGCACAGCCGTTTCTCGTCGCGCGTTCGTTGTGCAGGGCGGACAATTTCCGGGTCGTGTCCAAGTTCACGAGCAAGAAATCCACGTAAATTCAACCAGGGGGCCGCATGAACGGGGCAATCTCCCGGGATCCGTGCCGGGCCATCCCGCAGGCGTGCCTGGAACCGGACCTCAGGCAGGGCGGACGGCTTGCGTTCCTCCACGCCTCGCGGCCAACGTGGTTCTCGGCGGCCAGATCTGTCTTGAACCTGGGCTGAACTGGTCGTCCACGGCCCGGCGAGGGTGAATCGCGCGGGCCGGCCTTTCCTGTCGCGGGTCATCGCTTGCGGGCCGCTTTCGGCCTGAAGGGACGGAAGGCAAGCGAAAGCCGTCGGCTCGGGCCAAAAGCCCGGAGGACGGCATTCCGTACGGACCCGTCGCCCTGCCGGAAAAGGGCTTCCTGGGAATGAAAGCCGTCCCGGACCGTCACTGATCCACCGGGAAAACCGCTCACATGCTGCGTGGGGAAAAATCGCAGGCTCATCGGTTCGTCGGCACGAAGGTACAGGAGGCGACATGGCCAGCGGCGGATTGTCCGGTTCTGACAAGGGTCCGGCCTTCTCTGCCTCCCCCCGAAACCGAGGCGGCTTCAGGCCGCCGGTTTCAGGGGGAGGTTTCCGGCTGCCTCGACCAGCCTCAGCATTCGTGAAATTCACAGGAGGGTCGGAATGAAGGCAAGCCACGGCCGGGTCGGCGAAGTCACGAAGCGGGTACGATCCGCTGCCAGACTACAGATCCTCGGTTCCGCCCCGCGTCGCTGTTCAGGTGTCGACGGCTGCATGGAACGGCGTGATTCCGGCGATTCGCCGCGCTTTTTCGGAATCGTGTTCCTTTCCCGTTGTCACGGTTTCATTGTCCGGTTCCGGTCGTCTCGCTGATCGCGGCCCGTCTTCTTCCCGTTCGTCGTTTCCATGCCGGTGCCGGTCTTTTCCGCCGGCGGCTGATCCGGGCTCCTGACGACCGCCGGGAGCGTTCCGGTTCCGAGGCCTGCGCGGGATCGTTTCCCTTCCCTGTCGTCGGGTCCTGTCGTCCGGGCCCGGGGGCGGCGGCGACCGCAGGGAAGGCGAGGTCAGGACGACGGTGGAAGGGGGGGCACCTGTCGGTCGAGTGGGAACCGGCGGATGGTTTCCCGCCGGGGCTTCGCAAGGCGATAAAGGAGCATGAGGGATCGGCGGCTGAAACCGAAGAGATGCGGGCGCGGTTCGCGGAGACGGACGACGATCCCGAGCTGGCTCTTCGGCGCACCGGGCCCGACGAATGGAGTGCGAGCCAGAACTTGGTCGTCAGCAACGACGAGATGCCCAGGCCGCATTTGTTGTGCCTGGCGCGTGAGCCAACGACAAGCGAGGAGTGGGAACGGCTGCGCGCTGCTCTGCCTGGTCGCTACGACTCGTGGACAGTGACGGCGGACGTCGACGCCGTTCAGTTCGAGATCGAATGCGGCATCAAGCGATGGCTCGCGACTGAGCGGATAACCCGGCACAAGATCATTCGAGCACGTGGTTGGGCAGCCAATACGTTCGCAGAAGCACCTCCGAGCGGCGATTTGACCGAAGTGTTCCGGATGGACCGCTGGTTTCGCAAGCGAACGAAGTATCAGGCTCAGGCCGAGTACAGATTGGCTTGGAGTCTGAGCAGCGATCAGCGGGTGGACATGCCGGAGACAATCGACGTGGAACTCACGCGCGCCGGCCTACGCCTGTTCGAGCCATGGACGCCACCACACGACTAGAGCGTGTTGGCACTAAAGCCACCCAACGACGATGAGTGCGAACAGGACGGCAAGCTGGCCCGTCGCGGCAGTCCAGGCAACCGGTCGCTTCCAGGGCACGTCGGCGTTTCGGATCGCCAGATAGGGCAACTTGATCGCCGCCTCGTCGCTGGGCTCAAGGCACGCGAACGCGCCAATGCGGATGCGGACCCACGTCGAGGACCGTGCGCTTCCCTGAAGCGGTCGACCCGCTGCCCTTTGAACCTGCGGATGCGCGGATGCCCTCTACGGTGGCGGCCCGTCGTCTCCGTCCCGTCTCGCACCTGCATCCCGCGTGGCGTTCGCAGGCGGATCATCGAGACGCCTGAACTCCGAGACCGCTTCCGGAATTCCTCGGACCAGGACACGGGCCGCCGAGATCGCCGGTTCGCATCTCTCAAGCGAAAAGGTGTCGTAGCCCCTTGTCGCGAGATTCCTGAAGAACCTTGTCTCGCTTGCAGCCCGTCCCAAGGCGGAATCAAGGATCGCCGGCCTGTCTCCGAGCGCATTCGACACACGGTTGACCAGGTCCCTGTGCCATGACTCTCCGGACGGTCTCTCCTCCTGCAGCATGTGTCCCGACTGCATGGCGTGCATCAGGGCCATGTCGACCTGATACCTCTCGAAATCATCCTTGCAGCGGCCCTGTTTCTCATGAAGCTTCGCCGCCATCGAGAAGTGATGGACAGCAGACCGGACGTCGTTGTCGACCTCGTTCCATCTCGCATCGCTCATGGAAGAATCACCACATCTTTCCTGATCCAGTCCAGGAACTCCGGCGTGCGCGTCGCGAACGGAAGAACGTCACAAGGCAGGCTTTCCCCGGAGCACGCCTTCTCGGCGAACATCACGGCGTCAAGTTCCTGGTCCGGCGGGAAGTCCACGAGGATGTCAATGTCGCTGTCATGGCGCATGTCGCCTCGGGCGGCACTGCCGAACACGAGGAACCTGCCGCTGTAGCGGGCAGCATAGGACGATAGGCGATCCATAATCCTCTTCGCGGCCGCGTCGCGCGAGACCGCCGCGCGCCTCTTGCGTTCGGGAAGCGTGAGAATCGAGTTCATTCCGCAATCTCCATGACGGACAAAAGCAAAGGATCGGCACGCCCCAAATGCGGGCGTGCTGCGCCTCGCCGTGACCTCAAGGATTCATACGCACTTGCATCGGCAGACTCAAGGCAACCGCGCCTGGCGAAGCCATCGAAAAGGCATGGGAAGCGCCAAGGACCTGGGGGTCAAGTCGCTGGCCTGGCCGCGAGGTCGCTGCGACACGGGCGCAAGTCAGGACAGGCGCCCTTTGCCCGTCCTGTCGGGAATGAAGCGCATGTCGCGATCAGGCGAAAAGAAAAGTGGCAGTCTTGACAAGTGGAGGGGTCATAAGAGCTGCTCCTCGAAATTGCGGCGCGTATGCGACCAGCAATTTCGTTGCTTCACCGCCTCCCCCCGCGCCGCGGCCCAAGCCTCGTAGGCGCCGCAGCCGTCGCTGACCAGCGTGCCCTCGAAATCGCCGAGGAACCGCTCGACATGGTGGTGGGCGCGGGACGGCGCGAAGTGGAACACCACCTCGTCCCGGTCGCCGAGCACCGGCCAGTCATGGCACTGTTTCATCCGGCCCGGCTTTCCCGGGTCGCAGCCGACCCGTACCGGGGTCTCGTCCATGACGATGACGGAACTTTCCAGGACCGAGCGCCACTGCGCCTCGAACACCGGCTCCAGCAGCGAGATCGCCCGGTTGGCCCAGCCACTCAACGACTTGCGGCTGACGGTGATCCCGCTCTCGGCCAGCATCTGGTGCTGGCGGTACAGGGGGAGATGCCAGGCGAACTTGTCGACCAGCATTCCGGCGACGAAAGAGACATCCACGCAGGAATGCTTGAAAACCCCCTCGACGGCCGGGGCGCAGGCCAGGGCGCTGGAGGACCTGATCTTCGCCTTCTTGTAGTGGTAACGCAGCACCACGTGGCGGATCGGCACCGATGCCAGCTTGCAGCACACCCGCTCGGAGATGATGTCGTAGTCATCCTCCGCCAGCCCCTCGATCTCCGGCGGCATCACATCGATGTCGATCACCGTCGCTTCGGGGCCGAAGCGCAGCCCGGCGCCGTTGACGGAACCGTCGCGATCCTTCTTGCGGCCCTTGACGCCGCCCCGCGGTTTGCGTTCGGCCTGGGGCTCATCCTCCCCGGCATCCGGCGATGCGCCACCAGCGGAACCGCCATCGGATGAACCACCATCGGAAGCGGTGCCGGTGTTGGAGGCGGCGCCGGAGTTGATGCGCTTCTCCGAACGCCGACCGTACTGTTGACGCTCGTAGCGGGCAACCTGGTCGCGAAGCGCGCTGACCTTCGCCGCTTCCTCGGTGAGTTTGCCCTGAAGCGCGTCAATGATCGCCGACTGCAGGCGCCGCCAGCAGTCCAAGCCGTGAATCGTACCGCAAGCCGTTCGAGATCCTGCCGTCCTCGCCCACCACTGCGACCTGGATCGCCGATCGAGCCCAGTCCGGCCATGACGCCTTCAGCGCGGCGACCTCCGGCGTCTCCTGGTCCACGCCTCCCAGCCTCTCGCAGCGCTCGCGGGACATCTGCACCTCGGAACCTTCCCAGCTGTCCGCAAACGGCTCCAGGCCCCCCTGGACAGCCCGTGCCAGCCGCAGCGTGACCTGCGGAACGCCCAGGCGGGTGACCAGGCGCTCCTCGTCCCGGACCCCTTGCGCAGCCGAGAGATAGTCCGGAGGCCGGCCGTCCAGGCGGGTCGACAGCAGCAGGTCATTCTCCATCCGCCGCCCGCCCGTTTCCTTGCCGGGTCCGCCCTCCAGGGCGCAACCCAGGGCATCCGGCACCGCTTCCGCATCCGGGCCGTGAACCGCCTCGATCAGGTCGCGGAGGCCGTCCGGCGTCCGGATCGCACCGGCCCCGAACACGGCGCGCGCCGTGCGCCACTGGTCGCTCAGCGGATAGACCCCGGCTCCGGCGTCCAGCACGCCATGCAGCCAGCGCGCGTCCTCCACCGTTTCCGGGTCGGGCGACAGGACGTGCAGTTCCGGGCCTGGCGCCGGCCGGGACTCCGCCGGCCGCAGGTCCATGTGCCGCCAGAGCCGGCCCGCCCTCTGGATCAGCGCGCCGATCGGGGCGAGGTCGCTGACCATCACGTCGAAATCCAGGTCCGGCGCGGCCTCGACGACCTGCGTCGCGATAAGCACGCCGCCCCGGCGCCGTTTCCCGTCACGACCGAACCGCGCCTGCAGGGCGTCTTCCCTGCGCAGCCGGTCCGCAACCGTGAAGCGCGCGTGGAGAAGGTCGGCCGGAACTCCCCGGCTCTCGAGCGCCTCCAGGGCGGCGACGGCATCGTCCGCGGCGTTGCGGATCCACACGCAGGCCGCGCCCCGCTCCGCGCCTTCCCGGAGGCGTTCCATGGCCGCTTCGGCATCCACCCGCCTGACGGCAACGTTCCGGCAGGTCGCCGGCACCGGGGCGGGCGCAAGTGTCTCGGCCCGCTTCGAGACGACCGAAAGCTGCGGATACGCGTTTCCCTCGATCCCCGAGGGCCGCAGCATGCCGAGCCCGCGCTGGAACGCCTCTGCATGTCCGTCGCGCATCCTCTTCGGCAACGTGGCGGACATCACGATCGCCGAGCCGCCCATCATGGCGTGGAACCCCAGGAGCGAACGCAGCGCCTCCTCCATGAACGGATCATGGCCGTGCGCCTCGTCCACGATGAGGATCTTGCTTGACAGCGCCCAGAGCCGCAGCGCGCTGAACCTCCTCGGCCGGACCGCCAGCAGCGCCTGGTCGACGGTCCCGACGCCGATGTCCGCGAGAAGGATCCGTCGCCGGTCGTCGGCAAGCCATTGTCCGCAGGTCACCGGTTCGTCGGGATCGGAACCGTCGCTGCCGAGGATTCTCCGGAACCGCGCGCTCCGGCGGACGCGTCCGTGCGACAGCCCGAGCGACGGCCGGCCTGCGAACAGGCTCGCCGCGATCTTCCCGATCCTCGCCAGCATGGCGTTCGACGTCGCCATCTCCGGCAGGGCGATGAACAGCCCGTCGCCCTTTCCGGCCGCCATCATGCGTGACGCGAGCATGAGCCCGGCCTCGGTCTTTCCCGAGCCGGCCGCGTCCTCGATCATCGCCAGCGCCGGCCCCTCCGGCAGCTCGATCCGGCGCACCGCCTGCTGCATCGGGCGCGGCGGCGTCCGCCAGGGCAGGATGGCGGCGTCCGCCCTCGGCTTCGCCCGATGCAGCCCGGCCTTCGTGACGGCATCCCTCGCGCGACGGCGCGCCCTGGCCCAGTACGTCGCGACCGGAACGCCGGCCGGCCGGCGGCCGAACCACTCGGTGCTGGAACCGATCCAGTCCGCCAGGACCGTCAGGCCGGACACCTTCCAGCTGAGCGCATTCGCATCGCCGTTCGAGAGACCCTCGAGCGAGGCTTCGGGAAACAGCGTGCCGACCGTCTCGACGGCATCGGCGGCCGCCTCGATGCCCTGCGCCCCGATGGCGGCCATCCAGCGCCGCCCGGGAATGCCGCTGCCGTCATCCGGTTCGGGCGGCCCGCCGTGGTGCCCGGCGACCGCCGCACAGAGGACGCGCCGTGCATCCGGAGTTCCGCCGATGCGCTCCGCCAGCAGGCTGTCGAGGTACCGAAGAAGCACGAAGCCCAGCTGGGCATGACACTCCGTTCGCGCCGCCGCACCCGCGACCTGGTCCCGGAAGCTCTCGCTGAACTTCCCGAGATCGTGCAGGGCGACCAGGTACACGATCGCCTGGTCCAGGGCGAAGGATCCCGTTACCGGGCGCTTCCTGACCAGGCGGTCCGCGACCGCGCCGACATCCAGCATGTGCCACAGGGCCGGCTGAAACTCGCCGTCAATCACCTTTCCGGGCCAGCCGGCAATCCCTTTCGCGTCGAGCACGTCGGTTCTCCCGGATTCAGCCGGCCCGTCCGGTCGGTCCCGCGATCGGCCTGCGCATCGTCACGGGCCCCCCGGGCTGTCGCCGCCAGGCGTCGGCATCCATCCGGAAATGCGCGTGGGTCCCGCTCTCGTCCCCGCGGATGACGTGCCCGAGCACCTCGCGATCGAATTCCTCGGCAAGCCGGTCGGTGACGCCCTCGCAGGTGCAATCCTCGAGGTTCTGGTTCGCGCGGATCAGCTTCTGGACGTCGTGCCCGAAGCTGATGATCCCCCGCCCAAGGAAGCTCGCGCTGGATTTCATCTGCCTCCTCGGGCTTGCCGCGGCCCTCCGCGCAACGGCCCGAGCCTTCATCTCGCGCACGGTGGGCGGCTTGATGGGCACGCGATTGCGGCGGCTTCGGAACTCGTCGACGCAGCCCGGCTGCGACACGTCCCGCAAGTCGTGAACGAGCCGCCAAGCCGCCTTGGCGGTCGAACTCGTGCGTTCCGTTTGGACGCAAAACGCCATGCTCATTCCGGTGGCCCCTTCACGTGTCAGGAATTGCGGCGCGACTGCAGGTCGAGAAGGCGCCGTGCCACCGACGCAGCCTCCCGACGCGCGCCAAACGCGCGGAAGCGCCTGCCGGAAGGCCGGGTGCTGCCGTCCCGATCAACCGATCCGCGTCCATCTCCGGCACATGCGCCGCCGCGCTCGCCGTCGCCAGTTCGCTGAAGCGATCGACGCCCCTGCGCGCGATCGCCCTGCAGGGAATGTCCAGCGGCCCAATTCGCACCTCGTGCCTGCGGCGCCGTCCAGCGTGCCCACCGGATGCCATTTGCTCCGCACCTTCGCAGATTGCAGTGTACATTCGTGGTCCCTCGTCACGGTTGCGGTGCAGGAAACGGGCTGTCTGGATCGGCGTCACCCCGTGTCATGAGATCTTTCCTCCGCAACCTGCAACCTTCAAGTGCTTCCAGTTGCCTCTTTCGTGCAAAGTCGAATTGATCGACACAGTCAACGACCATTCTTCGAATTGCGATCGCGATGGCGGCAATCGCGTCGTTTCCGGGCGCCGCCAATGTCCGGAGGCAGATCGACACCCGGCAGCGCGCGCAGTGCCTGATCCCGGCCCCGTTCCGCGCATGGCGCCCGACGCTCGCCAAGACGGTGCCGATCTCGACGCGCACCTCGCGTCCCGGGCACGCGGTTCAGGACAGGTCGTGGCCTCGCCGCCGGCACGCGGCGACCGAAGCCGAATCCGGTGGCGGCAAACGTGCGCAGGTTGCCCGATTCCGTCTCCCTCGCCTTCGGCGTCCTGCCGCGGAAGCTCTTGCCGGTGCGCCGCGCGGTCCCGTCCCTGTCCGTCTGCGACGGCGGGAGGCGGGAGTTGCGCGAGGTCTTCGGCGTGACCCTCTCTGGTAACGCTGCAACCAGGATGTCCGGAAGCAGGCGCAGTGCGTCGTTCAGCGCGAGCGTTTCAGTGCCCGCCTCGGCTTCCGCTTGATGCCGTCGAACCTGGTCCGGCAATCGTCCGTCCGTTCCCAGCGATGTCCCGTTCACCCTCGGCATCGCTCCGCCTCCGCCGCCATGATCCCCGAGACCGCAGCGAGGCGCTCGCCCCGCGGCATGTTCCGGCGGCACTCCGCCCGACCGGCAGCCGTGCGCCTGACGCGCCGGCGGTCGGCCCTGTCCCACCCGGCATGACCGGCCAGGTGCATCCGGGCGGACGCGAAGCTGAACCAGACCGTCTCGGCGCGGGCCTGGCCCCGGGCCGTCACCTGAAGCGCGATGCGGCGCCGGTTCCGGCGCGTCAATCAAGCCGGCAGCCCGCCATCCGGATCTTCGCGCCAAACGCCGGACCTGCGATTGCCGGACTCGTCGGGCCTTCGTCCGCCATCGCCGCATGCTGCAGCTCGACCGCGGGCACCCGGCCGCGACCGTCGGGCGCCATGCGCTGAACGGGACAGGACTGCCGAACAGTCTCGTGATTGCGCCCGGCGCGGAAACGGTGGCTTCGGACAGCGCTTCCAGCAGGGACGAAGGCATCCGGATGCGGTCTTGCCGCGGCCGCGGCCTCCACTGTTGTTCTTTTTATGTTCCTGTGCCATGAGTGACGGGATGACCGAGAAACACGACATCCCTGTCTCCCGGGAAGAGCTGCTGTTCGACGTCGAGATGGCGCTCACGAAGGCAGCGAAGCTCTGGCCGAAAGGCGGCCGGGCCGGCCGTCACGACCGGTTCAAGCCGATTGCGGCGGCGGTGGCGGACCACCTCGCCCTTTGCGGGATCCGGTGCTTTCGGCGGCCGGCGATCGGTGCGCCCAGCACGTCGGATCTCGTCGTGGCGGCACGGGAGCCTCCCGGTTCCGACGGGGACGCCGGCAGCGACCGGCCGACGACGGAAAGGGAGCGCCCGTCCCGGCAGCGCCTCGCGCAGTGACCGTCCCGGATCGGCCAGTCGTCATCCCTGCCGAATTGCTCACCGTTTCTCGCCGGAGGCGCCTGTGCCCGAATTTCGCTGATCATCTCGTGTTGCCCATGGACGGGACGGTGCCGAGCAGGCCGGACATCCCGGAGCCGAAGCGGCGGCTGGAAGCCGCCGGAATGCGCCAACGAGAACCGGCCCGTGGCGCAAATCGCGCTCGCCGCGTGATTCGCAGACCGAACACATAAAATACGAAAAGTGAACCAAACGAGACTCCCTCCCCCACCTCATGTCGAACAGGTCCCTGGCCATGTCCTTGGAGAAGAAGGGCGTGATTCCCTCCGCAGACGCTCTTTTCGATCAGATCGAGGCGGCCGGGAGAAAGGCTCCCGGAAGGCCTTTCGAAAGGGAGCCTGATGAAAGTCAGGGGGCGCGCGGATTCCCGGTGCCGCCCGCGCTGCCGCGGGCCGCGGCAGCCTTGTGGCCGATATCGAAAATTCGATCATTCCCCGTGCAACGGACGAATCCTCGGAACACGACCTTCAGCTCCGTCGCGAAATCCTCGGCCACGAAGCGGTCATTCACGCAACGATCCGGGAGGTCGCGCCCGGTGCGACAATTGTCCCCACCTCCTTCTCCGATGACGAAGAGGATGTGGTGCGACACGCGCGCGAGACCGGAGCCGACATCGTCGTGATGGCCTTCGGCGACGGCACCGCTCCGGCCGGTGCGTCCATGATCTACGACAGGCTGCCGCTCAGACTCCACGACGGGCACCAGGGGCTGATCGCCGCATCGGTCGCAGTCGACAAAGACGAGAGGTGGATCGAGTTCCTGCTTCGCGAAGAGGCGCGGTTTCACGACGGGGCGCCGATCACCGCGCAGGATGTGATCTGGACAGTGGAAACGCTGATGGCGAGCGGGCCGCGGCGGCTCGTGGCCTACGTGTTCGAGGATGTCGTGCGGGCGGTGGAAACAGGCCCGCACACGGTTCGCTTCATCTTCGAAGGTGGTCGGCTCGCCAGCCCGATCGTCGTGCCGCGCATCGGTTGGATGCCGGTCCTCCCCAAACACTTCAGGAAGGGTCGCGAAGATGTCCGGACGCCGATCATGGTGCCACCGCTGGGAAGCGGGCGGTACCGCATCGCCGCCGTCGAACCAGGCGGCCGATCGGTCACGTGCGAGCTGGTCGAGGACTGCTGGGCCCGCAACCTCGAAATCCGCGGCGATCACCCCTCCGCCGAACGGATCACGTACCGCTACCTCTCACCAAACGCCGAACGTGCCGAAGGCAGCCGCGAAAACTGAAGGGCCGACGTTGAGAACGGCAATCGGTTTACCCGTGCATGCGGCGGTGGGTGTAACCGAGGGAGTCAGGAGAGCAAAAAGAGGTTGGGGGCAACGGTTTCGGTCCCGACTATTTTGAACGAAGGCCGCTTCCCGGCCAGTTGGGCCATGCGTTCAGTCTGTCCTGACTGACTGGCATCGCCTTCTTCATCGAGGCCGTGGCGTGC
Source organism: Silicimonas sp. (assembly GCA_022824315.1). Lineage (GTDB taxonomy): Bacteria > Pseudomonadota > Alphaproteobacteria > Rhodobacterales > Rhodobacteraceae > JAJEFO01. The sequence goes on from JAJEAC010000165.1 coordinate 16,884, forward strand.
CGGGCTGACGATGCTCTGCTCACTTGGCGTCCCGGAGGTCGGGGCGGTCGCAACCAAGGGAGTCAGTCATGACATCGAAGAAGAAGGTATCCGGCAAGTCTCCGGCGCGCACGAGGATGATCGAGGTGATGGCCGTGAAGGGACCTGGCGCAGCGGACGCATGTGAATTGCCTGGACAGCACTTGCAGTCTCGCACGGCACTGGGATCGCGCACCGCAAGCGCTGTTGGCCGACGAGGTCCGGTCCTGGGTGGTCGGGCGGATCGAGCGGGGCCTCTCCCCGCGCACGATCAACGCGGAGATATTGGCCCTGCGGCTGTTCTTCGCAGACGCGATGGGACAGCCCGACATTGTCGAGGGCCTGCGCAGCCGCCGAATTCCGGACAGTCTTCCCCGTTCCATCCCGGAGGCCGACGTCGAACGCCTGCTCCAGGGCATGGGCGACCTGCGCTACGGCACGGCGACGTTGACCGCCGACGGCGCCGGCCTGCGGATCGCGGAGGCGGCGGCGCTTCAGGTCGGCGACGTCCAGGGCGAGGAAGGACTGCCTTGGATCCGCAGCGGCAAGGGCTGCCACGAGCGCATGGCCCATCTGACCGGCCCGCGGCATCTCGGCGAAACGCCGTGCCGGAAAATTCGTCGTCCGGACCGAAATCCAGCGATCGACCTGAACGGCCGCAATCCACTTTCTGCAAAAGACAATCAGGAGAGGGCACGGCTTCGTTCAAACTCGCTCAGTGTCGGCGTGTAAGCCGACACTGAGCGTGATATTGGTGGTTCCCGTATTGATCGAGGCTGGGCGTTGGCATGTATTGCCAACAAGGAGATGTGTCTGATGGTCACACGCAACGTCGTTCTCACCGACACCCAGGATCAGCTGGTTCAGGCACTGGTCGCATCCGGGCGTTATCAGAATGCAAGCGAGGCCATGCGCGCCGGCCTTCGGTTGCTCGAGCAGGAAGAGGCGCAGCTCGCTGATCTCCGGCAGGGCCTGATGGAAGGTCTTGAGCAGGCGAGCCGGGGTGATCTTGCCGAAGGGAGTGGGGAGGACGCTGTCCGTCGGGCCTTTGCGAAAGCACGCGCGACCTCATGAGCCGATCTTTACGGCTGACGCGCCGTGCGGAAGCCGGCCTTGTCGAGATTGCCGGATGGACGATCGAGAATTTCGGGCACAGGCAGGCCGAGCTTTACGAGGCTGAGCTGCTCAGCCGTTGCGGCGCGATCTTGAACGGCCAGGCGCATAGCCGGAGCTGCGCCGTTCTCGTGGATGCCGCTGACGATCTCAGGTTTGTCGGGGAAGGGGAGCACTTCCTGGCGTATCTGGACCGGCCGGGCGAAGCCGTCATCGTTGACATACTGCATTCCCGCAGCGATCTGCCCCGCCATGTTGCCGCACTGACGGCGCTCAAGCACGAAGGGTCCTGATTCGCGTCAGGGTCCTGCGGCCTTGGTCAGGGTCACGCGGAACCGATCACGCCGAAACTTATCTGGACCGCGATTTGGAGGACCTGCCAAGCGAGCTGCGATGGCGCGAGCGGATGCGCCGGATCAAGGGTCCATCGCAACAAGGGTCCCAAAAGTCCCACAGGATCAAGCTACGGTCAAACCAGCGAGGAAACATCGGCAGAAGACCGTGCGGTACGACCCCGAACCGATCGAAAGCGTCACCGATGGCGGCTTGTTCCCGAGTCCCTTGTTCCGGGCTGCAAAGGAACACGGTTTTCAGAACAAGGATAACGGGCACGGTTCCGATGCCGTCGCAAGCATTTTCGGTCAGGGCTGCGGCCATTTCCAAAACAAGACGATGGTTTTCAGGAGCTCTTCCATCGGACTCCACACCCTGAAACAAGCAGCCTGAAACGCACCCGATTTCGGTTGCTGTGAAAGCGTTGAAAGGCCCGCTACCTCAGTTAGATGCGGGATTCGCTGCGGGACTTTTGGGTCATTTGTTGCGATGGACCCTTCCTCGCTCGGACCCCCTGAAACTGGCCGAAATCCGGCCGGACCGGGCCTCGAGACGGGCCATGGCGTCGCGCTGAGGGCTCTTGCCCGTGCAATCACCCATGAACGGAACGTGAGAGGTGCGTCAGAGCCATGAAAACAAGGGTTTTCGCCGCTTGACGGCGGCCGGACCGCCGCGGGACTGCCGTTGTGAACAAGTCCGTGGCTTGTTTACAGCAGCGGCGTTTCGAATCTGAAACGCGCGCTTGACGACGCGGCCGCGGCGTCTCAGACATGAGACATCATGGAGGCCCTGAACCGTCCGCATTTCCACGCCTGGATCACGGCATGGACCGGCACGATGTTCTGCAAGCTCGCGAAGGGCTGCCACGCGTCGCAAGCGGGGCGGCTGTAGGCGAAGCGAAACCATCACGAGCAGGAGCAGATCGTGCTCAAATGCGAGGATCCGAAATGTCGACCGAAGCTCGATTGATCAACGTGCAGCGCGAGGAGCGCGTCGGCGGCGCGAACAGCCGCGCGGCGCCCGCGAGCCCGGACGGCCTGCCGCCGCACGTCCTCGATATCCTCCGCCCTCTCCTGGAGCACATCGCGGCCCATGGCCGCAGGCCGGCCGATCGGGAGGCATCCGACGCGGGGACGGAGAAGACGGGGTCCGAACCGTCATACGCGCCAGGAGAAGGCCAGGCCCGCCTCGACGCGGCCTCGCAGGCGGACGGAGAGGCGGACGGAGCGGACGCCGCCCGGCGCCCCGTTCCGCCCAGGCTCCTGCTCATCGCGGCGCGCGTCGCGGCGCTTCTTGCCGATCCCGAGACCCGGGACGCGCTCGGCGCACCCTGCGCCTGCGTCATTCTCGTCCTCCCGTCCGCGACCGACCGGTGCGAGGTCAACGCCGAGCTGCAGCACGGGGAGACCTGGCTGCCCCGGATTCCGGATCCCCTGGACCTCGGCTGGCGGCGGGTCGCCTTCGTCCGGCTCGACGATGACGACGGACGTTCGGAGATAATGGCGGACCGGCGCGCTTTCGCAAACTGCCTCGAGCGCGCCGTGGCCCAGGGGCTCCGGGTCGTCGCCCTCATGCCGAGCGCCGATCCGGTCTCCCCGGTCCTGCGCGCGCTTTGCCGGCGCACCGTCGCCTTCCCGCCGCTGACGGCGGAACTTCTCGCCGAGGTCCTGCGCGTGACGCACCCCTCCCCGGACGGCGCGCTGCCGGCCGCCGCGCTGCCGCCGGACGAGGATCTCGCGATCCTGCCGACGGCGGTCGTCGAGGTCGCCTTCCGCCAGGACACTACCGCGGCCGTCGCGCAGGAGCTGGCGCGCGCCGCCGGGCGCCTCCGCACGACGCCCCGGACGACCCTTGCCGACATCGTGCTGGCCGATTCCGTCGCGGATCCCGTGCGCCGGCTGGTCGCCGACATGGCGGCCTGGCGCGCCGGGACGCTGGCCTGGGACGAGGTCTCGTCCTCGCTCCTGCTCACGGGGCCCCCGGGCAACGGCAAGACGCTCCTGGCCTCGGCGATCGCCGGCTCGGTCGGGGCAACCCTGGTCGCGACGAGCTACTCGGCCTGCCAGAAGCACGGCCACCAGGGCGACATGCTCGCTGCGCTGGCCCGGGAGGTCGAGGAGGCGATCCTGAGGCGACCGAGCGTGTTCTTCCTCGACGAGCTGGATTCGTTCACGCACCGGCACTCCCCCGACCGGTTCTCCCGCTACATCGTCGGCGTGGTCAACGGGCTGCTCGAGCACCTGTCGCGGCTGAACGAGACGCCGGGCGTCATCGTCCTCGGCGCGACAAACCATCCGGACATGATCGACCCCGCGGTGACGCGACCGGGGCGGTTCGACCTCCACGTCGAGATCGGCGCCCCGGACCACGCGATGATCGTCCGGATCCTCCGGCACGCGATCAGGGAGACGGCCGGCGCGTTCGACCTCGCCTCCGTCGCCGATCGGCTCCTGGGCCTGTCCGGGGCGCAGGTCACGGCACTCGTCCGCGAGGCGCGGGGCCTTGCCCGCGCCGAGGGCGTCGCGCTGGCGCAGGACCATCTCGATGCCGCCGCCGGCCGCATCGCCCCGGCCCCGGCGCCGGAGGTGCTTCGTCGCGTCGCGATCCACGAGGCGGGCCACCTGGTCGTCGCGCACTGCCTGGGCCTGCCGCAGCCGGCGCGGGCCGTTCTGACGGCAAGGGGCGGCTTCGTCCAGCTGCCCGGGCGGCCGTCCGAGCACCACGGCAGCGCGCTGGACCGGATCGCGGCCCTGCTGGGCGGGCGTGCCGCGGAACGGGTGATCCTGGGCGAGGCGAGCAGCGGGGCCGGCGTCGGGCGCCAGTCCGACCTCGCGCAGGCGACCGCCCTTGCGGCCCGGGTGCACTACGAATGGGGCCTCGCCGGCCAGCTGGCGTTCACGCCGCGCGACGGCGGCGAGAGCGCGGCCACGGTCCGGGAAATCGACGCCGTGCTCCAGTCCTGCCAGGCGCGGGCGGAGTGGATCGTGCGCGAGGAAAAGCCCCGCGTGCTCCGGATCGCGGAGGCCCTGCTCGCCGCGCGGGAGCTGAAGGCGGAGCGGCTGGCCGCGCTGCTGGCCGGGATCCCCGCGGATATCGCCGAGCCGAAGGTCGTGAAGGTGTGCGATGCCCGAGCGCTTCGCGAAAAACTGCAAAAGGCGTTCGGGCCCGGCAAGGGCGTCTACCCGCCGGACGCGGCCTGATCGGGCGATGGACCCGGAGACAGGATCATGGCGAAGATCGCGAGAGCGCTCCGGGACCCGCCCGCTCTGTGCGCCCCTTGCCGCACAGCCCTGGAGTCCCGTAAAATAAGGCCCGCTATGTGCCCCGCACGTGCGGGGATGATCCGGTTGCTCATCCGTCACTGCGAGCAATGATAGGGGCTTGCATACTTAACTTGACAGCCCGTCAGGCCGCCTCCTCCGGCACGGCACCCGCGAACGAGACGCCCGCGCGAATGATGCCGGCGGGAGCGGGGAACATGTGCGGCAAGATCTCTCATGATGGAGAATGAAAAGGGAACTTCGTGCTTGGCAGGAAGGTCATTTGTGGTCACGGTGCATTGCGAGGCGCTTTCGGCGCCCTCGCCCAAGCCCAAGCCCAAGCCGGAGGAACGCCTCTATGACAGTCTCGCGCAGGCGGCATGACCAGGCGCCTGATCGCGCTGGCGCGGGTCATTGTCGGCGGCTTTCGGGGCGGACTGGCCTATATCAAACTGCTTGCGAACATGTTCATGGCCGCGATCATCGGCTCGGCAACGGCGCAGATCGCGGTGATGTCGCGCGCCATCGTGCCTGCGATGGAGCGCGAAGGCTACGGAAAGGGATTTGCCGCCGCCACCACGGCCGCCGGAGGATTGCTGGCTCCGGTCATTCCGCCGTCGATCATGTTCGTGATCTTCGGGGTTCTGGCCCAGGTGCCCATCGGCGAGATGTTCCTTGCCGACATCTTGCCCGGCCTGTTGCTGACGCTTGCGTTTGCGCTGGCAATCAGCCTGATCGGCCTGCGCCATGCCTATCCGAAATCCGAATGGATGACGGGTCGCGAAGCGCTTGCCGCCCTGGCGTCGGCGCTGCCTGCGCTGCTGATCCCCGCCGCGATCGTGGGCGGCATCGTCTTCGGCATCGCAACCCCGACGGAGTCCGCCGCCGTCGCGTCCTTGATTGCCTTCGTCGTTGGCTGGTTGATTTACGGCGAACTCAAGCCGGCGCAGCTTGGCGTGCTGTTCAAGCGCACCGCCGTAAACGCTTCGATGATCATTTTCATGATCGCCGCCGCGAGCGTGTTTGGCTGGGTCATCATCTACGAGCAGGCCCCGCAGCGGCTGGCTGCACTGGTCACGCTGATCACCAGCGATCCGTTCCTCTTCCTGCTGATCGTCAACCTGGCGCTGTTGCTGATCGGCATGGTGATCGACGGGATTGCCGCGATCATCCTGATCACGCCGATCCTGCTCCCGATCGCGACGGGGTCCTACGACATCAGCCCGTTCCAGTTCGGCGTTGTCATCAGCCTGAATCTCGTGCTCGGCTTGCTGACGCCACCGGTCGGAATTGGGCTCTATATCGCTTCGTCCATGGGCGGAACGTCCTCGGCGTCAATCCTGAAGGCGCTTTGGCCGTTCCTCCTGGCAGTTGCGGCCGTGCTGATCGCGCTCAGCCATTTCCCCGCCTTGTCGACGGCGCTGATCTGACCGGATGTCTGGCGCGGCTTGGCCGCACGAGAAACCCCTTGTCGGGAATGGCATTGATGCAATGTGCAGCATTGGGCAAATGGGACTCGAGGCAGGCATCCACTGAACTTTGAGGGGTTGGCTGCGTTGGGGTCTCGGCAGCTCATTTCTTCTTGATCATTGAAAGGGTCATTTTCAGGCCGTCTGCGAGAGTCGGCGCGGACTTTCATGCGGCGACGGGATTGTGCTGCTCAGGCCCGGCACCGCCGCCGCCAGGCCTGTCGGCGGCAGTCCAGACACAGGAATGAGCCGGGGCGGCGCCGGCATGCAAGCTACGGGTCTTTCACGGGACTCCGCGCCCAGCTTAAGGCGTAAGGCGAACGCCAAGGCGCAGCGACAGGATGCCAGTCAGGCGGACGCGTGTTCCTGTTTCTGACCACGGACGACTTCTGGCGCGACTATCGGGCTTTCACGAGCCTGGGGGTTGGAGTTTCAACGGGAACCCAGGAACGAAGAATACGGGATGGTGGCCGCATTCAAGGACAAGTACGGCAATCTGCGGGATCTTATCGAACAATGTGCGCGCCAGAATTCGTGGATTGATCATTCTCGACCGCGCATAAGAGACAGAGCCCGACGAAGCTCCCGCAACCAGTCCTCCGTTTGATCATGCCGCCAGACATGGGATCGTTGGCATTCGGCCCGCGTGACACGCGCCCGGCCAGGACGGACTTGCGAGGTCCCCACCGTCACGCAGACGCACCGAAATTCGACAGCACTTCCGTCCCGAAACTCTCGACCGCCCCCAAGGTCTCGCGCACGTCATCCCAGGTCGTGGCGTCGTTGACGATGCACATCCTGAGCGCGAACGTCCCGTGCAGCAGCGTCGACGACATGAACGCGGGGTCGTCCCAGAACATGCGGGCGAGCACGGTCCTGTTGATCTCGTCCAGCGCCACCTCGTCGAGACCGCCGCCCGCGGGATTGACGCGGAAGCAGACGATCCCGAGCGTCGCTTCGCTCATGGCCTCCAGGACCGGACTCGCGCGAACATGGGCCTCGGCCCGGGCGGCCAGGTCCATCCCTTTCCCGACCGCGCGCCGGAACCGCGCCATACCGAAGGTCTGGACCGACATCCAGACCTTCAGCGCCCGTGCCGAGCGGCTCAGCTGCAGTCCGAGATCGGAGAAGTTGGGATGGTTCGCCCCCCACACCGTATCCTGGAGGATGTCGTGGCGGACCCCGAAGGCATTCCTGAGGTTGGTCTCGTCCTTCACCAGCAGGCAGCCGGCCTCGTAGGGCTGGAAGAACCACTTGTGCGCGTCCAGTCCGATGGAATCCGCGCGCTCGATCCCACGCAGAAGCCGACGACCCCGCTCCGTCACCGCGGCGAAGCCGCCGTAGGCAGCATCGACATGCAGCCAGAGGCCCTCCGCCAAGCAGAAGCCTGCCATCGCCTCGAGAGGGTCGATGGCGCCCGTGCCCACCGTTCCGGCGTTGGCGGCGACCGCGACGGGCGTGAAGCCCGCCGCGCGGTCGTCGGTCACGGCGCGGGCGAGCGCATCCATGTCGAGGCGAAAGTCATCGTCGCTCGGGATCATGCGAATGCACTCGCGGCGGACGCCGACGATAATCGCCGCACGGACGAGCGCACTGTGGCTCTGGTCGCTCATGTAGACGGTGGCGCGCTCGGGATGGCCCGCCGCTTCGCGCGCCGCAACGAACGCGTCGACGCTGGCGGCCGAGCCGCCGCTGGTGAAAAGCCCGCCCGCGCCGTCCGGATAGCCGAGCCAACGCCTGAACCAGTCGATGACGACCAGTTCCAGCTGGCTTGGACCGCTCGCCACCAGCCAAGTGCACTGGTTGATGTTCCAGCCGGCGGCCATGAAGTCGGCGACAACGGCGGGCCAGGCCGGCGACGACGGGACGAACCCGAAGCAGCGCGGGTGGTCGAGGCGCACCGAGAGCGGGAGCACGTCGCGCACGACCCTCTCCATGACTTCGTCGACGGGTCGCCCGTCCTCGGGCGGGGCTTCCAGAAGCTGCTCTTCAAGGACCTGCCGGAACTCGCCCTCCCAGGCGCGTGTTCCAGGCAGGCCCTCGATTCGCTCAACCACGAGATCGAGCGCCTTGCGCCCGAGGTCGAGCATCTGCTCGCGCGGCATCTGCAGTTCGCCGGCCTTCGAGAGATCCGCTGCAAACGCCATTGCCCTGTTCTCCGGCGCCTGACGACCCGCGCCCGTCCCGTCGCTCCCTGTCAAGGTCCAAAGCCTCCCAATGTCCCGGCCGTCAGGCACCGGTTGGTTGCGAACTCTCCCCGGTGGACCGAATCGCGGTCCGTCCTGGGAATGCTAAAGCATCGCTTGAAGTTGGCGGATTGCAAGGACATCGCGCGGAAAATGCCGGATTTTGGCGGCGCGGACCCAATCCCTGCACTCGAACATCTTTCGGACGACACTGCGGCGCGGACATTCATGCACCGAGAATGACATGCGCCGCGCGAGCGACCGGACAAAGAAATGTCGCGGAGCGGAAATAGCCAATGTAGAGCCCACCGATGATCAGACCGGGACAGAGCGTTGCCATGAACAGGTCTCCGACGCCCGGCACAATCAGGCCGGCCAAGATGACGGGCATGATCGACGTCGGGAACAGGTTTCCGAGGGTTGCCGAAGACGCGATCACGCCGGCGGCGAGCGCTTTGGCGGAGCGCTGCTTCATCATTGCCGACAGCAACGGCACAAAATGCATGAGCGTGGATTCAAGATCTTGCCGAACGATGCTTGCGCGATGATTCAGGCTCGCGATTTCGCCGTCACGTCGGGCGATGCCCGTCATCTCGAAATCCCCGAAGGTCCAAGCATTCAGTCTCGCCTGTCCTGGTCTGCCAGCCGGTTTTCAATGGCGGCGAGACGGCGAAGGACCTCGTCACGATAGATGTCGGTCGCTCCGGACTGCTCGTCATAGTGGGACTGCTGCATCGCATTGACTATGAGCCCGACCACAAGGTTCATGACTGCGAATGTCGTGACGATGATGAAGGGCACGAAGAAGGCCCAAGCATAGGGATAGTCCGCCATTACAACGCGAACGATGCCCATGGACCAGCTTTCGAGCGTCATGATCTGAAAGAGAGAATATGCTGACCGGCCGATCGTGCCGAACCACTCCGGGAAGTCGCCGCCAAAGAGTTTCGTGGTGATGACGGAGCCAACATAGAAGATCAGACCTGTCAGTCCGAGAACCGATGCCATTCCTGGCAAGGCGCCGATCAGCCCCTCCATGACCCGGCGGAGGCTAGGAACCGTGGACACAAGCCGCAACGCCCTGAGAATTCGAAGCGCGCGCAAAGCCGATAGCGTGTTTGCCCCGGGAATGAGCGAAACGCCAACAATGATGAAATCCGCTATGTTCCACCCGTCACCGAAAAACCTGCCGCGGAAAGCGTAGAGTTTCGCCAAGATCTCGACCGCAAAGAAGCCAAGACAGATCCTGTCCAACAGGATGACGAAGGGTCCGGCACGCGTCATGATCTGTTCGGACGTCTCCATGCCAAGAAGGATTGCATTGAAGATGATCACGCCGATTACCAAGCGCTGAACGGCCGGCCGTTCGAGCCAACCTGCCAACTGCCCACGCACACCTGTCATTTGCGCCTTCCCCCTTGCCTGCGCTGCCAGTAGCGTATCTCGTGGCGGCGTGGTCCCGGTTCAAGCCGTTAGTTGAGAAATCGCCGGACGGGCACGCAAGCCGGCTGGTTCACGATGCGAGCGATGCATCCCGACCGCCGTTGCGGCGTGGCATTGCGACGTAGCATTGCGAGTTCGTGAAACGGCCATTCTTGATCGGAAGCGTCGACTCGTGTCGGCAAGTGCGCCCATCAATTTCCCGATCTCGATCTTCAGCCACTGTGTTCCGTCGATTTCAAACGGATCGACGAACCTAACCCGACTTGCGCAATTCGGCAGGTTTTTTTCGACAAATTTGGCGAGTTCCGTCGCGGGAGACGCACGTTCTTAAGAACCCGACCCCTTGAAGTCGCGTGTAGTGACGACCCTTGGGAGGTGAATTTAGGAATATCAACGGGTTACAGACCTCAAATCCCGCGAGTTGCGGAAGTCGGACTAGCTGTCTCGAGCGCATTAATCGCATGAGAAACTGCCGCCTTGCATCTTGCGCGGGCGGCCTTGCCGCAGGCATCGCCGACGTCACGCACTTGCCAATCGCAAACTAGACTAACGCGTCGACCACGGACCTGGCCGACAGGAAACGGTGCCGGCACCGGAGCCCCCAAGCCACGGTACGACAGGGCATGCTCGAAACCCGTCTGGCAATTCCCGAGACCGCGGAAATGTCCCAAGGACCCGATCCTCAAGGCCGGGCACAGTCATTGCAACGGACCATAACGACGTCTGGCATTCACTTGATATTACGTGCTAATTTGAGATTCCCAATTCTCCTTGTCTTCTGCGCCGCGTGTGCCGCGACCACTGTTACGGCGCCAATCCGGCCGCCTGGGCGCCAGGCACCCTTGGATACGAACCTTCGCAAGCAGAACGTCGCTGCAGCGAGCATCCAGGCGCCGCAAGTTTGACAAACCAATTGCTTCGATTTATTGGTTTGATTAATTGATTTCATGACTGGGTGGCGACACGATGCGACAGGTCAGGGACTTTTCGGGCATGCTGACCCGACCAGGGTTGAAGCTCGTCCAGGACCGTTTGCTTCGGCTCGCACGCAAGTGGATCCACGACGCCAAACACCCGCGCGGCGTGGCCACGTGATTGCCTTTCCACAAGTCGGCGGGCAACTGGCCAGCTGCCCCTCCAAGTTGACAACAACGACCGGGCCCCCTTGCCGTGCGCCTCATCCACGGGACGGGCTGGCGCTCGAGCGCCTTGCCGGACTGGTATTTCACGCCCTGGAATGTCTTGCCGGCAAACAGTCGCTGGTAAAGATCCGGAATTTTCGCGAATGCGGCAGCGTGCGAGTCGAAGGGTTGCCGGACCCACGGTCGCGGAATTGCCTTCCCGCGCTCGTGGCCAACGACCATCCGACTACGTTGCCCTGGCTCGGCTCGGTGCGCGGGTGCCTGGCAGCGGCGCTCGGGGTCGAGCATTTCGTCGAGTCCGAAAGCGTCGCAAACCTCATTCGCCAATTCGGCATCGACCGGAACTCAATCTCGGGAGTGATCGAGTGCCCCTCTTTCGTGCGGCCTTTGCGAACGGTCGGAGGGATGGGATGACGCACCGGTTCTGGGCCGACTTCACGACACGCGACTTTGCGGCCCAGGAGCGCGAGGGTCTCGTTGCTGTACTGCCGATCGGCGCGACAGAGCAGCACGGACCGCACTTGCCGCTGTCAGTTGACCGGGCGATACTCGACGGGGTCATTGCCGCTGCCGTGCCCCAGATTCCCGAAAGCTTGCCAGCCTTGTTTCTGCCGACCTTGCCCATAGGCAAATCCAACGAGCACAGCGCATGGCCAGGCACGCTGACCCTTTCTGCGCAGACGTTCATTGCCATGTTGATGGAGATCGGCGACTCCGTCGCCGCTGCAGGCGTGCGGAAACTGGTGATCCTGAATTCCCATGGCGGCCAGATCGCGCCCATGGACATCGTGGCGCGCGACCTGCGCGTCAGGCACCGGATGCTGACCATTGCCGCGAACTGGTTCGCGCAAGGCGTGCCCAACGGGCTGTTTCCCGAAGACGAGCTGCGTTTCGGCATTCACGCCGGCGACTTGGAGACCAGCGTAATGCTGGCCTTGCACAGTGAGCTCGTCCAGATGGAACATGCGCGCGACTTCCGCCCCGCCATCGCCGAAATCGATCGCGTCTGCAGCCATGTCGGGCTTTCGCCGGCCGGAAAACTCGGCTGGATGGCACAGGACATGAATGCCGCCGGCGCCTGCGGCAACGCGGCGGCCGCCACTGCGGACAAGGGCCGGGCGGTGATTGAACACGCTGCACTGCAGCTGGTTTCGCTGCTGGACGAGGTTCACCGCATGCCGCTGTCATTCCTCGACACAGTCGCCGATCCGGATGCCGCCGAATGACCGGTGATCCGATCATCACGATGGACCGCGTCTCCAAGGAATTCGGTGACGTGCTTGCGGTCGACGACATGAGCTTGGGAATCCGCGAGGGAGAATTCGTCACCCTCCTCGGTCCCTCAGGCTGCGGCAAGTCCACCGCGTTGAAGATGATCGCCGGAATCTTGCCGCTGACAGCCGGAGAGATCACGATCTCGCCGCCGAAAGGAGATGCCGAACACGATCTTGGCTTCGTGTTCCAGGAGCCCACGCTGAAACCTTGGGCAACGGTCTTCGACAACGTCTACCTGCCGCTGCGGCTTGCCGGCGTCGGGCGCGGCGATGGCGAGCCCAGGGTACGCGAGGCGCTGAAGGAAGTCGGCCTTTCGCGATTTGCGCGCTCCTACCCGCGCCAATTGTCGGGAGGCATGAAAATGCGGGTGTCGATCGCCCGCGCCCTGGTCTCCCGGCCACGAATTCTCTTGATGGACGAGCCCTTCGCCGCGCTCGACGAAATGACCCGCTCCAAGCTCAATGACGACCTGGTGCAATTGTCCGACGACCACGGATTGACCGTCGTCTTCGTCACGCATTCGGTCTTCGAGAGCGTCTACCTATCCACCCGCGTCGTTGTCATGGCGGCGCGCCCCGGGCGGCTGGTGGCGGACATGCCCCTGGACGCCCCCTGGCCGCGCAGCGAAGACTACCGCACGTCGATCGAGTTTGCCGACGAGACCCGGCGCATATCGGAAACCCTGAAAGGCACCCTTCATGTCGACGAAATCGACCATTGAGCGCACCCGCGATGTCCACGAAGACACCGGCGCCCCGATCAACATCGGGCATCTGCGCCGCGCAAGGCGCGAGAGGATCCTGAGCTGGGTCATGCCAATCACGCTGCTGTTCGTCGCCATCTGCCTTTGGGAGTTTCTCGTCCGGTATCACGAGATTCCCAAATACCTGATCCCGGCCCCGAGCCTGATTGCGGAGACCTTGGTGAGGGACTTCGCATCGCTGATGGCGTCGTCGTGGTTCACGGTGAAGCTGACCTTTCTCTCGCTCGCTCTGGCGATCGTCGGCGGCGTGATGCTGGGAGCGCTCTTCGCCCTGTCCCGACCGGTGGAACTGAGCCTCTTCCCGTTTGCCGTGATCCTTCAGGTTACGCCGGTAGTGGCCATCGCGCCGCTCATCCTCATCTATGTCGACAGCACCTTTGCCGCGCTCCTGATCTGTGCCTGGATCGTCGCCTTCTTTCCGATCCTGACGAGCACGGTGGTCGGCCTTCGGTCCGCCGATCAGAACCTGCGCGACCTCTTCACCATGTACCGCGCAACGACGTGGCAGAGGCTGCGCTATCTTCTGGCCCCGTCCGCCCTGCCCTATTTCATGGCCGCGCTCCGCGTTGCCGGCGGGCTGGCGCTGATCGGCGCGGTAGTGGCGGAATTCGTGGCCGGAACGGCGGGCCAGCACACCGGGCTCGCCAGCCGGATCATCGAGAGCTCGTTTCGCAGCGAAATCCCTCGGATGTTCGCCGCGCTGTTTCTGGTGTCCTTGCTGGGCATCGTGATCTTTCTCCTGACCAGCTGGGCCTCGCACCGGGTTCTGGGACACTGGCACGAAAGCGAGATCCGTCGTGAACACTGAGTTCAGCCATGTTCTTCTGAACGGACGGACGGTTGCGCTCGGCGTGCAGCGGGGTCGCATTGCCACGATCGAACCGCGACCGGATCCTGCACGTCACGTAGCCATCCCGCTGCCCGTGGATCCGCATGTGCACCTGGACAAGACCTTCACTGCCGGACGCTGCAAGTCTGCCAAACCCGGCCTCTTTGGCGCAATTGACGCAATGGAAACGGATCTGGCGAACTGGAGCGAAAGGGATCTACGCTCGCGCATGGGTCGTGCGCTGAAGGAAGCACGCGACAACGGAATATGCGCGCTTCGCAGCCACGTGGACTGGTCTGGGCCGCAGGTGCCGCTTGCATGGCACGTGCTGGGCGAGATGGCGCAGGATTGGCGCAACCGCGTCCGCGTGCAGCGGGCCTCGCTGACACCGCTCGATCTGCTGGGCGATCCGGACCACGGCCCAGGCATCGCCGAACGCGTGGCAAAGGACGGCGAGGTCCTTGGCTGTTTCGTCTATCGGAATGCCAGGATCGACGAGTGGCTGGGGCGTGTGTTCGCGCTGGCCGCAAGACATGGTCTGCGTCTCGACTTTCACGTCGATGAAGGACTGGAGGCGGAGGCGGATGCCTTTGATCGCATCGTGGCCCTGACAGCCGGGCACGGGCTTGCGGGGCGAGTTCTCTGCGGCCATGCATGCTCGCTGTCGATCCGGCCCGAGCGGGAGGTCGCCCGCACGGCCGGAGCGGCCGCGGAAGCCGGTGTCGCTTTGGCTGTGCTTCCGACGGCCAATCTCTGGTTGCAGGACAGTTCCTGCGACCGGACCCCAAGGATGCGTGGACTTGCGCCGGTGCACGAGATGCGCGCCGCGGGGGTATCCGTCCTGTTCGGGTCGGACAACGTCGCCGACCCGTTCTACCCCTTCGGCAGCTACGATGCGATCGAAGTGCTGCGACTGGCATCGGTGTCGGCGCAGTTGGATCCGGCGAGATGGCTGGATGCAATAACGATCGGGCCCGCCGAGGCGCTGGGGCTGGACCGGCCGGAACTTGCGATCGGTGCCCTGGCCGATTTCCTGCTGATCGAAGGGCGCGACTGGAACGATGCGCTGCGCAGTCCGCGTGCCCGCCGACTGGTGGTGCGAACGGGCGAGATCGGGCAAGACGACAGGGCGGCAGCATGAGAGCAACGGTCGAAAAGCTGGCGTCATTCCGAGAAGACATCGGGACCATCCCCTGCCACGACGACGCAGGGCTGCTGCAGACGAAATCGCGTGACTACTACTGGTACTCGCCGATCCTGAAGGAGCGGCTCGATCACTGCCTGGGCCAGCTGCTGGTGCGCCCGCAGACCGAAGAGGAGGTACGGATCATTGCCGGATCGGTTGCCCGGCACCGAATTCCCTTGACTATCCGGGGCGGCGGCACCGGCAACTACGGGCAGTGCGTTCCGATCGACGGCGGCGTGATCCTGGAGATCACCGGTCTGTCGGCCATACGCGAGATCATCAACGGGCGCGTAACCTGCGAGGCGGGTGCCCGCATCGCGCAGGTAGAGAACGAAGTGGCCCGGACCGGACAGATGCTGACCATGTTTCCCTCGACCAAGCGGATTGCCACGATGGGAGGATTCGTGGCCGGCGGCTCGGGCGGCATTGGCTCGCTTCGACATGGAATGCTGCGCGATGGCGGGAACATCACCAACCTGCGCATCGTAACAGTCGAGGAAAGGCCGAGAATCATCGAACTTCGCGGCAAGGACATCCTCAAGGCCCAGCACGCCTACGGCACAAACGGCATCATCACCGCGATGGACTATGCGCTTGCGCCGGCCACCGACTGGATTCATGCGATCGCGCTCTTCGACGGCTATCGCACAGCGCTCGACTTCGCCGTTCAGGCCCAGGACGCGGGTCTCGACGCCTATCTCCTGACGGTCGTCGAGCGCGGGTTCGCCCGCTTCTATCGCCGCCTCGCCGACCATTTCCCCGCCGAAAGGGACGCGCTCTTTGCGATGATGGCACCGGATGCAATGCCGGAATTTCGGGCTCGCGTGGAAGGTGTCCACGGCTCTGTCAGCCTTGCAAAGTCCCTGCACGAGATGGAGGCCGCCAACCTGCCTCCGGCCTGGGAATGCGGCTGGAACCACACCACGCTGCAGGCGCTGAAGCTCGAACCGGGCATCTGGTCCTATCTGCAGGTGGCCTATCCGCGCCCGTTCGATCCCGATCTCGTCGTGCGCCAGAAGGAGCGCTATGGCGGCGAAGTCCATTTTCATCACGAGATGGCGCGCATGGACGGCACGGTTCAGGTCTTTGCGCTGCCGCTTGTGAGGTGGCGCGGTCGGGAGCGCATGTACGAGATCATTCACGAAATGGAGGAGATCGACGGCTGCACGATTTTCGATCCGCACGCGATCACGATCGAAGACGGGGGCATGAAGGAGATCGACACGGTGCAGATCGAATTCAAGAAAGAGGCCGATCCCCACGGCTTGATGAACCCGGGAAAAACCCGGGGCTGGCTGCCCGAAATGGAAAGGGCGTAACCCGAACTGTCATGCAAAAGGAGAATGGATCCATGATGAAAAGAATGTTCGCCGCGCTGTCGGCTACACTGATCGCGAGCGGTGCCTCGGCCGCCGACAAGGTTGTCTTTGCAACCAACTGGCTTGCCCAAGGCGGCCATGGCGGCTTCTACCAGGCACTCGCCGACGGAACCTACGAGGAACACGGGCTGGACGTGGAAATCCAGATGGGTGGTCCGCAGATGAACAACCGCCCGCTGCTGGCCGCAGGCAAGATCGATTTCCTGATGACCGGCAACCTGCTGCTGTCAATCGACAATGTCCGCAACGGAATACCCACGATCGTCGTTGCGTCCTATTTCGAAAAGGACCCGCAGGTCCTGATCGCCCACAAGGGTCAGTATGGCGGCTGGGACGACCTCGCGAACGCGCCGAAGATCCTGATCTCGAAAGATGGACAGTTCAGCTTCTGGCAGTGGATGACGGCCGCGCACGGCTTCAAGGACGAGAGCCTTCGCCCCTACGGCTACAACCTTGCCGAATTCCTGAATGACGAGAAGATGGTGCAGCAGGGCTACGCGACGGCCGAGCCTCTCTACGCGGCCAGCGCAGGGGCGGAAGTGGAGACCTTTGTGCTGGCCGACTATGGCTGGAGCACCTATTCGACCACCGTCGAAACCAGGGTCGAACTGGTCGAAAACAATCCCGACCTCGTGCAGCGCTTCATCGATGCGTCGACAATCGGCTGGTACAACTACCTCTACGGCGACAACTCCGCCGGCAATGCGGCGATCATCGAAGCCAATCCGGACCAGACGCCCGAAAAGCTTGCCGGCGAGGTCGCGCAGATGAAGGCGCTCGGAATCATCGACAGCGGCTACCAGCTCGAGGCCGGAATCGGCGCGATCGACCTGCAGAGGGTCAGGGCCTTTCACGATCTTGCGGTGGATGCCGGAATCATCGAAGCCGGATCGGTTGATGTCGAAATGGTCGCGACCGACCGGTTCGTGAACAAGATGGTAGGAATGGACCTCAAGCCGTAGGTGCGCGGAGCCATGCGACTGCTTGTGGTCTTCTGTCACCCGAGTCGTGAGAGCTTTGGCGCCGCCCTCTTCGACACCGCCTGCCGCACCTTGCGTGCGGCAGGCCATGAGGTGCGCGCGCACGATCTCTACCGAGAGGGATTCGAGCCGGTCCTTAGCGAGCAGGAATGGTCTGACTACCTGCCTCACACCCGGACCATCATCGACAAGCACCCCGATCATGTTGACGACCTGAAATGGGCAGAGGGGCTGCTGGTGATCTACCCGACCTGGTACTACGGACCTCCCGCGATGCTGAAGGGCTGGCTCGAAAGGGTGTGGCTTCCCGGAATTGCGTTTGAAGTGGCAGATGCCCGATTCAGGCGCACTAAGGGAAAACTCGGGCACATCCGGCTGTTCGCCGGGATCACCACATCGGGCTCGCCCTGGTGGTGGATCCGCCTGATACGCGATCCTGGACGCAGCTTGTGGACCAAGGGCCTGCGCCCGCTGTTTTCACCGAGATGCAAGATGATCTGGCTTCAACTCTATGACATGAACAACTCGACCGAGAAAGACCGTACCGGTTTTCTCGCCCGCGTCGAAAAGGCTTTGCGGCGCATACCGGTCGAACGATGAGCGCAGTGGCAATTGCACGCAACTCCGCGGGGGCAAGGCAAGGCGACTTTGCTTTCCTGACGCTTGGCTTCAGCGACTTGCCCGAATGCGCGGACCGGACTATAGGCGGACCGGCGAATTCTCGTTTGACGCCGGGGATGGTCCGGCTCTGGCACAGGCATGGTTCATTCGCGACCAGATCAGAATGACCCTGGCAGGAGCCGGCGACGGCATCGGAAGCGCCTTCAAGCTGGTTTGGCGCCTTCGGAATTTTTGAGATTCTCCATGTTTCGACCGGGTAGGGGCAATGCAACTTAGAGACGAAACGCCGTTCGCAAACATGGTCGCGGCAGTGATGTCCACCGACGACATCCCGGTCGGTGCGACAGCCTGCCGCTCGGTCAGCACATGAATTCACGTTCAGATTTCGCCCAGAAGCGCGAGGCGCTCAACGAGAAGATCCGCGAGGCCGCGATTGCGGAGTTCGCAGAGCACGGTCTGCGCGGCACCACTACCCAAGCCATAGCTGATCGGGCGGGACTGACCAAGAACAAGCTTCACTATCATATCAGCGGCAAGGAAGAACTGTACCAGGACGTGATCGACCAAATCATCGGGATCTGGGCCGAGCTCTTTGACGGAAGCGCCGTCAACCGGGATCCTGAATCAGTGCTGAGGGACTACATTATTCGCAAGGTCCGGTTCTCGCTCGAACATCCCGACAAGGTGAAGCTATTCGCAAACGAGGTCATGCGCGATGCAGGCATGTTGCAAGATCACTGGATACGGTCGCGCGAAGACGTCCAGCGCTCGGCCGCGCTGATAGAGAGCTGGATCGCCGATGGTCGTGTACGCCCTGTCGATCCGGTATTGCTGCTGTTCCACATCTGGGCGATGACGGAGTATTATGCCGTCATGGGCAATCAGGTACGGTTCTTTCTCGAACTTGAGGATTCGGACAAGGTCAATGCAGAGTACATTGCGTCCGAGATTGCGAATGTGGTCCTTAACGGGCTGCTTGAGGTCGACACACAAGGACGGACCCAAGCCTGAGGTCAGGGATTTCGGAAGACAGGCTTGACCACAAACACAGGCAAGGCTGCATTTGTGTTCGGGGCGGGTTTGCCGACTTGCTCGCATTATGCGCATGTCGCGGCCAGTCGATTGAAAGGTGATCGTCCCATGTCGCTCCAGAAGACCGGCAGGCCCCTCCCCGAATCTTCAGCCATCACGCATCGTGACTTCCTGGCGCGCGGCGAAATGCCTGCCCTGTCGACGGCACCGAATTCCATGGGACGGGAACTGCGGTCATGGTTCCGCGTGACCTCAATCACGCTGCTGCACTGCCATCGCCATTGTGAATGCATCGGAAGACGAACCTGGAAACACGACAATTGCATGCAGCGTTCCGAGGGAGGCTACAATCGGAAGATCCGGATGTCGGCGACCAAGGGCGGCTGCCTAACCGACACATTGCATGACCAAACCATCTCCTTGTTCCATGACGCGTCCGAATGACATCAGAAAAAATGAACGAGTCGCAGCGTCACCGATTGCGAAGGGCCCGCGAAAACCCCCGATCCCGTGGATGTTTCGCGACCGCCAAACTCTGAGCCTTCGGCGCCGAACGGGTTGAAATAGTCAAATGCCAGTTCGGTGTTGTCGCCGAGCGCGTAGTTGACGCCGACCGTGGCAAGCTTGCTGCCGTCGTTCAGGCTGATGATTGCGCTGGGGCTGATCGAAAGATCGGCTGTCACCTGAAGCTGCCCCCCGGGCGCCAGAAAATCTTGCCCGCCGAAGAAGACCTGCCCGGCGGACATCCGCCTTGTCAGATTCGCTGGCAAGGCGTCCAACGGCACCGAGGCATCCACGCCGAAGCCGTTGTGAAAATACTCCGCGAAATAAGAGACGTTCCAATCCCCCAAAGTGCCGAAGTTGGTGATGTTGAAGAGCCAGGACGGGTGCGTTGTGCCGTTTGCCAGCCGCCAATGGACATACTCGGCGTTCCAGGACGCCCCGCCCAATGGCCCGCTCAGGTTCAACCCCGCCACATTGTCGCCCCGGTCGCGGGCATAAAAGAGTGCACCGTCCAAGTTGCCCAGCGTCGCACTGCCGCGGATTGCCAAGGTGCTTTGGTCCGAAGCGGCTGACTCGCCGTACGTCTCGGCGCGCGGGACGGCTATGGTCTGGATATCGGCACCATTGTCGAAAAGGTATTGAACGTAGAGCATGTCGACGCCGGGCTTGTAGCTGGTGTCGATCGCATTGGGCGAAAACGGGGCCACGATGTCGGAGGGGTGAAAAAACAACCCGCTGCCCCATGTGATGGCTTGCCGCCCCGCCTTCAGGACCAGGCTTTCAGTGGTGTAGGCGACCGAGGCACGGTCGATGACGCCCACAACCGCCTGGTTCGGATCGTGCGACCAGTCGCCGCTCAGATCCAGCAATGTCCGCGGCGGGCCTTCGGCAGGCATGAGTTCGGACGCCAGCGCAACCTGGCTGCCGTGCGCAGCATTGAGCTGAGCATGGGCCTCAAAGCGAAGGGGCCAGCTGGATTTGTCCCACATCAGGCGTGCGGCCCCGGTCAGCGCCCGGCTGTCCCGAAAGCCCAGGTCGGCCTCCAGGCTCGTTGCATCCGCGGTGCTCGACGTCAGCCCGGCTTCGGTTCGCACGCGAAAGCCATCGGCCCAGGCCGGCATTGCCGCGATGACGGCAATGAGGACCGCACTAGGCGCTGCCGCGCGCATCCCTGTCGATCCTTCCGTCCAGCATTTCGATGTGACGCATTGATTGCTCCAGCACCCTGACGTCGTGGGTTCCGATCAGAAAGGTTGTACCGTGCTCGCGATTGAGGCTGCGCATCAGTTCGACAAGCGCAAGCGCATTCTTTGAATCGAGGTTCGCGGTGGGCTCATCGGCCAGGACAACGGCCGGGCGCGACACCAGTGCGCGGGCGACGGCCACCCGTTGCTGCTGCCCGCCCGACATCTTGCCGGGGCGGCGGTCTTCCAGGCCCGAAAGCCCGACCTCCTTGATCGCCTCCATCGCGCGGTCGTGGCGCTCGGCAGCGGAAACACCCTGCAATTGAAGCACGAATTCGATGTTCTCGCGCGCCGACAGGACCGGAATCAGGTTGTACGACTGGAAGACAAATCCGATCTTCGAAAGCCTCAGATCCGAGAGCTGGGACCGCGAAAGCCCGCCCAGCGGCTGCCCGTCGACGGTCACCTCACCCGAGGTCGGTTCATCAAGGGCGCCGATCATGTTGAGAAGCGTGGTCTTGCCCGATCCCGAAGGCCCGGCCAGCGTCGCAATTTCGCCAGGCATGATGTCCAGATCTATATCCCTCAGCGCGTGCACGGCCAGTTCGCCCTTTCCGAAGGTCTTGGACAGGCCGCGGCAGGTAACGATCGGATCCATGCTTCGTTTCTCCCTACGTCTCTCGTCGCATGGCTTCCACCGGGCGGCACTTCGAGGCCCGTAGCGCGGGCCAGAGCGTAACCAGTATGCCGAGAAGCCAGATCAGTCCCGGGAACAGGATGAACGCGCCCGGTTCGTATTTCAGGTAGATGATCTCGCCAGTCTGAACCATCTCCATGGCCCGGGCGAAAGCCGAGAAATCGATGCCGTCGCTGAGCGACCAGATGGTCACGGCCGCCAGCACCATGCCCAAAAGCACCCCGATGCCGATCAGCAGTGCGTTTTCGATGGTGACCATGACAAGAACCCGGCGCGGTTTCATTCCAAGCGCGCGGAGCAGCCCGAATTCCTGCGTGCGTTCGAAGACCGCCATCAGCTGGGTGTTGACGATGCCGATCGCCATCAGCGCAAAAACGATGCTGAGCCAGACATGGACGAAGACACCCATGTAGCTGTCCATCGAGGCCAGAAACAGGTTGAGGTCCTTCCAGCCGCGGACGTCAAGGGCGGGCGCCGCCTCGGCCAGCGCCGCCACGGCGTCCTCCAATGCCGTCTCCTCCTGCAGAACGAAGACGACCTGGGCGATTTCGCCCTCAAGGCCAAGAAACCTTTGCGATGCAGCGCGTCCTGTGAAGACGTAAAGGTCTTCCGTCGCCTTGTCGGCGTCGTAGATCCCGACCACGTCGAAGCTCTGTTCGGACATCGCGCCTTCCGCGTTCTGCGACATCAGGATCACGCGGCGGCCGAGCCCGGTCTTCAACCGCTCGACCATATGCAGCCCCAAGACGGCCGAGTCGTCATCGCTGCTGTCCAGATATCGCCCTTCGGTGATCCTGCCTGGTATCGACGAAATCCGTGCCTCTGCAGCAGGGTCGACGCCGACGATCGTAGCAGGCAAGGTCTTGTACTCGCTTTGAACCACCCCCGGCACGACAACGCGGGTTGTCCAGTCGGCTACCGCGGGTGCGTCCAGCGCCGAGTTAAGGTCTCGGTCGGGCGGATCCATAAGCGTCTCAATTGAAGGATCGTCCATATAACCTTCGGCATGGATCTGTCCGGACCCGAGAAGAAGTTGAAGTGTCGTTTCCTTCGAGCTCTTGGCCCAGGCATTCATGAATGCACTGAAAAACAGGATCGACCATAGCCCGATGGCCACAACGATCAGCGTGATGCCGGTGCGACGCGGGTTCCGCCACAGGTTGCGCCAGGCGAGCGGCAGCATGGTCTTGAGGCCGTCGATCATGACGCCATCGCCTTCACCGGTTCCAGCCCGAGGACGCGGCGATAGGGCACGATGCCCAGAACCGCGATGGAAAGAACAATCGCAGATGGCCCGAACAGCACGCGAAACGGCGTCATCGCCGGATAGAACCGTGCCGGCATTCCCCATGATTCGTAAATCTCGGACAAACCTTCGATGCCGATGCCGACCTGCTGCACCCAATAGGTCAGGGCCATGCCAAGCAGGATGCCCAGCCCGTTGCCGAAAAGCGAAAGAAAGATCATTTCCATCCAGACCATGCGACCGATCCAGCGGCGTTTCATCCCAATCGCCAGAAGCACCCCGAACTCGCGCGTGCGCTCCAGCACCGACATGTAAAGCGTGTTGAGGGTGATGAAGACTACGACCACCACAAGCGTGACATAGATCAACACGGCGGTGATCATGTCGGCCGCGATGGCCTCTTCAACATCGGGGCGCAGTTCGGCCCAGCTGAGATACACCACGCCGTGGCGCGCGGCCACTGCCCGCAACTCGGGCTCAGCCCGCACCACATCGGGCAGGTCCTCTCCGGAAACCGCAATGGCATGGACGCCGCCTGCCATCAGAAAGGTCTCGGAAAACCGCGCAAGCGGCATCTGCGCGAAGGCACGGTCAAGCTCGGGTACCTTGGACTTGAATATCCCGACCACCTCCAGAACGTCGACGGCCACCGAGCCATCGCGTCCCGAACCCAACAGCGCGACGTGGTCGCCAAGACCCAGCCGCAGATTGCGCGCCAGCCCGTCGCCCAGCACAATCGCGTCGTCGTCTTCGGGCGTGAGGCCGCGGCCCTGCTCGACCAGACCGGACAAGGTCGAAACATCCGGCTCTCGTGCCGGGTCGATCCCGAGGATAGCGACAGCAAAGCTGCGCTCTCCGCTCGCCAACAGCCCGAAGCCGGTTCCGCGGGCCGTTGCCACCGTGATACCGGGAACGCGCTCAAGGTCGGCCAAGAGCGCCGCCGGGTCGGCAATGACCTTGTCCATCTCGGGGTCTTCCTTGTAGCCCTCGATCTGGAACTGCCCGAATCCGTCGGCGATGCGCAGCATGCTGGATTTCATCGTGTCGTAGGACGCGAGTTGAAGTGACAGCATGAACACCAGAAGCATCGACGTGAACGCCATTCCGAGAACCGACAGCAGGGTTCGGATCGGTTGGCGCCATATATTTCGCCAGGCGAGCGTGGCTATCAAAGGTCAGTCCCGTGGATTTTGAAGGTTTGACTTGGTAAACAGGTATGCGGGGATGGGGATGTTGAACTCGGCCGATTCAGTGGTAATGCGCGTGATCTGCCCGGGCTTTGCATCCGTCCGCATGGTCATCACGACAGGATAGGGGCGTTCGTCGATCTTGCCGACGCGGTCGGTCGTCATGACCCTGACGCGTTTGCCGACCTGATCGTAATATTCGACCTCCATCAACACGCCGTCCGTGCGGATCGTCAGAACTTGTTTGCCCCAGACCACTGGCACACCCCGTTTCGGAACCGATTCAATTACATGCGCCCGGCCGCCGGTGACATTCACCATGCCTTTCAACGTATGACTGTAATCGTCGATCACCTTGTCCGACCGGGCCAGATCGTCATAGGAAAAATCCGACCCCATCCAGCTTTGCGACAATGCGCTGGCGGGCAGCTTGATGACCTGGTTGAGCTTTGGGTTGAAGACAAAGGTCGAATTGCCGACCTGCAGCGTCGCATTGCCGGCGGCACGGGCCGGTGCGGTGAAACGGACAAGTGCCTTCTTTTCGCCTTGCGTCCAGCTTTTCATAGTCAGGTTGCGCGTGCCCGAGGCGCGTATGATCGTCATCGATATCGTCGTATGGCTGCTGTCTGCGCGCCAGTTGTCGAAGGTCGCCCGCAGGATCGACCTCGCGTCCTGGGCCGCGGCCATGTTCGGAACGAGAGTGCCTGCTGACAGGGCGACAATCGAACAAAGCAGAATGGCTAGGATCGATCGGCGGAAGGGAGCCTGTGGCATCGCGAACCCATTCGTGGTCTTGCACGAACGCCCTGTCAGCACTCGCACGACAAAGAGAAATTCGAGCCGGATGGTCGGGTTGTCAAGGCGCATCCGGGCCGTGGGCCTCGGAATGGCGAGCCATCTGGCGCTGCCTGCCAGTAACGTGCCGTATATCCGCTGCAGGTGACAAGCCATCTGTCCGGTCCATGGCGAGAACCTCCACAGGATGCGATGTTCCGCCGTCCCGGCACAAGATTTTTCTCTAAGCAATTGTATTGAATCTAGCTGCCCGGCTTGCGGTATACGCCTTGTTCCTTCAAGGCATCGATCACCTCCACGGGCATGTAGGTCTCGTCGTGCTTTGCGAGGAGGTCATGGGCCAGAAACACGCCGCCTACGTAATGGCCCTTTGCTATGGTGCCCTGCCCCTCTCCGAACAGGTCCGGAGCCGGATCTCCTCCGACATATGTCACGGGAACCTCCGCTGCACCGTCGGTGACCACGAAGGAGAATCGCACGCCGTCAACGCCTGTCATCGAGCCGTCCTTCACCAGTCCGCCCAACTGGAAATACTCATCCTCCGGGGGCGGTGAAGCCAGAACTTCGCTCGGGGACCGAAAGAACTGAAACGCATCCTTAGGCAAGAACCACAGCACGAACAGCACGCCGACAAGGCATGCGCCCGCCAGTGCAAGGACCTGCATGCGCCGCTGCTTCTTCAGGCCTTTCATCCGCTCACTCCGTGCAAGAGACGCAATTGGTGGTTCCTGAACCGATGGCCGGCAACTTGACTCGGCGACTTCCTGCAGAGCCGGCGGAGCGCAGTTGAACCCTTGATCCCCGATCCAGACCCAGCCGCAAATGGCTGAACCGTGACCGCGGAAGGGCCGCAATCAGCACCCAAGGGAGCCGAAGCTTCACGGAAAGACGGGTGCGGCCATGAGCCCGGTTGTTTCAGCTTCGCCAAGCATCAGGTTCGCGTTCTGGATCGCCTGCCCGCTCGATCCCTTGGTCAGGTTGTCAAGCACGACAATCACGGTCGCGACCCGCTCGCGCCGGTCCCCCACCACGCCGATATGGCAAAAGTTCGAGGCCCGCACATGCTTCATCTGCGGAACCTGCCCGAATGGCAGGACATGAATGAAGACCTCGTCGCCGTAGACCTTGTTCAATGCTGCATGGATCTGCTCGGGTATACCCTTCACGTAGCAGGTCATGACAATGCCCCGCGTGGAAGGCAGAAGGTGCGGCGTCAGGGTGACTGTCGGCTTGCCATCCGCCAACTTGGCCAGTTCCTGGTCGAATTCCCCGAGATGCCGATGAGTGCCGCCTACCGAATAAGGCATCACGTTGTCTTCCGCCTCGGCCATCAACAGGTGTTCCTTCACCGAACGCCCAGCACCCGAAACAGATGCCTTAAGGTCCAGAATGATATCGTTGGAATCTATGCATTTCTCCATAAAAAGAGGTCGCAGGCCATAGAGGCCGGCCGCCGCGTTGCACCCGGTGCCTGCAACAAGCCGCGCCGACCGAA
Source organism: Silicimonas sp. (assembly GCA_022824315.1). Taxonomy (GTDB): domain Bacteria; phylum Pseudomonadota; class Alphaproteobacteria; order Rhodobacterales; family Rhodobacteraceae; genus JAJEFO01. The sequence goes on from JAJEAC010000165.1 coordinate 43,021, forward strand.
TGTCCTCCCGATAAAACTCGGTCAGCCCGTAGACCGCCTCGTCCTGCAGTTCCGTTGCCGCATGGGGCTTGCCGTACCACGCCTCGTAAGCGTCGGGGTCATGCAGCCGAAAGTCAGCGGAAAGGTCGACGACCTTTACCTGCCTGGGAACGGACGGAACGACGGCCTGGCTTGTCGCGTGCGGAAGCGCGCAGAATGCCAGATCAATTCCTGACCAATCCACGTGATCGATGGCGACCAGGTCAGGCAGCTTCATGTGTCCAAGATGCGGAAACACTGATGACATCGGCTGGCCCGCTCTCCGGTCACCGGTCAACGCGGCGATCCGGATCGACGGATGTGTCGAGATCAACCGAACGAGTTCGGCGCCTGTATATCCGCTGGCGCCAAGAATGGCGACGTGATGGGGCATCTTGGCCCTCCTTCGGGACATCATGACTGTCTAGCGCGACAAGGGTCGCACGGCAATCACGCAGCGTGAAACTCCGTCTTCCTTCGAAGAAATCGGGTCGCCTGATCGGTAACGCGTTGCGGGTCGCCTGTCGTCAGGAACATGGGGATCTCGCCAGCGCCACGCATTTCGGGATGCCGCTCCAGATAGTCGGCGAGGCTGTCGGCCACAAGGGCCGGTTGGCTGTACACCTTGACGTCAGGTCCCAACGCGGCCCTGAATTCGTCCTCCACGATCGGGTAATGGGTGCACCCAAGGACAGCGGCTTCCGGCATTGGCATCTTCCGCCTCAGCGCCTCGACATGGCTCCGCACAAGTGCGCCGGCCAGGATCAAGTCACCCTCCTCGATGGCATCGACAATGCCTGCACAGGCTTGCGCCTCCACATCGACGCCAATTGCACGGAAAGCCAGTTCTCGCTGGAACGCGCGATTTCGGACCGTGGCCGGGGTCGCGAACAGCGCCACGTTCTTCAACGCGACTTCACGGGGCGGCGAACTGTCGCCCCATTGCCGTTCGGTAAGGGCCTCGATCAACGGCACGAACACCCCAAGCACGCGCTTGTCGGGCGGAACCCAATCTTCCTGGATTCGCCGGAGCGCGGCCGACGACGCGGTGTTGCACGCCAGCACGACCAGATCGCAGCCGGCCTGGAACAGCCGCGACACTCCTCGAGTGGTCAATTCGTAAATGTCGTCGAATTCGCGAACGCCGTATGGCGTGTGCGCGTTGTCGCCAAGATAGACGAAAGGCACGTCGGGCAGCCGCTGTGCCACGGCCTTGTAGACGGTCAAACCGCCCAATCCGCTGTCAAACAGTCCTACCGCCATTTGCGTCTGCCCGTCCGCATCCCGTCCATCACGCGTTCCGACCCGAGGCCCGGTCCGCATTGGCGGCACGGCATATGTGCAGTGTCGGGAAAAGTCCATTGCCGGCACGTCGACCCGCGCAAATTCGAGGTGGCGGACGCTATTCCGCGGCGGTGGCTGCGTCCGTGGCCGCTTCGTCCCTGAAGGATTGAAGCAGCGCCTTCCGACGCGTGGCGGCCTCATGCGCGTTGGCTGCCTTCACTGGGCCAAAGCCACGCACGTCCAGCGGCAATTCGGCAAGAGCGACGGCGGCTCCGATGTTGCGGTCCGGATCCGCAAGAACTTCCGCCATGTCACGCTCGTACTGCTGGATCAATTTCCGTTCCATCCGGCGTTCGGTGCTGTAGCCAAAAGGATTGAACGGCGTGCTGCGCAACCACTTGAAGCGAGCAAGCAACGGCCACACCCGTTCTGCAAACGCGCCGAAAGCGCGCTTTCCGGCCCGCCCGGACGCGTCGCGTCCCGGCAGGAGAGGCGGGGCCAGATGAAACGTGAGCTTCAGGTTCCCGTCGAACACCGCCTCGGCCTTGGCACGTGTCCCGGAGAGAAGCCGCGCAACCTCGAACTCGTCCTTGTATGCCAGCACTTTATGATAGCCCTTTGCGATCGCCTCGCGCAACGCTGGATCGTCAGCTTGGTCAACCAGTGCGCGGTACCGTCGAGCCAGCCCTTGGGACTGGTAGGCGGCAAGGTGTCTGGCGCGAAATTCGATCTTTTCTTCAAGTGTTCGGGGCAAGCATGTCACGTCACTGGTTGCGAGGCGCATCGCCTTGTCCGGGTTCACCACCGCCCATCGGCCGATCTCAAAGGCACGCATGTTGTCCTGTACCCGCGCATCGTTCAGCTCGATGGCCCGCATGATTGCGGCCCGGCTAAGCGGCAGCTGCCCGGACTGCCAGGACGCCCCCAGCAGAACCATGTTCGAATAGATCGAGTCTCCGAGCGTGGTTTCGGCCAGCGCAAAAGCGTCGAGACACGTCAACCGATCCCGAAGTGCGGCCTCCAGCGACAGCCTGAGGCGGTCTCCGGGAATGCGGAAGTCGGGATCCCTCGTGAAGTCACCGGTCACCGTTTCGTGCATGTTGACAACGCCACCGGTCCGACCGGCCTGGACCAACTGAAGGGTCCTGTGGCCTGCGGATACGACAAGATCCCCGCCAATCAACGTGTCCGCCTCGCCTACCGCGACGCGAATGGCGGTAATGTCCTCGGGTGCATTGGCGATTCGGCAGTGAATGTGAACCGCACCGCCCTTCTGCGCGAGCCCGGCCATCTCCATCATTGCCGCCGCCTTTCCGTCGAGATGCGCGGCCATCGCAAGCAGCGCGCCCACCGTCACGACGCCTGTTCCGCCGACCCCTGTGATGACGACATTGTGGGTGCCCTCGATGGATGGAAGTTCGGGGGCAGCCAGCTCTCCTGTCTCAAGATCCACCGCCGCGCGTTTCCGAGGCTGTCCGCCTGTGACGGTCACGAAAGAGGGGCAGAATCCGTTCAGGCAGGAATAATCCTTGTTGCAGGACGACTGGTCTATCGCGCGCTTTCGCCCGAGTTCTGTCTCGACAGGAACGACGGAAACGCAATTCGATTGGATGCCGCAGTCTCCGCAGCCCTCGCAGATATCGGTGTTGATGAACACGCGCCGATCAGGGTCGGGAAACGCACCACGCTTTCGGCGCCGCCGCTTTTCGGCCGCACATGTCTGAATGTAGATGATCGCGCTGACGCCATCGGTCTCGGCCATGCGCGCCTGGACGTCCGGCAGTCTCGCTCGCTCATGCCACCCGACTCCCCTTGGAAACGCCGCCCGATCCGGCGCCTCCTTGGCGTCGAAGACGACGGCCACGTTTTTGACACCCATGGCCAGCAGTTCGCGCGCGATGCGGTCCGGCCGCAGTTCGCCATCATTCTTCTGGCCGCCAGTCATCGCGACCGCGTCGTTGTAGAGAATCTTGAACGTGATGTTCACGTCCGCCGCGAGAGCGGCACGAATGGCCAGAATTCCGGAATGATTATAGGTTCCGTCGCCCAGGTTCTGGAACACATGCCTCCGGCTGGAAAACGGCGCCTCGCCGATCCAGTTCGCCCCTTCGGCTCCCATGTGCGTGAAGCCGCTTGTCTCCCGGTCCATCCAGAGCGTCATGAAATGGCAGCCGATGCCTGCATAGGCCCGTGAACCGTCCGGCACGTTCGTCGACGTGCTGTGCGGGCATCCCGAACAGAAATAGGGCAGGCGCGCCGCGATGTCCGGCGCATTGGTGCGGGCCCGCGCAGCCGTGACCGTTTCGAGGCCAGCCTTGATCCTGTCCGTACCACGTCCCTCTTCGACAAGAATGCCGCCGATCTTCTCCGCGATCATCGCGGGATCCAGCGCGAACCGGGTCGGGAACAGTTCCTCTTGGTGCATTCCGCCTGCGCCGCCCTTGTACCAGCCGTAGACCCTGCGACTGCGGCGATCATCGAAGATTGCCTCCTTGACCTGCACCTCGATCAGCTTGCGCTTTTCCTCGATCACGACAATCAGGTCGAGACCTTCGGCCCAGTCGTGAAATCCCTTCATGTCGAGCGGGAATGTCTGGCCCACCTTGTAAGTCGTCAGCCCGAGACGGCCGGCCTCCTCCTCGTCAATGCCAAGAAGGTTGAGGGCATGGTTGAGGTCCAGCCAGTTCTTGCCTGCCGCAACGAAGCCAATCTTGGCACCCGGGCTGCCCCAAACTCGCCGGTCGATCCGGTTCGCATGAGAAAACGCTTCCGCCGCAAATCGCTTGCAATCGATGATCCGGGCTTCCTGATCGATCCAGTGATCGGCAAGGCGGATGTTGAGGCCACCTTCGGGCATCGCGAATTCCGGCTCGACAAATGACATTCGGTCAATGCGGCCATCGACGACGGAGGTCACCTCGACCGTGTCCTTCATCAATTTCAATCCGCACCAGGTTCCCGAGAAGCGTGACAACGCATACCCGTACAGCCCGAGATCCAGGATTTCCTGAACGCCGGCCGGTGACAAAACCGGCATGTACGCATCGACCAGCGCCCAATCGGACTGGTGACACACGGTCGAGCTCTCGCCCGTATGATCGTCCCCTAGTGCCATGAGCACACCGCCATGCGGCGAGGTGCCGGCCATGTTTGCATGACGCATGACGTCGCCTGAGCGGTCCACGCCCGGACCTTTGCCGTACCAAAGGGCGAAGACGCCGTCATGCCTCCCCTCGCCCCGCAGTTCCGCTTGCTGCGTTCCCCAGATCGCGGTAGCGGCAAGGTCTTCGTTCAAGCCAGGCTGAAACTTGACGCCCGCTGCCGTGAGCATGGTCCCTGCGGCAGCCATCTGCTGGTCAACCGCTCCGAGAGGCGAGCCACGATATCCTGAAACGTATCCTGCCGTGTTCAACCCGGACATCCTGTCGCGGGCCGCCTGCATCAGCACGAGGCGCACGAGGGCCTGAGTTCCATTCATCAGGACCGCGCCGCAATCAAGGTCGAACTTGTCGCCTAGCGTGACCTCGCGGATCGACATTTTCCCTACCCGGCAGTTTCGTCACATCATAGGTCAAATTTACTGACCTACAAACTCAATCTTTGTCACGAGCGCGTTTGCAATCCCGGTCGCGACGGGGTTACCTCATGGGAAAACGCGGGCGCTCTCGGGGAGGCAAGGATTCATCATGGACTGGGACAAGCTTCGGATCTTTCACGCGGTTGCTGACGCCGGCAGCTTGACCCACGCCGGTGAATCACTCCACCTCAGCCAGTCAGCCGTGTCACGGCAGATCCGCGCATTGGAAGTGAGCCTCAACACGACGTTGTTCCATCGCCACGCGCGCGGTCTGATTCTCACCGAACAGGGCGAACTCCTGTTCGATGCCACATCGGCCATGTCGCGCCGTCTCGATACTGCCGAAGCGCGAATTCGGGACAGCAAGGAAGAGGTCTTTGGCGAGTTGCGTGTGACGACCACGACCGGCTTCGGTTCGCTCTGGCTCGCGCCTCGACTTCCGAAGCTCTACGAGAAGTTTCCCGATCTGAAGATAGACCTGATGCTCGAAGAGCGCGTGCTGGATCTGCCGATGCGGGAAGCGGATGTTGCAATTCGCATGAAGGAGCCCAGCCAGGCAGACCTGATTCGCCGCAAGATCATGGCCGTCAAGATGCGCCTCTATGCAAGCCCGGACTATCTTTCCGCACATGGCATTCCGGAGGATCTGGCTCAGTTGAAGAAGCATCGCCTGATCAGCCAGAGCGCCAACGCCACACAGGTGAGCGCGGGAGCGCAGCTTGTCCAGGAACTGCTGGCCCATGACGTCCCGTTCCTCCTGACGGTGAACAACTACTTCGGTGTCTTGCAGGCCGTTCTGGCAAATCTCGGAATCGGGGTGTTGCCCGACTACGTGACACAGGACTTTCCCGAATTGCAGCGCGTCCTTCCAGACATCGAGTCAAATGACGTTCCGGTGTTTCTCGCCTACCCGGAAGAGCTCCGCCAATCCCGCCGAATCGCCGCGTTTCGCGATTTCGTCACCGAGGAGATCATCGCTTACCGAAAGAAACTGAAGGCGGGCATCGCCGCTTAGCTATGCATCTGGGACAACCCTGCCTTGACCAATCTCCTTGCTGCAAAGGTTGATTGAATGCCGCACGCCGAATACACTTATCTTGAATGCTACGGCACGAACGGAGCATTCACACCTCCCTGTTGGACTGGCCGGGCTCTGCCCGGCCATTTTCTGGCTCGGTCGCTTTCCGTCATGGGACAAATTTGGTTTGCGCGATCACGCGGCCCGTGGCATTCCGCAAAGACCCACGGAAAGGCTCGCCGATGAGCGACCCTGTCAGATCCCATCTCGAAACCCATGGCTGGTTGCTGGCCGACGGTGCCACCGGCACAAATCTCTTCAACATGGGGCTGTCGGCAGGAGAATCGCCGGAATTCTGGAATGTCGAAAGGCCGAACGACATCCGGAAGCTCTACCAAGACTCCGTGGACGCGGGCAGTGACCTCTTCCTGACAAATTCCTTTGGAGGAAACGCGTCTCGGCTGAAGCTCCATGACGGCCAAGGACGCGTTCACGAACTGAACAGGGCCGCGGCTGAAATCGGCCGCAACGTGGCGGACGGTGCGGATCGCCCGGTCATCGTCGCCGGTTCGATCGGGCCAACGGGCGAAATCATGGAACCGCTCGGCACGCTGTCCTATGCCGATGCCGTCGAGATATTCCACGAACAGGCCGAGGGCCTGAAGGAAGGCGGCGTGGACCTTCTTTGGGTCGAGACAATCAGCGCCTCGGACGAGTACCGTGCGGCGGCAGAGGCCGCTGCGCGAACCGGCATGTCCTGGTGCGGAACCATGAGCTTTGACACGGCAGGACGGACCATGATGGGCCTCACCAGTGCCGACATGGTCAAGTTGGTCCAAAGGCTCGACACGCCCCCGGTCGCCTTCGGCGCAAATTGCGGTGTTGGAGCATCAGACCTCCTCCGGACGGTACTGGGCTTTGCCGCGACAGGGCCGACGCTGCCACTGATCGCAAAGGGCAACGCCGGCATTCCCAAATACGTCGACGGGCAAATCCACTATGATGGCACTCCGAATCTCATGGCGGATTACGCCGTCCTGGCTCGGGACGTCGGTGCAACGATCATTGGCGGCTGTTGCGGAACGACACCAGAGCATCTGCGGCTCATGCGCGCGGCACTGGAAACTCGGCCAATGGGCAAGCCCCCCACGCTAGAGGAAATTGCCGAGCGGCTCGGTGGATTCTCGTCGGTTGACGACGGCACTTCCGACAATGCACCCACGCCTCGCACACGACGCGGGCGGCGGCGGGGCTGACGCCCCGCTCACGCGGCCAGCAAAGCCCTCGCCGCTGCCCTTGCTTCGTCGGTCACGGTATCGCCGGAGAGCATTCTGGCAATCTCGTCGATGCGATCATCGTCCGACAAGGGCGTCACCCGGCTTAGGGTCATGCCATCCCTGACCGACTTTTCGACCCGGCAATGATGCGCCGCCCTGGCTGCAACCTGCGGGCTGTGCGTAACCACAAGCACCTGCGCTCTACTCGCCAGGCACTCAAGCCGCCGGCCAACTGCATCTGCCGTGGCACCTCCGATACCGCGATCAATTTCGTCGAAGATCATAGTCAGGCCGTCCGCGCCGGCCGTGAGGCATACCTTGAGCGCAAGGAGAAACCGGCTAAGTTCCCCGCCCGACGCAATCCTGTTCAAGGGTCCGGCAGGCATTCCCGGATTCGTCGCAATCGTGAATGCGACATGCTCTCCGCCTTCGGGCCCGGGGTCCGCCCCGGTGACTTTCGTCGAGAAACTCGCCCGCTCCATCTTCAGCGGGGGCAATTCCTTCGACATCGCCGCATCCAGCTTCTTCGCCGCCGCCGCCCGTGCCTGTCCAAGCTCGGCCGCAGCAGACGCGTAAGCCTTTCGGGCATCCTCCACGGCTTGCCTTCGCTCCATCAGGCCGCTTGCGCCGTCATCAAGCGCAGCAATCTTTGCCCGAAACTCGCCTGCAAGACCCGGAAGACCGTCCGGCGGCACATCGTGCTTGCGTGACAGCGCACGAATATCAAACAACCGCTCTTCCACGCGCTCCAGTTCGGCCGTATCAAACTCCAGGGCGTCGAGAACCATGGCCACGCCATGCTCCGCATTGCCGACTTCTTCCAGCGCTCTCGACACGGTCGCCATGGGATCGTCCAGCACGCCTTGGGCGTTCGCCGCGGCACCGTCCAACCACCGCAATGCGTCACGTATCATGCCCTCTGCGCCATCCGGACCAAGCGCCGTGCGGGCACGCGCGACATCCTCGCGTATCTGCCGCGAAACCCGCATGAGCCGACGCTTTGCATCCAGCGTGACATCTTCCCCGGCTTCAGGAGCCAACCGATCCATCTCATCGACCGCGTGACGCAGGAAGCCCTCTTCCTTGCGCACGGCTTCAAGCCGAACTTCCGTATCGGCCAGCGCGAATTCCGCTTCCTTAAGGCTGTTCCAGGTCGTCCGGCATCGTGCCGCCTTCTTCTCAAGCCCGCCAAACGCATCCAGGAGTCGACGATGAGCGCCCGGGTTCACGAGCCCCCGGTCATCATGTTGTCCATGGACCTCCACCAAGGAGTCCGAGAGCTGCCTGAGCACCTCGCCTGACACGCGACGGTCGTTGACCCAAGATGTCTTTCGCCCGTCCCGCGCGTTCACACGCCTCAGAATCAGGCCGTCGTCTGCGGGTAGCCCGGCTTCCTTCAGCACCTCGTAGGCGGCATGATCGTGAGCTAGGTCGAATTCGGCAATGACCTCTCCTTGTTCCGCGCCCTCCCGAACCAATTCAGCACGACCGCGCCATCCCAGCACGAAGCCAAGTGCATCCAGGAAAATCGTCTTGCCGGCTCCGGTCTCCCCGGTCAGCACGTTCAAGCCGGGACAAAGCGTCAACTCCAGCCTGTCAATGATCAGAATGTCCCGGATGTCGAGACTTCTCAGCATGGCACTTGCGTCAAAGCCACTCGCCGCGAAGCGTCTGCCGGAACACCCGCCTGAGCCAACTGTCGCCCCTTGCCGCGGGCTCAAGTCCGTTGCCGGTCAGCAACGCGTAGCTGGCCTCGTACCATTCCGTGCCCCCGAAGTTGTGGCCAAGAACGGCTCCGGCAGTCTGGGCTTCGCTCTCCAGGCCAAGGGCGAGATAGCCTTCGACCAGCCGGTGCAGCGCCTCCGGCGTCTGGCTCGTCGTCTGGAAATCCTCGACGACGACCCGAAAGCGATTGACGGCCGCAAGGTAGTGGCCCCGCTTGAGATAGTACCGGCCCACTTCCATCTCCTTGGCCGCAAGATGATCGAAGGCCAGGTCGAACTTGAGAGCTGCTGATCGCGCATGTTCGCTTTCAGGGTGCTCCTCTATGACCGCTCGAAGCGCCTGAAGCGCTTGAAACGTCAAGCCCTGATCCCGTCCCACGTCGTCGATCTGGTCGTAGTATGACAGCGCCACGATATACCGTGCCCAAGGGGCGTCTTCGTCGGCCGGATAGTTGCTCAGGAATCGCTCAGCCGCTCCCCGCGCCGCCTCGTAGTCCCGATCCAGATGGTAGGAATAGGCCTGCATGACGAGCGCGCGCCGCGCCAGCTCGGAATACGGATAGAGCCTTTCCACCTCGCCAAAAAGACCGGCAGCCTCCTCTCCGTCGCCGGATTCAAGCGTGACTTCCGCTCTCCGAAATATCTCCCCGGCAGTGGAGTCTTCGGTTGATTCGTCATCGTCCGACTGCTGGAAGACCGCGCAACCTGCCATCATCATCAAGCACGTCCCGGTCAGAGCAATCCGCCGCGCGCCCTTTGTCAACTTTCTCATTTCCGTCATGGCAAGCCACCTCGGTACCGGACTGCTTGGTAGCACGGGAAGATTGCAGTGCAAATTGGTTTTGGGTTGGATTCGCAGGCTGCGTTCAGGCCGCGATGCCAAGAGCATCTTCGCGCACGAGACCAGCGCCGGGAAGGCGGCTGGCCGTCCGGGAATCGCATTCCACGATCTCGAATGCCCCTGGATCGGCAAAGAGCCTGCGCAACAAGTGGTTGGTCGTAGCGTGACCGGCGCGCCGACCGACATAGCGACCAAGAATCGGGGCACCCGCGAGTGCGAGGTCCCCGAGCGCGTCAAGCATCTTGTGGCGGACGGGCTCGTCTGCATGGCGCATCCCGCCCGGGGTCACGACAGTGTCACCATCCACGACGACCGCGGAGGTCACCGATCCGCCAAGGATCAAGCCGCGCGCGCGCATTTCGTCGATATCGGCTTTCCGGCAAAACGTGCGACTGTTGCAAAGCTCGTACACGAAGGCCCCGTTCGCCATGTTCAGGCTCTTTTCCTGGCGGCCAATGACCGCGTCGGCGAAGTCAATCTCGAACTCGATCTTGAGGTCATCCGAGGGCATGAGCGCGGCCGAGGCATCGCCGTGCGTCACCTCCACCGGTCGAAGCACGCGAATGGCGCACACCGGTGCATCAAGCATCTGCAGGCCGCGCGAAAGGATGCCGGCGACGAACGGCGCTGACGAACCGTCCAGCAACGGCACCTCGGGACCATCGATCTCGACCATCGCATTATGCAGGCCACAACCTGCAAAAGCTGCCATGATGTGCTCGACTGTTGAAACGCTGATGCCGTCACGGTTGGTGACGCGCGTGTTGAGTTCCGTATTGGTGACTTGGTTCCAGCGGGCGGGAACCAGCGTGTCCACCCCGGCGGTGACATCCGTCCGGCGAAACCAGATGCCGTGGTCTGCAATTGCTGGCTGCACGGTCACGCACACCGCCTGTCCCGTGTGCAGCCCTGTACCTTTGAAGACCACCGAAGATCTGACTGATGTCTGCAAGAATTTACCCTGACTGCAGCGTCGGACCCCCCCGATCCGACACGCACATGCTACACTCGCAAAATGGCACTCTCAAAACAATCATTGCAACATCCTGAAACAAGGCAGAGGCAATTCGGCGGTTTGTCGCCCAAAGGGCGAGCATTTGAGCATAGGCCGCTTCGTGACCTGTCGGAGCCTGTATGCAGGCTTGATTGACGCGCAAATTCGCAGTCGGCGAAGAGCCGTTCCGAATGATGAAGACAATGCCGTCCTCGGCCCGCCAGCCATGCTTGCGGCACGATTCCGGCCTTCTGAGATTGACGCAGGCATCAGAATGCTTGATTTGGTCCGCGACGAACGCAACATCCGCGCCCGCCGTCCAAAGGCAACCCACGTTGCCACGAAACGGGCATGGCGCGAAACCGAACACGCGAACGCCACTCAACGCGTTGATCCGACTTGGATTTCGCCTCTTTCACGCGTCGCGGACATACATGCCCGACTCATTGGAACAAAGCGAGAAAAATGGATCAGTGCAGTCCGTACCTGTCAAATTTTGCATTGGTTGCCAGGTCATCAGGCAGAGGCCGGATCCGATCGCTTCGCAACACGGGTTTCTGCGTCGATGCCACGCCATGCGCAAGGACGATTGGACACTTGCGCAATTCTCGCGCAGATTGCACAATTTGCGCCAGCCGGCCGGGGTGGCAATCTATCCGATCATACATTCGCCGGTACGGCGTTCCACAATCGCGACGTGTCCCTTAGACTCGCGTCGACAACCGATCCAGGAGAGACCAATGTTCAGACCCCCCATCGCAACATTCGCTGCCACGCTCGCCATTGCGGGCCCGGCACTGGCTGAAACCGACCTGCCCTTCGCGCTCGACTGGAAATTCGAGGGGCCGTCCGCGCCCTACTTCACCGCGATCGACAACGGCCATTTCGAGGCCGTGGGCCTGAGCGTGGAAGTCTCCGCCGGTCAGGGCTCCCTCGACGCAATCCCGAAAGTCGCCACCGGCGCCTTCCCGGTTGGCTTTGCCGACATCAACTCGCTCATCAAGTTCCTCGACCAGAACTCCGGCGCACCGGTCACTGCGGTGATGATGATCTATGACAAGCCGCCTTTCGCCGTGGTCGGGCGCAAATCGCTCGGCGTCAGCGCGCCCAAGGATCTTGAAGGCCGAATCCTCGGCGCGCCGCCTCCCGATGGCGCCTGGGCGCAGTTCCCGGCCTTCGCCAGCGCGAACGGCCTGGATGTCGACAAGATCACCGTCGAGCCCGTCGGGTTCCCGACGCGCGAGCCGATGCTGGCCGAAGGCAACGTCGCGGCCGTCACGGGCTTCAGCTTTTCCTCGTTCCTCAATCTCGTTCGCCTCGGCGTGCCGGAGGACGACATCTCGACCATATTGATGGCGGATCACGGACTTGCGCTCTACGGCAATGCGATCATCGTGAACACCGACTTCGCCGCGGCCAACCCGGACGTGATCAAGGGCTTTCTCACCGCCATCGTTGCTGGCTGGAGGGATGCCATAGCCGACCCGGCGAAGGCCATCGAAAGCCTGATTGCGCGCAACCCGGCCGCCGATGCCGCCCTGGAACAGCGCCGACTGCAGCTCGCCATTGATGCCAACGTGGTCACCGACTACACGAGAGCCAACGGCATGGGCGGCATTGACGACGCACGCATGACCAAAGCGCTTGAGCAACTGGCGGAAACCTATGAATTTCAGACCACTCCTGACGCCAGCCTCTACTTCACCGACGCCTATCTGCCCGGCGAAGCGGAGCGCATGCTGAAGTAGGTCCCCAAGCGCGTGGACAGGCCTCTCATCGAGATCAAGGGCGTCCGCCACGCCTACCAGACTCAGTCGGGGCGACTCCCTGTGCTTGACGGTCTGAAGCTTGCGGTGCCCGAAGGCGGCTTTTCCGCCGTCGTCGGGCCCTCGGGCTGCGGCAAGTCCACGCTGACTCGGCTCATCGCCGGCCTGCTGAAACCCGATGAGGGCGAAGTCTGGCTGCACGGAGAACTCGTCAAGGGTCCGAAGTCAATCGTTGGCATGGCATTCCAGAATCCGGTTTTGCTCGAATGGCGCACGATCCTGCAAAACGTCATGCTTCCGCTCGAGATCGTGTCGACCAAGATGTCAAGACACGAGCGGGAAGACCGTGCGCTTCACCTGCTCGCTCTGGTCGGCCTCGAAGGATTTGAAGACAAGCGCCCAAGCGAACTCTCCGGCGGCATGCGCCAGCGCGCTTCGCTCTGCCGCGCCATCGTGCACAAGCCCGAGGTTCTGATTCTCGATGAACCCTTCGCCGCGCTCGATGCCTTCACCCGAGAAGACCTTTGGCAAACCATGCATGCCGTGAAGGCGGAAGAACCTTTCACCGGCGTCCTCATCACCCACGACCTGAGAGAGGCCATCTTTCTCGCAGACGAGATTGTCGTTCTCTCTGGCCGCCCTGCATGCACGCAATACGTGATGGATGTTCATCTCAAGGGCCCACGCGACATTGAGCATCTTTACACGCCCAAATCCGCCGATGCGCTCAACATTCTGCGCCGCCAAATCCAGATCGCCCAAGGCCGCGCTCCGGCCGAGGAGGTCGCCCAGTGACCTGGAAACAGATCGCCGTTCCGATCGCCGCACTGGTCATATTCGGCCTTTTCTGGGAGCTGCTGGTCTGGGTCAACGGCTGGCCCAACTACAAGATGGCCTCGCCCAGCGATCTCTGGCCCGCCTTCTGGAAGTTCCGCTGGCTCTTCCTCGAGTACGGGTGGGACACGCTTTGGCGAACGGTCGCCGGACTGGTTCTGGCGGTCGTTCTTGGCGTGTTCCTTGGCATGATCATGGGGCTGTCGCGAGTCATGCGAGATGCGCTCTATCCACTGCTCGTGGGGTTCAACGCGATTCCGAAGGCCACCGTCGTGCCCATCATCGCGCTTCTCTTCGTGGGCCAGCACGACATGAACACCATTCTGATCGCTTTCCTCATCAGCTTTTTCCCGATTGCCGTTTCCGTCTCCATCGGGCTGTCAACGCTCGAGCCCGAATACCGCGACATCCTCGCTTCGCTCGGCGCGTCTCGCTTCACGATATTTTGGAAAATCGCGCTGCCCAAGACCTTGCCCGAGTTCTTCGGTGCGCTCAAAGTGGCCGTCACGCTCGCCTTCATCGGCACCAACCTGATGGAGATCGTCGAACCTCATGGCCGCGGGCTCGGCCATCTCTTCGACAGTGGCAAGATCAGCGCCGATTATCCCCTGATGTTCGCCGTCCTCATTGCCTTGGCGCTCATGGGGATCCTGCTCTATTACGTGGTCGTGGCAATGGAGAAGGTCTTCGCAGGATGGGCCGAGCGTGCTCCGACCTAGCGAGACTTCCGTGAATTGCAAATTTGCCGTTGTCCAAAGGCGGGAAACGGTTTCCCTTGCATGATGCGCCATTCGGGTTCCCGTTTCCACTTGATCCATTCCGCTACGAGCACAACTTCCGCACCCGGCGCCTGGAAACCGCCCATGTTGCCGTAGGGCGCGCGCAGCATGATGCCGCCTTACGCTGCCGGCACGGCATCGGAGGACAGTGCCGGGTCCGACGGGAAACCCGGGCCGTGCAATGCCCTCCGGGCATCCGCTCATGTCGTTCGCGGCGTCCTCCTTGCATTCGGCGTGACGTGAATTGCGTCGTGGCCTTCCTGCACCTCGACAGACGCGTCGGTGCCGTGCACGTAACGGAGCCTACGCAATGTTCCCGGAGAGTTCACACCTGCAATGTTGCGTTGGTTGCCCGATCACGCGGCAGTCGACCATCGAAAGTCGCAACCGCAACTGCCCAACCTCCGGACAGCTTTGCCGAAGCCATGAGAAACTGCTTGCTGGCGCTTCGTGGCCGATCCGGTCCAGTCGGCGCTTGGATCGAGTTTCTCTCGAAAATCCAGCCCGGGAGGCGACAGGAAACCAGCTATCATGGATTGCTCGCACGCAGTCGGGAGTTGCGCGGTCTGTCACTTCGGAGCCTTCGCGGCCGTTCTGACCTGGCCGTTCAATCAACATGCGGCATCGCGAATCGATTGCGCACACGACGAAACCCACGTCGCAACGACTGCCTGACCGTCTTGAGCAAGGACAGTTCGGAGCGACAAGCTCGAGTGATGACGATCAGGTCAGAGCGAATGCCCCTCAGTTCGCCTGTCGGCGAAGAAAGGCCGGTATTTCCATGCTCTCGTCGCCCATCTGCCCGTCACCGACGGCGTCGTCGAACCGCGGCTCCGACGGCGGCAGGTCCGGGCTTCCATTCCTGCGACCCGACATCCGGTTGATAAGCTTGTTTATTCCGAACTTCGGTCGTTCGGCGGGGTCGAGAGCCTCGGACATTTCGTTGCGATAGTTGGCATCACCTGGAATTCGACCTGCCATCGAGCCTGGCGCGCGGCCAGCGACTCTTTCGAGGCGCGCGATCACCTCCGGCGAAGGTGCCCCGGGCACCGGTCGCAGGTCCGCCTGGGGCCTGGGCTCCGCCGCCAAGGGAGGCTCTTCCGCTTCAACGTGTCTCGCCTCGGCCACAGCTTCGGGCGACGGGGCCTCTCCAAACAAGCTCCGCTCTTCCTCATTGACAGCGTGTGCCGCCGCCAACTCGGGTTCAAATTCCTGTTCGTGCGCAACTTCTGGCTCTGGCTCGGGCTCGACGGGAACCAGTTCCTCCGTCGGCGTGTATGTATCAATCCGGGCACGTGGCACGCTGTCTATTCCCGTCGCGACGACACTGACGCGCATCCTGCTCTGCATGGAAGTATCCAGCGTGGAACCAACGATGATGTTTGCTTCGCTTTCGACCTCGTTGCGGATGCGGTTCGCCGCCTCGTCAATTTCGAACAGAGTCACGTCTTCCGAGCCGGTAATGTTGATCAGGACGCCGTTGGCACCTTGGAGGCTGATCTCGTCAAGGAGCGGATTGGCGATTGCCGTCTCGGCGGCCTTCACTGCCCGGTCCTCGCCTTCTGCCTCGCCCGTTCCCATCATCGCCTTGCCCATTTCGTCCATGACAGCGCGGACATCCGCGAAATCGAGGTTGATGAGGCCAGGGCGAACCATCAGGTCGGTGACCCCCTTCACACCCTGGTAGAGGACATCATCCGCCATGGAAAACGCCTCGGTGAAGGTGGTCTTTTCGTTGGCGATCCGGAACAGGTTCTGGTTCGGGATGATGATCAGCGTATCGACCACCCTTTGCAGTTCCTCGACGCCCTCTTCAGCCTGCACCATCCGTTTGGCGCCCTCAAACTGGAAGGGTTTCGTCACAACGCCGATCGTCAGCACTCCGAGTTCTCGCGCTGCATGCGCGATGACCGGGGCTGCGCCGGTTCCTGTGCCTCCACCCATTCCGGCCGTAATGAAACACATGTGAGCGCCGGTCAGGCAATCGACAATCTCCTCCAAGGCCTCTTCGGCTGCAGCCGCCCCGACCGACGGGCGCGCACCCGCACCAAGCCCTTCCGTGGCACGCAACCCCATCTGGACCTTGGTCGGCGCATTCGATTGCTGCAGAGCCTGTGCATCCGTGTTGGCAACGATGAACTCGACCCCCTCGAGATTCATTTCGATCATGTTGTTGACCGCGTTGCCTCCCGCGCCTCCCACACCGAACACCGCAATGCGCGGTCTCAAATCCTCGTGCGAGGGGATTGTCAGATTCAATGTCATTGGCTTGCCCTCCTGCTCCATTTTCCCTTGCCTGACGGGGCGCCGCTCTTGCGGTCGTCCCAGTCATCGGCCTCATTCATCAACCCTAGGCCTCGGATGGCCCACCAATCACTCGATTAGTGGCCGAAACCACGAAATATGGCAAGAGCTTTTGCAGAATGCCCATCATGTCGCGCGCGACCCGCCATATAGCGCCATGGCGGAGATCATCCGCCAACTCTGCGCCTTGCCGACCTTGGCTGCGCCAAATCCGCCTTCGTTGAGCGACATGGTTGCGTGGTGCCTGCTCTGCCCATCTTCGTGGCCGTTTCCCGACCTTGTGGGCAACTTACCAGATTCGCTCCGTCAGGTCGCGCATTTTTTTGGCTGGCTCTGCATTTTCCGGTTGGGCTTGGATTTTTGCCAACTGAACGTGTGCAACACGCTGTATAGCAACAGAATTACGAAGAATCCTTGCTTCGAGCCTCGGATCCCGGCCTCCCAGCCTTGCCCGCCGCATCGGAGCCACAAGCGCCGGGTCGAGAATCACCTGCAGCTTCCTGCACGGCCTACCAGTTGACCTGGAACCACTTGACCGCGCGTCTCAACGGGCGCGCGGCCCTGAAATCATAGGGCAATTCAAAATCCCAACACTCGTCCTGGGGATGGGCTGCCAAAAGACTGAGCCCCACTGCGCTGGAAAATGCGGTGCCGGTCACGGCCTGGGGCAGACCGCGCACTCTCATTGGGTGGCCGATGCGCACCTGCTGGCCGAGGATCCGCGCCGCCAGCGAATCAATGCCAGGCACCTGGCTGGCCCCTCCCGTCAGCACGATCTGCTGGCTGGGCAAGTGCTCGAATCCGGCGGCATCGAGGCGCTCGCGCACCGCTTCAAGGATTTCCTCGACTCTGGGACGCATTATGCCAATCAACTCCGCCCGGCTCACGGCTCGTCTTTCGCGATCCCAATTGTCGGACTCACGATCGATCTCGATCATGTCGCGGTCGTCCATGCCTGTTGCGACGACACCCCCATGAAACGTCTTGATCCGTTCGGCCACATTCATCGGAACCTTGAAACCCATCGCGATGTCGTGCGTAACGTGCTCGCCACCGAGACGAACCGCGTCGGCATAGATCATGTGCCGTTTCAGGAAAATCGAGATGCCGGTCGTGCCTCCTCCCATGTCGATGCATGCCGAACCGAGTTCCTGTTCATCCTCGACCAGTGCCGAAATCCCGGACACATAGGAAGACACGGCCAAGCCCGCCAGTTCCAGATCGCAGCGACGAACGCAGTGAACCAAATTGCCGATCGGAGCCCGATCTGCGGTCAGCATGTGCATGTCGCAGGCAAGGCGTTGCCCGATGTGATTTCTTGGGTCCGTCAGGCCCGTCCTGTGATCCAGCACGAAGTTCACCGGCTGCGCGTGCAGAATTTCACGATCCGCCCCATATTCCGGGATGTCGCAGGACGCGAGAACGTTTGCGACGTCGGACTCGGTCACGACCTCCCGCTCAACCTGCACCTGCCCGGCAAGGCCATAGGACCGGGGCCTGCCGCCCGAAGCGCAGGCCATCACGTGGTCGACGCGACATTGCGCCATTTTCTGCGCAGCCTGCACGGCGGTTCGAATTGCGCGTTCGGTCTCGCGCAAAACCGTCGTCTCTCCGAATTCGACGCCACGCGACCGCGTGGTCGCCGCTCCAATGACGCGGAACTTTTCCTGCCCTGCGAGGTTGCCGATGCCCTCATCGTTTGCGGCATCCATGTTCTCGTCGAGAACCAGGATCAGGCAGGTGATCTTGGATGTTCCGACATCCAGAACCGCGATGACACCCTTCTGAATTGCGGTCTGCCGCATCGCCCGCATTGCACGTTGGTTGCGATAAATGTCACCCATCATCGTTCAGGCCCGTTGCTCGTCCATCGTAAAATGTCCCGATCGCCGTCTGGCCGAGGCGCAGAACCGGTCGTTGAGAGTTGCGAAAATCCACCACCGAAACGTCCCGCTCAAGCAGGTCCTGCGCCACATCCAGCTCAATGACCCTCTTGAACGCAGTCACAGCCTGCGTTTCCGGCAGCTTGATCGTCTGCCCACGATCCAGGACCACGTCCCAACGACGCTCTCCCACCCGAATGAAACCGCGCAGGCGGTCCCGTATCGGACGGGCAACATCATAGAGCTGGAGCGCCTCGAGAATTGCCGCATCCGCACCAACTCCCGCGACCAAGGGCAGATCAGGCCGGGAAACCCGGGACGGCAAGGCTGCAACCCGATACCCGGTCGTGTCAATAAGCACCAAGCCGTCGTCCGATCGCCAGACGGCAACCGGTTCTCGTTCGTCGACGTCAACGACCAGGACACCTTTCGACCGGACCTGAAGCGATACACTCGCGACTGCATCGAGCGCCTGGACCTTCTCCTTCAGTTCGGCAAGCCGCAGGTCGAAGGGAGAAACCGGGAAATCGATCGACAGGGATTCGCGGATTTTCGCGGCCAGTTCCGGCGATGCACCCTCGACCGTCATCATCCTCACGATGATCTCCGGTCGCTCACCGATCTTATTTGGAAGCTCGGCAATGAACGCCACCGCGTTCTCCCGCCGTACCTCGTCGCCCGCCCAGAGGCCGGCCAGCACCGCCAATGCGATCACGGGAATTCCGTAACGCCGGAATGGTCGCATCGACGGGCGCAGCATCAGGCGTTTCATCCTGTATTCCAGGCGGGACGGAGCAGGATCCCTTATCTGTCGCATGACGCATCCTTCACGATCCAGTCGCAGAGGTCGGGGAAACTTGTTCCCAGGTGCACGGCTTGTTCCGGCACAAGCGACGTCGGGGTCATTCCGGGCTGGGTATTCGCCTCCAGCGCAAAGAGGCCTTGCATGTCCTTCGATTCGTCCCACCGATAATCGATCCGGCTGACACCCCGGCAACCAAGCACTTCACGAGCTGTCTCGGCATGCGCGAGGCAGGCCTCCGTGATTGCATCCGGGACATTCGCCGGCAATTCGTGCCGCGACGCGCCCTGGGCGTATTTTGCGTTATAGTCGTACCAGCCATCAGTCACGATTTCGGTAACGCAGAGCGCCTTGTCGCCCATCACCGTCACCGTCAGTTCCCGCCCCGCCACATATGCCTCGACCATCAGGGTCTCGGGCATGTCGTCGGCAATCTCCGGTGGCCGATTCGCTCTATCGGGCACGATATGGACACCAACCGAGGAACCCTCGTTGTTTGGCTTGACAACATAGGGCGGTGCCATGACGTGCCCTGAATTGATTGCCCTTCTGGAAAACAGCCCGCCATCCGCGACGGGAATGCCCGCCTCGGCGAAGGCCGCTTTCGCGCGCGTCTTGTCCATGGCAAGAGCGGATGCCAGCACACCGGAGTGCGAATAGGGAATCCGCAACCATTCGAGAATGCCCTGGACGCAGCCATCCTCACCCCAACGGCCATGCAGCGCATTGAAAACGACATCGGGAGACGCCTCCGTCAGCCGCTCCGCGATGTCCGGCCCGGCGTCAATCGCGATGACATCATAGTCCATCTCGCGAAGGGCCGCGGCACATTCACGACCCGAAGACAGGGACACCTCTCGTTCGACCGAGAGTCCGCCCATGATCACCGCGACTTTGGGGAGTGTCTTGCCCGACATTCCTTCCCCGCCTGCTGTAAGGGCGTTATCCGCCCACGTTTGTCTGCCTCATGCCGTCGGGGCCGGTTCCCCGACCCTCGCGATTTCCCATTCTAAAGCAATTCCCGAGTGTTGGAAGACCTTTGTGCGCACCTCTTCGCCAAGCGCCTCCAAATCGGCCGCGTTAGCGCCGCCCAGATTGACGAGAAAATTCGGATGCATTGCCGACATCTGCGCCTGTCCGCGCCGCGCGCCGCGCAATCCGGCATCCTCGATGACCTTCCACGCCTTCAGTTCGTGCGTATCGTCCGCCTTGCCTGTCGAGCTGTAGCCGGCCGGATTCCGGAACGTCGATCCCGCCGTCAACACCTTGGTCGGTTGCGTTTCTTCGCGCTTGGTGAATTGCGTGTTCATCTTCCTTTCCAAGGCCTCGGGGTCATCCATGTCTGCGCGAAATCGTGCCGCGACAACCACGGCGCCCGTCGGAAGGTCGCTTTGCCGATATCCGAAATTCATGCCGTCAGGACCGAGATTCGCCCGTCTGCCGTCGCGCATCACCACTTCGGCCGACACGAAATGATCCGAAACGTACGAGCCGTAGCATCCGGCATTCATCCGGACGGCACCGCCGATCGCGCCAGGGATCGTGCAAAGGAACACGAGATCAAGCCCCGCTTCCGCCGCCCTCTTTGCAACCTGGAAATCCAGGGCGCCCGCCCCTGCGGTCACGATGTCGTCGTCAATGGAGATGCCGGCAAAGTTCCGGCCCAACCGGATCACGACGGCGCGAAGCCCGCCGTCGCGCACGATGAGATTCGAGCCGACGCCCATCGGGAAGACCGCAATGTCCTCCGGCAAGGCCGCGAGGAAGGTGCTCAGGTCATCCATGTCCTTTGGCAGGAACAGCCAGTCCGCCGGTCCGCCCACGCGCAGCCAAGTCAGCCCGGACAAATCGTAGCTCGGCACGAGCCGCCCACGCACATCTATTTCGGCCACGGAATCCATCGCGCCGGAGCTAGCACCGCACCCAAATCAAGACCAGCAAAAACCGGAAGCATGCCGCCATTCAACATGACGAAATCCATGTGCCGATGTGATAGATTCAAGCAGCAACGCGTTGAATTCAAAAGAGAGAAAGCTGATCCCCCATCCTCACAGGCTGCTCGAATAGATCGGTTCGCAGGGGAGGCAGTTTCGTCGCAAGGCCCAGCCGCCTCGCCGAAATCGAGAAACGGTGCGCGACCATTTCCGCAAAGACCCCGCGACCGGTCAATCGCCTGCCCCACTCGGGGTCATAATCCCGGCCATTGTGCAATTCTCGCACGCGACCCATGACCCTGTTTGCGCGGTCAGGAAAGTGCTCGGCAAGCCACTCCTGAAACAGTGGCGAGACTTCAAGGGGCAGGCGAAGCATGATCCAGCTCGCGGCGATTGCTCCTGCCTCGGCAGCTTGGACAAGGATGGCCTCCAACTCGTGGTCGGTGAGTGCAGGCACCACGGGCGCCACCATGACCCGCACGGGACACCCTGCGTCTGCAAGGCGGCGAATCGTCTTGAGCCTCCTCTCCGGCGCAGGTGCCCTCGGCTCCATCTTGCGAGCCGTTCGCGCATCCAGGGTCGTCACGCTTATTCCGACCCGAGCAAGGCCGAGGCGGCCCATGTCGCCAAGGATGTCCAAGTCTCGTTCGATCAGAGTTCCCTTGGTCACTATCGCAACCGGGTGCCGGTATTCATGCAGCGTCTCCAGGATCCGTCGCACGATCCCGTACTCGCGCTCGATCGGCTGGTACGGGTCGGTGTTCGTTCCCATTGCAATGACGGCCGGGCGGTAGGACTTGGCCCGAATCTCCTGCTCCAGAACCTGGGGAGCCTCCGGTCGCGCGACGAGCCGCGTTTCGAAATCGAGCCCTGGCGAAAATCCGAGAAATGCGTGTGTCGGACGTGCAAAGCAATAGATGCAGCCATGTTCGCATCCCCTGTAGGGATTGATCGACTGATCGAAACCTATGTCCGGCGAGCGGTTGCGCGTGATCACGCGCCGCGGCCTCTCAATCGACACTTCGGTGCGCAACGGCGGAAGGTCGCATTCGGTTGGCCAGCCGTCGTGATAGGCCTCACGCTCCTGGGACTCGAATCGGTTGGTTGGGTTCGTCCTTGCACCACGACCCACCGCACGGAATCCTGCCAATTGATCATTTTGCGGCATTTTGAGATCTTGGAACATATTGAGAACAAAATCAACATGAATTCGTCACAGACTTTCGCAGTTGCATCGCCGACATGAAACCAGGCCCTTTCCTCGCGGCATGAGGCCTTTGGATCCACGTGACCCCAGCCGGCATGAACAGCGCCATTCTGCCGAGAATTGCCTGACATGGAACAAGCCTATTTCCGGTGGCATCTTCAACACGCGCATCTCCGCCATCGACCCCAGGGAAGATGCAACCTGCGACATCTGTCCCAAGTCTCGAGATTTCCCAGAAAGGTCCGAACCCTGCAGACGCGGGCAGAACAGCTGGGCATGTCGCTGCCCACAGCGGCATTGAAATCTGCGGAAGGGCACAAGTTCGGCGCATCGATCCCGATTGGCGAGACAAGGGCAACAACAACGCCTTGGGACAACGCTCAGGGTCTGGCGCAAGACGTTCCAGAGAGGCACGACGCGCCTTTTGCCTCAGCAGGAACGATACTGCCGTGAGATCGGCCAACATGCATGCCGCAAGCAGGTTCGGGAAGCCGAGCTATTTCGCCCAGCCCTTCATGACCCGCGCCTCGACCAAGGCCACCAGCGCAAAGAGTGCGATGGAGAGCGACGACGACGCAACAATGGCAGCATAGAGCCTGTCGGACTGGTAGTTGAATGTCGCCTGAATGATCAGTGCGCCCAGGCCCTTGTCCGCTCCAATCCACTCACCCACGATGGCGCCGATAACCGCCGTTGCCGTGGCGATGCGAAGCGAGGAAAAGAGCATCGGCAGAGAGCGCGGCAGATGCAGGCGCAGGAAAGTCTCGAACCTGTTGGCGGAGAGCATGCGGAAGAGCTCTTCCTCGCTGACTGTCGCGGATTCGAGGCCCCGGATCATGTTCACCAGCGTCGGGAAGAAACAGATGATCGCGGCAATGATGATCTTTGGGGTCATGCCGAGGCCGAAAATCAGGATGATGATGGGCGAGAGAGCCAGAATGGGTATGGTGTTGAAAAAGAGCACCACCGGGAAATAGGCCATGCGGACGAAGCGGGCATAGGCGAAGACAATCGCGAACATCACTGCGGCGAGGTTGCCGAAGAAGAAGCCCGCCAGCGCCTCGGTCGCGGTTGGCCAGAAGTTCGAAACGACCAGATCAGTCTGGGTGACAAAAACCGACAGTATCTTGGTCGGAGTTGGTGCGATATAGGATGGCACGCCCGAGAGCGGCAGCAGGAACTGCCAGGCCGCCAAAATCGAGAGGGCGCCGAAGGCGGGCGCGAGGACCGGGCCAAGGAGGATCATGTCGCTTCGGCCAGCATGCGGCGCTGTGCGGCAATCTCGGCCACGATGGCCGGGTCTTCACGCCGACAACGGTTGTCGGCGGACTTGATCGGGCGCAGGTCGCGCGTATTCAGAATGCACCCCGGGTTCGCGCCCAGCAACATGATGCGTTGGCCGAGATAGACGGCCTCTTCGATGGAATGGGTCACGAACAGGATCGTCTTGCCCGTGTCGCGCCAAATGGAAAGCAGCTCGTCGTTCAGCCGGTCCCGAGTGAATTCATCCAGGGCGCCGAAGGGCTCGTCCATCAGAAGGATCTCGGGCTCGTCCACCAAAGCGCGGGCTATGGCAACGCGCTGACGCTGACCACCTGAAATCTGTGACGGATAGCGGTTCTCCAGGCCGGAAAGACCCAGAAGCGCCATGATGTCTTCGATGCGCCCGGGCGGCAGGTCCTTCGACAGCGCACCGCCCACGACGGCGGGCAAATGGATGTTTTTCAGAACCGTGCGCCAGGGCAAGAGTGTTGCATCCTGAAAGACAAATCCCGTCTTGCGGGCCCGGCGCGCCGCTTCTGGAGTACTTCCCAGAACCGTGATTCGCCCGCCGAGCGGATCCAGAAGGTTGGCGATGACGCGAAGCAGCGTCGACTTGCCGCAACCCGAGGGGCCAAGGATCGTCAAGAACTCACCTTGCGGCACGCTCAAATCGACATCGCTGAGAACGGTGACTGCGTCGCGTCCGTTGCGATAGCCGATCTGCAGGCTGTCCGCGTCAACCGCCGTCCCGCCCATGCGTCAAGCCGGCGCTCCAAGCTTCGGGCGCACGTCCGCCGTCATCTCGAGGATCTTGGTGGTGTGCACATCGTCAAGGCTGGGCCGCCCGTTCGGATATTGGCCAATCTGGTCATAAATCGCCAGTTGCGCCTCCAGGCTTGCCGGATCAAAAGTGCCCCAGCCGTCGCGGGCGGTGTCCGCGTCGAAGCTGAGTCTCAGGACCAGGTCGATCGTCTTCTGCTCCCAATCCAGATCGAGCCCGTCGACCGCACCGACCATGACTTCTACCGCCTCCGATGGATTGGCATGGACCCAGCCCCAACCCATGGCTGTCGCGCCAATGAACGCGGAAAGCTGATCGGCGTTGTTCTCAACGGCATCGTCGGTGGCGAAATAGACATCGGCATAGGACTCCAGGCCAAGATCGCTGACCAAGAGATCGATCCGGTCGTCGCCCACCACGGAAAGCGCCTGGGTGTTGGTTATCCAGCCGCCGATGGCATCCACCTCGCCCGCCACCAGCGGGGCCTTGTCAAAGCCAACCGGAATGACAGTGATGTTCTCGATCGGAATGCCGTGCTTGGCGGCAATCGCATCGATCAGGAAACGCGCGGTAGGCTGAACACCGACGCGCACGTTTTGCAGGTCCTCGATGTTGCGCAAGGGCTTTTCCGGCTTCGAGGTCAGCGCGTAAGGCCCGGTCCGATAGCCGCAGGCGAGGATCTTGACCGGCACGCCACCGGCACGGGCGTTGAAGAGTTGCGGTGTTTCCGAAAACTGGCCGAGCGTCGCGGCACCCGAGATCACCGGTGGCACAGTGGCAGAGTTCGGCCCGCCCGGCGCAAACTCCACATCCAGCCCAGCCTCCTTGTAGAAGCCCATTTCGGCGGCCACGATGTCACCGATCTGGCCGTTGGACATCAGCCAGTCGTATTTCACCACCACCTTCGCGCCCATGGCGCTTGCCGCATCGGGCAGTACCAGATGCACCGCTCCACCAAGGGCACTTGCGACAGTGACCCCGCTGCCTGATTGCAGGAAACGCCGCCGCGACATTTTCGAATTTCTGTTCATCTTGCTCTCCTGTTGTCTCACGTTTTCTTACGGGTTGTGATAATCGCCCGGCCCCCCGTCAAGCCAGGCGTAAAGTTCCCAGACAGTACCGTCCGGATCATAGAAATAGGCGCACCGTGCATTCCACATATAGTCGTCAGGCGGAGCCTGAAACGGGACGTTCCGCGCAGTGAGTTCGGCATAATGTCGGTCCACGTCGGACGGGTCCGGCAATTCGACGGCGACGCAGGCCTTGTGGCCGGCGCGCGCGGGGTGGTTCGGCACACCGGTGTGCTCGCTGATATGCCCGATTTCCCAGGCGGCAAGGATAACGCCGGGCATCTCAAAATCGGCAAAACCCTCCGCCCGGCGGCGAAGCGTCAGATCCAGCTTCTCGGTATAGAACGCGACCGTACGCTCGATATCCTCAACCAGCAAGCAAATGTCAGTAACGTGTTTGAGCGCGCCAAGGCTCATGCGATGTCCTCCTTCAGATGATCTGGCTGCTCCGTGACTGAGCACACGCCCGAAAGAGTGCATGCCGGCGCCTGGGCGGACAGGCGGCAGTCTCGGCCACACAAGTCATGTTGTCTTCATTCAGGTCTTCGATCGGATTCGTCCGCGGGGTCGGCGCCAGAACGCGGCATGCAGCCCAATGCCGCGGCTCGCCGACAATTCTTGCATCTTCGCCATTCGGCACAATGGCGACCGCTGTTTCAACTCGCAGTTGGCAATGCCCCGCGACTGCTTCAGGGCTGGCCGGGCACACCATCGCAAGGCACTGGCCGACCCGGTCCCGGGCACCGCCTTCAAACAACCGGCCCCCGGTCCGAACCGCCTTGGCACCAGGCAGCCGGACCAGCGCCCGAAGAAGTTGCGTGGCCGGAGTGGCCACGGGAAGATCTGCCAGCACTTGATCCATCGGAAAAAAGATTTGACTCATTCGTCCTGCAAGTAAACGTTTTTCTGGCCAAGCGCTCTTGCTCAAAGGTGCCCCATGCTCAACGAAACCGACCGAATGTTCCTTCGCCTGGCCTATGACGAAGCCAAAGCCGGCTATGACGAGGGTGGCTGTCCCATCGGCAGCGTGCTGGCCCGGGGCGAGACGCTGGTCGCGCAAGGGCGCAATCAACGGGTTCAGCAAGGCGATCCCATCGCCCATGGCGAAATGGACTGCCTGCGGAAGGCCGGACGGCAAAGGAGTTATGCGGACACTACGCTATACACCACGCTCAGCCCCTGCATGATGTGCACTGGCACTGTCATTCAGTTCAAGATCCCCCGCGTGGTGATCGGAGAGACCGAAAACTTTGCCGGCAATCCCGAACTTCTGCGCGAACACGGTGTCCAAGTCATCATTGCAAGCGATACCGAGTGCATCGACTTGATGCGCCGGTTCATCGCCGAAAGGCCCGAGCTTTGGAATGAAGACATTGCCGAAGAATGACCGAGCGGGATTTCCTCTCAAAGAAAATGCCCCTGCCCAATGTTGGAATGACGCATCCGGGAACATCATCGAGACCGCCCGGGGCAAGGGAAACGGCACGCTAGGCCGATGCCTGAAATAATCAAGAGCGCCCACCCAAATCTGGCGACGTTGGATGGTCATCATGCTCCTTGCGGCCTTGCTCCTCCGGATTTCGTTAAGGTTACTCGGCCTGAATTTCGCCGGAAGGGCTCTACCTGTTTGCACTGCCGCTGGATTGGCACATTCGCATGAATTCGCGAATGACCCTGACATCGCGACGCTGGCGCAAATGGACCACCGTTTCCCGCATTTCCAGGTCAATGTCTTCAAGTTCGAATGCGCGAATGCGCTGATCTTCGCCCAATTCTGCACGGGACACGATGCCGACACCGTCGTTGGCGGCGACGATTTCACGAACTGCCTCGCGTCCTTCCGCAACGACCGCAGGATCAAGCGTCACGCCTCGCTCCTTGCCAAGCTCTTCTAGCTGTTGCCGTGTCTTTGAGCCAGGTTCGCGCAAGACGAGCGGCAGACCGGCCAGCTCGGCGAGCGAGATGCTCCGCTTTCCGGCCGGGAAATAGTCCCGGCGCGCAAACCCCACCAACTTGCTCCTTGACAAGGACAGCGCCTCGAAATCATCGTAAGATTCCCCGCTGCCGATGACGCCGATGTCGGCTTCGAAAGATCTCAACCTTTGAACGATTTCTTCGGTATTTCCTGAGGCGATGACAATCCGAACGCCAGGGTGGGTCTTCCGAAATCCGTGAATGATGCTGCTGACATGGCTGGCAGAGTCGACCATGATGCGCAGTTCTTCCTCAATCCGGTTTGCCGTTTCAGACAACAGGCTCTTTATCTCGCCTTCCATTTCGAAATACGCGCGGGTCTTGGCAAAAAGCTCTTCACCGTCTGGTGTCAAGACAACCTTCTTCCGGATGCGGGAAAACAGCAGAACATCATTGTCTCTTTCCAGTCTCAGCACTTGGTCCGAGATTGCCGGTTGTGTCAGGCCAAGAGCCTCGGCGGCAAGAGAGAACCCTCCCAGCAAGGCCACATAGTGAAACGCACGGATCTGAGCATGGGTCATGCATCGCTCACGTATCGATGAAAATTATTAAATGATAATATTTAACGATTTTATTTATGCAAGTTCCTTCACCATAACGGAACCGGAAACAATTACGGGTGATGACATGACGGCACCGCAACTGGAATCGCCACGGCTGGGAGAGCGGTATCTGCTCACCCCGGGACCGCTGACCACTTCCTTTGCCACCAAAGAGGCCATGCTGAAGGACTGGGGAAGCAGGGATGATGACTTCCGTGCCATGACGCGCGATCTGAGATCTCGGCTGCTGGGCCTGATCGGACGCGGGTCTGACGCCTATGATTGCGTCCCGATTCAGGGCTCTGGCAGCTATTGCGTCGAGGCAATGTTGGGTTCCTTTGTTCCGCAGGACGGCAAGGTCCTTGTTCTGGCCAATGGCGCCTATGGCCAGCGAGCTTCGACGACGATGGGCTATCTTGGACGCAAGAAGGTGTTGCTCGACAAAGGGGACTATCTGCCGCCGCGTGGCGAAGAAGTCGCTGCCATTCTGACAAACGATCCAGACATCACGCATGTGTTCGCCATTCACTGCGAAACCTCTTCCGGCATCCTGAACCCGATCGAAGAGATCGCCGAGGCCACACGTGCCGGGGGCCGCAAGCTGCTGATCGACAGCATGTCCGCGTTTGGCGCCCTCCCCCTCCACCCGGAAGAACTGGGATGTACAGCTTTTGCCTCTTCTGCCAACAAGTGCATTGAAGGCGTGCCCGGCTTCGGCTTTGTCATTGCGCGCAAGGACGAGATCAAGGCGGCCAAGGGCAACTCGCACTCGCTGTCATTGGACGTGCATGCCCAATGGGCCACGATGGAGAAGACCAGCCAGTGGCGGTTTACGCCGCCAACCCACGTTGTTGCGGCCTTTGTCGAAGCGCTGAAACAGCACGAGGCCGAGGGTGGCGTTGCCGGACGTGGCGCCCGCTACATGCGCAACCGCGAAGTCATGGTTGCAGGCATGCGCAGCCTGGGCTTTGAAACCCTGCTGGCCGACCGCTGGCTCAGCCCGATCATCACCACATTCTTCTGCCCCGCCGACCCGGCCTTCAGCTTCGACCGGTTCTACGATCTGATGAGGGACAAGGGCTTCATAATCTATCCCGGAAAGTTGACGGTTGTGGAATCGTTCCGCGTCGGATGTATCGGGCAGATGGACGAAACTGTCATGCGGGCAGTTGTCGCCGCCGCGAAAGAGGCGCTCGAACACATGGGCGTCGCCTCCGCAGCTCCGCCGACGACCGCGCTGGAAGAGCGCAAGAGACTCGCCGCTTGAGGAACAACATGCCGATCAATGCCCCCGTCGTTGCAAACGGTCGCACCTATCCTGTGCCAAAAACCTGCGCCATCGCCATCTGCCTGGATGGGTGCGACCCGGAATACTTGAAGGTCGCCATCGCCGAAGGGCTGATGCCGAACCTCGAGCGAATCCGCGAGACCGGGACCGACCGGCTGGCGCACTCGGTGATCCCGTCCTTCACAAACCCGAACAACCTGTCGATTGCCACAGGCCGTCCGCCAGCGGTGCATGGCATCTGCGGCAACTTCCTTTTCGACCCGGATGCCGGCGAAGAAGTGATGATGAACGACGTCCGCTTCCTGCGTGCGCCCACCATCTTTTCGAAGTTCCACGAGGCTGGCGCCCGCGTCGCGATTGTCACCGCCAAGGACAAGCTGCGTGCCCTGCTCGGCGCAGGCCTGAAGTTTCAAGATGATCGCGCCGTGGCTTTCTCGGCGGAACGGTCTGGCGACACCACCAAGGTCGAGCACGGGGTCGACAATGCGAGCGAATGGCTGGGCATGCCGGTGCCGGAGGTCTATTCGACCGATCTGTCCGAATTTGTCTTCGCAGCTGGCGTGAAGCTCCTGAAAGAAATGAAGCCTGACGTGATGTACCTGTCGACTACGGACTATGTGCAGCACAAATTTGCGCCAAACGAACAGGGCGCAAAGGACTTTTGCGCCATGTTCGACCGCTACCTGGGCGAGTTGGACGCGCTTGGCGCAGCCATCGTGACAACCGCCGATCACGGCATGAAGCCCAAGCATGACACCTCGACCAAGGAACCGTCCGTTATCTACATGCAGGACGTGTTCGACGAATGGCTGGGCGAGTCCGCGACCCGCGTCATCCTGCCGATCACCGACCCCTATGTCGTACACCATGGCGCCCTTGGCTCATTTGCGACCGCATATCTCCCTGAGGATGCGGACCGGGACGAGATCAAGGTCAAGGTCACCGCCCTGCCGGAAATGCTGGAAGTGCTGACCCGCGAGGAAGCGGTGGCGAAATACGAACTGCCCGCCGACCGAATTGGAGATCTGACTATGGTCTGCACCGAAAGCATGACCATCGGCACTTCTGAGGACCGCCACGACCTGGCCGCCTTGGGCGAGCCCCTGCGCAGTCACGGCGGGCTGACCGAGCAGGAAGTGCCCTTTGTCATCAACCGTGTGATCGACGTGCCCAACGCGCCAATCCTGCGCAATTTCGACGCGTTCCATTACGCAACCGCCGCCGCAGCATTGGAAGAGGTCCCCGCATGAACGAGATGACAAATCTGGATATCCGCAACGAAGGCATGCGCATCGGCGGAGAGGCGGTCTTCGCCGACAGCACCGTGCCGGTAAAGTACCCTTACACGGAAGAGGTTGTAGGATATGTGCCCGCCGGTGACGCCAGCCATGCGGCAAAGGCCTTTGAAATCGCGGCGAATTACAAGTCGAATCTCACGCGTTACGAGCGAAGCAAGATCCTGAAACATGCGGGCGAGATCATCGGAGAGCGGCGCGAGTATCTGGCAAGATGGCTGACGCTGGAACTCGGCATCTGCCACCAACACGCGGTTTACGAGACCAAGCGCGCGCAGGACGTGTTCCAGTTTGCCGCCGCCGAGGCGCTGAAAGACGATGGCGAGATCTTCTCCTGTGACCTGACCCACAATGGCAAGGATCGCAAGATATTCACCAAGCGCGAGCCGGTTCGCGCCATCAGTGCGATCACGCCGTTCAACCACCCGTTGAACATGGTCAGCCACAAGATTGCGCCGTCCATCGCGACGAACAACTGCATGGTCTGCAAGCCAACCGAACTGACGCCACTCACGGCAATCACGCTTGCCGACATACTTTACGATGCCGGCCTTCCGCACGAGATGTTCCAGATCGTGACCGGTTGGCCGCAGGATATCGGCGACGAGATGATCACCAACGAGCATATCGACATCATCACCTTCACTGGCGGCGTACCGGTCGGCAAGTTGATTGCTGCGAAGGCGGCATACAAGCGTTCCGCGCTTGAGTTGGGCGGCAACGACCCGCTGATCATCTGCAATGACTTGGGCGAGGCGGATCTCGAAAGGGCCGCGACCATCGCTGTTGCGGGCGCCACCGGAAACTCGGGTCAGCGCTGTACGGCAGTGAAGCGAATCCTCGTGCAGGAAAGCGTGGCGGACCAATTCGTGCCGCTGGTGCTGGAGCAGGCCAGGAAGATCAAATTCGGCGATCCGCAAGACCCGGAAACCGAGCTAGGTTGCGTAATCCACAAGGAAGCCGCCGAGCTCTTTGAAAGCCGCGTCTTGCAAGCTGAAAAGGAAGGGGCGGAGATCCTTTACCACCCTGGGCGGCGGGGTGCGTTGCTGCCGCCCATCGTCGTGGACAAGGTGCCGCATGCCTCGGAACTGGTGATGGAGGAGACCTTTGGCCCCATAGTGCCAATCGTGCGCGTGCCGGACAATGACGAAGAGGTGATGGCAATCTCGAATTCCACTGATTTCGGTCTGTCCTCGGGCGTCTGCACCAACAATTTCCACCGGATGCACGCCTACATCGAAGGGCTGAACGTAGGCACCGTCAACATATGGGAACAACCGGGCTACCGTATCGAGATGTCACCCTTTGGCGGCATCAAGGACAGCGGCAATGGCGTCAAGGAGGGCGTCATCGAAGCGATGAAGTTCTTCACCACGGTCAAGACATTCTCCCTGCCTTGGCCGCGTTGATCCCATTGGGAACAACGCGGCCACTGGACCGTGGCCCATCGGGTCACGGTTCTTTCCCATGAGTGTCCTGATCATTTTCATCGTTCTCACGGCCGCACTGATGCACGCGACCTGGAACGCGCTGGTAAAGAGCGCGAATGACCGGTTGATGGTTCTGGGCCTGATCGCGTTGGGGCATGCGGCACCTGGACTTGTCATCCTGGCCCTTGCCGGCCTGCCCCAAACAGGCACCTACCCCTACATCATTGCCTCAACGGTCATTCACTGGGGGTATTACTGGTGCCTCAACTTGGCCTATCGCAGCGGGGACCTGTCGGTCGCCTATCCGATTGCGCGCGGCATCGCGCCTGTGCTGGTCGCGCTTGGTGCGCAGGTCTGGATCGGCGAGATCCTTCCACTCATGGCCTGGTTCGGCATTCTGGCGGTGTCTTTCGGCATCGGCATCCTGTCCATTGCGGGGCTTGGGGCCACGACAAGCTGGGCGGGCATTGCCGCCGCTCTCATCACGGGGATAACCATTGCCGCCTATTCCCTGGCTGACGGCGTCGGCGTGCGCATGTCTGGCAACGCGCTGACCTACATCGCGCTCTTGTTCACGGCTGAGATATTTGTGGCAGGGTTTATCTTCTCCACCCGGATGGACCGGCTGCGCGCCCTGCCTGTGCGCACGATCTGTCTGGGGTTTGTCGGCGGTGTCGTCTCCAGTTCGGCCTATGCACTCGTGCTTTATGCCAAGACCCTCGCGCCGTTGGGGGCGGTATCAGCCTTGCGGGAAACCTCGGTGATCTTTGCGGCGCTGCTTGGCGTGACTTGGCTCAAGGAGGGGCCGAAATCCAGCCGTCTTGCAGCCGCTTGCGTTGTAGCTTGCGGCATTGTCGTTTTGGGGGTAGCGACATGAGCCTTTTGTTCTTCCTGGTCCGGACCGCGGGCGCGACAATGTTACTGCCCTTTGCCGCACGCATTGCACGCTCCGAATTCGAGCGGCTCCTTCGTGCAGCCTTCAGGCGACACATGCTGGAACGCGAGAATCTGCCACGAAATGCACATACGGGAACGGGGCCGACGGTGGTGCTGAATTTACCCGTCCAACTTGCGGGGGACCCCACCCTTGCATAGCGGGAAATCCCGGGAAAACTCATCCACAGCTGCTGCTGGCTCGCAAGAAATGTGGAAAACTCCCGTTTGAACGGCGCAGTCCCTTCCGGACATCGGTTTGCGCCATGCTCGGCACACGGATCAAGGCGTTTTCCATCAGGATCTCAAACTGGTCCCAATCGTCTTCCAAAAGCTGGAGGAAGAACTTGTCCGGAATGCCGTCCATCCCCCAAGGCTTCGCGTCCGACTCGAATCCGCCCATGACCAGGCCGCCGGTTTCTTCCTTGAAATAGATATGCCCGTCGGGGTCGCGCAGAACAGGCAGATCAGGTGTCACGCCCTCAATTGTTTCGGTGGCGATGTAGAAATGTTCAGCCGAATGCAGCGGCACGTCCACACCGCACATCAGACCAACCTTTCGCGCCCACTGGCCCGCACAGTTGACGACGATCTGAGCCTTGATTGTACCTTCATCGGTGACAACGCCCGAGACGGCGCCATTCTCGGTCAGTATGTCCAGAACTTCGATACCTTAGGCGATCTGCGCACCACGCATGCGGGCACCCTTGGCAAGCGATTGGGTCAAGTCCGTGGGGTTGGCCTTGCCATCGCCGGGCATCCAAAGCCCGCCCTTGACATCTTCGACCTGCATGACGGGCCATTTGTCCTTCGCCGCATCCGGAGTGATGACATCCACGTCCACATCCACGTCCACGCCTTGCGCCCGTGCGGACGCCGCCGTCCGCAGCAGCATCGTCATACGGTCATCAGTGCGCGCCACAGTCACCGAACCGGTCTGGGTCCACCCAGTTGCCGGCCCTGTTTCGGTCTCCAATTCGGAATAGAGCTGCGTCGAGTACCGAAACAGGCTCGTCATCGCAGGATTTGAACGCAACTGGCCAACCAGCCCCGCTGCGTGCCGGGTTGTGCCGCAGCTCAACTGCCCCTGCTCCAGCAAGACAATGTCCGTTTTGCCAAGTTTTGCGAGGTGATATGCGACACAGCACCCTACAATGCCGCCTCCAACAATGGCGATTTCTGCGGCTTGAGGGAGATTTTGCTGATTGTCCACGATGGGCGGGCTTGCTTTGATCTATACCAACACGATGAGCGCCTTGTCGAATTTCGCAATCTGAACCATCGTGGCCTACCCCGAAGAAGGCGTCGCCGCAATTCGATCTCCAAATTTCTTGACTTGCCCCGGCTCAGAAGCATCCACGTTTGATTTCCACCCCTCGAGCGGATCTTCCGCCCTCCCGCGATTCGCCGCGTACCGGCATGTTTCCGCTGTCGCGGGCGAACGGCGCAGGCATCAGGCACAGGAAGTAGTGGTTGATCAGCGCACTAGGCAGTGGAAAGCGAAATGCGTCACGCGGCGACAGAACGGGGGCATACAAAGAAAGGTTGATGCACGGAAAGCGCTCAACTTTCATCAGTTGGACGCACATGTCCTGAACGTCGGACTTTCGTGTGGAACATCCCGCGGGACGCAGATCGGCTTTCGCCCTGCTCGATCTTTCGACCGCCCAAACGTCGCCATGCCAATGCACAACGTCGTGCCGGGAGAGCGGAACATAGAAAGGTGCAGACCTTTCCTTGTAGGGATCAAAGAACGCCGAATTGCGGCAAGGAGCGTGCCATTCCCAAGTGATCCGCCAACCAGCAGGTGGTGGCAGGTCGCAGGCGCAGAACATAAAGTCGCAATTTGGCGTTCAATTGCCATCGATTCCCCAATAGACCAGAAAGACTTGAGAATTCTTTGCGGAGCATGGGGTCATGGCAGAAGAAGACGACGACATCGTCCTGAGCGAACTCGACGACGAAGAGCTCGTCCTCCAGATGCATGACGACCTTTACGACGGCCTCAAGGAAGAGATCGAGGAAGGAACTCGAATCCTGCTTGATCGCGGCTGGATGCCCTACCGCGTCCTGACCGAGGCCCTTGTGGGCGGTATGAAGATCGTCGGGGACGACTTCCGGGACGGAATCCTGTTCGTGCCTGAAGTGCTGCTTGCAGCCAATGCAATGAAGGCTGGCATGGCGATCCTGAAGCCGCTCCTGGCCGAGACAGGTGCTCCCAGGATGGGCAAGATGGTCATCGGAACCGTCAAAGGTGACATCCATGACATCGGCAAGAACCTGGTATCTATGATGATGGAGGGCGCCGGGTTCGAGGTCGTGGATCTCGGCATCAACAACCCTGTCGAAAACTACATCGAGACCCTTCAGGAGGAAGAGGCCGACATTCTGGGAATGTCCGCGCTTCTCACGACCACGATGCCCTACATGAAGGTCGTGATCGACACCATGGTGCAGATGGGCATCCGGGACGACTACATCGTGCTCGTCGGCGGCGCACCCCTGAACGAGGAGTTCGGAAGAGCCATTGGAGCGGACGCATATTGCCGCGATGCAGCCGTGGCCGTCGAAACAGCGAAGGAGTTCATTGCCCGCAAGCACAACCTGAGGGCGGCGAGCTAGGCAAATCGGTCGCACATACCTGATCCTGCGAACGTGGATCGAACTGGACCAAACATCTGCAAGCCTGGATATCAGTAGTCCAGTTGGGCACGGGTGAGCGCCTTCCCGATCTGCGTGGCAAGCATGTGCTCTATTGGCGAAAGCGAGCGCTTTGCCGAGATCAGAATCCCAACGTTGAGGGACTTCAGAAAGTCGTTGGCCACAGGCAGGTACCGCAACGCGCCGGCATCGATTTCGTCCCTGAACCCCAGCTTGGTATAGAGCCCGATTACCTGGCCGCTTTCGATCGTCTTCTTCGCAATGGGCAGGGAATCCGTGAACACCTTCGTGGACAGGCTTGCGGTCGCACCCGCTATCGCCTCGTCCAAGAGTGAATGATGGCCCCTTCCATCGATCGACCGCACAAGCAAATAGTTCTCCAGGTCACCGATGGTGAGTTCGGTGCGTTCCGCCAAGGGATGGTCTGATCGCATCACGGCTCCGATCGGCGCCGCCTTCTCGAATATGGACCTGATGCTCGGGTGATTTTCGTTCGAGAAGGAAAGACCGATGTCAACGGTTCCTTCTGCGACTGCCTCAACGATCTCGTCGGGTTGGCCGGTCGTCACCGAATACGTTACGCCTGGATAGTCAGCGGAAAACTCTCGCAGAACATCTGGCACCAATCCCAGCGCGGCAGAGTCGATGACCATCAACTGGATGTGCCCGCTTCGGGCGGAACGGATGTCGTCCACGACAGCGCGAAGCTGCTCGAAGTCGTAAAGGGTCTTCCGGCAGTGTTCCACGACGATGGAACCTGCTGCCGTCAAGACCACGCCGTCGGATGTGCGGTCCAAAAGCTTGACGCCTAGGTCCCGTTCAACATCCATCAGCTTCCGCGTGACCGTTGTCGAGCACACGTTGAGGACGGCCGCCGCCTTGCGAATCGAGCCCTGACGCGCAACGGCGTCAAAATACCCGAGGAACTTTGAGTGAATCATTTGGACATCCGACTTCAGCTACTGATGCAAAAAATGCACTGCCATGCTGCATATACAAAAAAACATGCACTGCTAGCCTTCTTCATGTCAATGGTCGCCTGCAAAGCGACCGCCGAACAGAAGGGGACCTCAAGATGGCGAATTCGCAGGACATGATTGAACGCAGACGCGTGCTGGGCGGGCTGGCTGCACTGGGTGGTCTGACGGGTGCCGGGACATTCATCTCGGTGACCCCTGGGCACGCGGCTGATGCCTACAAGATCCGGTTGCAGCTTGGCTGGCTGGCATCGAACGGCATTCTCGGCGAAGTGGCGGCCGACAGGCTGGGCTATTTCGCTGACGAAGGGCTGGAGCTGGAAATCGTGCCCGGCGGCCCGAACATCGACGGGGTCGCGGCCGTTGCGTCCGGCGCAAACAACTTCGGTTCCATTTCCTCCAGCCCGTCATTGATGCTTGCCCGCTCGGCAGGCATCCCGGTGAAGTGCGTCGCCGCTGGCTATCAGCAGCATCCGTTCACGTATTTCTCACTGGAGCGGGCGCCGGTTCGCGTGCCCGCTGACCTTGTCGGGAAAAAGGTGGCGACGCAGGGAACCGCCCGGATCCTG
The DNA here is from genome assembly GCA_022824315.1 of Silicimonas sp. Classification (GTDB taxonomy): domain Bacteria; phylum Pseudomonadota; class Alphaproteobacteria; order Rhodobacterales; family Rhodobacteraceae; genus JAJEFO01. The sequence goes on from JAJEAC010000165.1 coordinate 80,046, forward strand.
TTGCGGGCGCTTCTCGCCAAGAACGGCATTTCCGAGGACAGCATCGAGGTTTCTGTCATGGGAGGCGACATGGGACCGCTCATGACCGGACAGGTAGATGTCGTTACCGGCTGGAAGACCAATGTGAACGCGCTGTCGATCCTTGGAGACGAAAGGGTCGACATGGCGCTCTGGGACACCGGAATTCAGCTTTATGCAAACCCGTACTACACCACGGACTCGGTGCTCTCGGAGAACCGTGACAGGGTGGAGGCGACCATCCGCGCGATCGCACGCGGGTGGGGCTGGGTCCACGACAATCCGGAAGGTGCAGTTGACTACCTGGTCGAGCGGTATCCCAATCTTGACCGCGATTCAGAACTCAAGGCCGTTGACCTCGTGATCGGCTATTCCTTCAATGACAAAACGGCAGCGAACGGTTGGGGATCCATGACCCGCGAGAACTGGCAGGCACAGATCGACATCTACAATCAGCTGGGACAGTTTGCGAACGGAGTGCCTGAACTTGAGGGCGTCATGACGCTGGAAATCCTTGAGGCCACCGCGGATGCGCGGCCGAAGCTCGGGTAGCCTTGGTGAGCGTTGCTGATCCTGCAGGCACTGCGCGCGACTACGCGGCGGTCCTGCGCAATGCGGTGGTGCGTTTCGGCAGCTTCACTGCACTGCAGGACATCAGCCTTGAACTGGAACAAGGCGCTTTCTGGACGATTCTTGGTCCCTCGGGCTGCGGAAAGTCGACAATGCTGCGCCTTGTTTCCGACCTCGTTCCGGCTGCGTCAGGCGAGGTCTCCATTTTGGGCAAGTCGACGGAAGAGGCGCGCCTCGCGCGCGAGTTCGCTTTCGTCTTTCAGGACGCGACTCTCCTCCCATGGCGAACAGCTCTGAAGAATGTCGAATTGCCCTTGGAGATCGGCCGCCGGCGAAACATCAGGATCCCCGTCAGCGACCGATCACCCAAGGAGCTTCTGGCGCTTGTGGGCCTGCAAGGTCGAGAGGACGCACTGCCCCGTGAGCTTTCCGGCGGCATGCGGCAGCGCGTGGCGATCGCACGCGCACTTGTTTGCCAGCCCAAGCTGCTTCTGATGGATGAGCCATTCGGCGCGCTTGACGAGATGACGCGCGATCACTTGAACCTGCAGCTTCTCCAGATCTGGGAGGAAACCGGCGTGACGATCCTGTTCGTCACCCATTCCATTCCGGAAGCCGTCTTCCTTGGACAGAAGGTCCTGATGCTGGGGACGAACCCCGGTCGGCTAAGGGAAATCGTTGACATCGACATCCCCTCACCCAGGGCCATCAAGGTCCGCGACACACAGGAATTCACCAAGTACACGGCCTATTTGCGCCGGCTGCTGGAGGCAGACTGATGTCTGGAGCGGACCGCAGCGATTCGCCGCCTCCCGAAACAAGTGCGGACAACCGGAAGTTCCGGCGTTGGTTCAGCCCAACATTCTTGATGGTTACGGTTCGCGGACGCTCCGGCGGCATTGTCATGCCGCAAAGAGATGCCGACCGACTTCCTCGACAGACAGGCGTGGCCGCCTCCGCCCGCCGACGTCTGCTGGGACATGCCATCCCGGTCGGCACCGCGATAGGCCTCTTCCTGATCTGGGAAGCCGGAGTCCGCATGTTCCAGGTGCCGACCTACATTGCGCCGGCCCCCAGTGACGTGGGCCGGACGATGGTCGAGCAGTGGCCTCTATTGTTGAGAAACTTCTGGCCCACCTTCTACGAGAGCATCATGGGATTCCTGTTCGGAAACATGGCTGCAATCCTGATCGCGGTCGCCTTCGTGCACAGCCGAACCGTCGAAAGGGCGTTCTTTCCGATCGCCGTTTTCGTCAACACGATCCCGATTCTCGCCATCGCACCGATCCTCGTGCTGATCTTTGGCGCCGGACTTACGGCGAAAGTCGTGATTGCCGCGCTGATCTGCTTCTTCCCGACGCTGGTGAACATGGTGCGTGGCCTGCAGGCAGTCAGCCCGGAGACGCTCGAACTGGCGCGGATCCTGTCGGCATCGAAATCCGAAGTCTTCTGGAAGATCCGCCTGCCGTCTTCGCTGCCGTTCCTCTTCTCCGCGCTGAAGATCGCCGCGACGACCTGCGTCATCGGAGCGATCGTCGGCGAATGGATCGGTGCAAACCTGGGCCTTGGAGCGCTGATCATCGACAGCACGTTCAACTTCCGGTCATCGCTTCTCTACGCGACGGTCTTCCTGTCGTCCGGGCTGTCCGTGATGCTCTTCGCCTTGGTGACCATCGCCGAGAAACTGGTGGTGCGCTGGTAGGCGCCGAGCCGACGAATCGTGAACGAGGGAGCATACCAATGACGCAACGAGAGAACACCCTGCAACAGATCGACGGAGAGCAGCTTCCCGTCGTGGACGATACGGATGTCCTGGTGGTCGGAGGCGGGTCAGCCGGCGTGTGTGCCGCTGCATCCGCCGCCAGGAACGGCGCCCGCGTCACGCTGCTGGAACGCTATCACCACCTGGGCGGGATGGCATCGGGCGGCATGGTGCTGGTCCTTGACGACATGGTCAACGAAGGAAACGAAATCGTCACCACGGGCCTCGTGACCGAATTCGTGGAGCGCATGGAGCGTCAGGACGCCGCGGTCTATCCGCCGCCTGAGGATTGCCAGACCAACTGGGAAATGTGGCGGAAGTGGTCGCGTTGGGGCTGCATAGACTTCCACAAGGCCGGCATGCCGCAGCCGATCATCCACGCGGTGGCGTTTGATCCCGACGCGTGGAAGCGGGTGAGCCTGGACATCGTCCGGGAAACGGGTGTCAATCTCAGGCTGCATTCCTGGTTTTCCGACGCGCTCGTCGCCGACCGCCGGATCGGAGGCGTGATTGTCCAGACCAAGACCGGTCGCCAGGTCATTCGCGCGGCCGTTGTGGTCGATGCAACCGGCGATCTGGATGTCGGCATTGCCGCCGGCGCATCCCATGTCGAAGGCCAATACATCGTGACGACCGTGTTCCGGCTTTGCGACGTGGACACCGACAGGGCGGAGGCGTTCGAATACGCCAATCCCGAAGAGTACAAAAAGCTCGACCGCGCCGCACGGCGGGAAATCGGCGGAGCCTGGGGCATGTGGTGGCTGAAGACCCCGTTGCCGGGTGTCGTCTGGTGCAACTGTCCGCACATGCCCGGATACGACGGCATCTCGGTCGAGCACATGGTTGCGGCCGAGCATGAAGGCCGCGATCGCATGATGAATCTCCTGAAATTCGCCCGTGCAAACCTGCCGGGATTCGAGAACGCCAAGATGCTGGGGGCGGCGGAGCAAATGGGCATACGCCAGACCCGTCTGCTTCAGGGCGAGTACGTAGTGACAAAGGATGACATCGCGTCGCGACGCCATTTCCGGGACACGGTCTGTCGCGGACGGGACTACTACACGCCTTACCGTGCCTTGCTGCCCAAGGGCATTGACAACCTGATCGTGGCGGGCCGCCACTACTCGGTCGAAAGCGAAGCCCAGAAGCTCTCGCGCGAGATTCCGCCCTGCATGGCGCAAGGCGAGGCCGCAGGGATCGCAGCGGCGCTGGCGATCAAGGGAGACACGGCACTGCGACGCGTGAACTATCGCGACATCCAGAAGAGGATGCGGGCTCAGGGCGCCGACCCGGGCGACATCCCTTCCCCGAACGCGTTGGTCGAAGAACCAATGGTGGCAAAATGAAGACCCTGCCCGATGCAAGCGCTCGCTTGCTTCCCTTGAGCGGCGTGCGCGTCATTGACTTCACCCAGGTAATGCTGGGACCGTGCGCAACGCAGATGCTGGGCGATTTCGGCGCAGACGTGATCAAGATCGAACGTCAAGGTTCGGGCGACCTTTCGCGCCAGTTCTTCGGCGGCGTGTCAAAGGAAGATCAGAACAACGTTGTCTTCGGCTCGCTCAACCGCAACAAGCGATCGGTTGTGATCAACATGAAGTCAGACGCGGGGCGGAAAGCAATCCATGAACTCGTGCAGACTGCGGACGTTGTCGTCGACAACTTCCGGGCCGGAGTCATGGAGAGACTCGGCCTGGGCTACGAGACTCTCAGCGCAATCAACCCAGGCATCATCTGCGCTTCCGGGACGGGATTTGGCTCGACCGGTCCTTATGCGCACAAGGGCGGGCAGGACGTGCTCGCCCAGGCACTGACCGGCGTGATGGAAAAGACCTCGGACCCCTCGGTACCGCGTTCGATCTATCCCACTACGCTCTGCGACTACACGGCCGGGATGCATCTTGTCCAAGGCGTGCTGGCCGCGCTTCTTCAGCGAGAACGGACCGGCCGCGGCCAGAAGGTCCAGGTCTCGCTCTACGACAGCATGATCGCGATGCAGATGCAGGAAGCCGCGCAATGGAACGCGCATGGCGAAGTCCTGAACTGGGCCGCAATGCCCCTGACAGGACTGTTTGAAACTATGGACGGTGCGCTCGTCATCGTTGGCGCATTCAAGGCAAATCCATTGCAGGACATATGCAGCGCGCTCGGTATCGACGACCTTTCCCCGGAATATCCGGACCTGGCAAGCCACAGGAAAGCGAAGGCGCATCTCCACAAGCGCTTCCAGTCGGCTCTGGCAACAAACACGACGGAGCATTGGCTGGGAAGGCTTGAGGAACATGATCTGCTCTGCGCGCCGGTGCGTGATCTCGGGGCAGCGCTTGACGACCCGCAAACCGCAATCAACGAGATGCTGATCTCCATCCAGACGCACTGCCATGGACCGGTGAATTTCGTCGGATCGCCCGTGCACCTGAGTGATGCTCCGTTGATCGTTCGACACAAGCCGCCGCTTCTTGGAGAGCACACGGACGACGTTCTGGAAGAGCTGGCGACGATTGCTCATGCAAGGGACCTTGCCCAATGAGCATTGAACTGGATATTTCCAGCCACGTTGCCCGCGTGACAATCAATCGCCCGGAACGCATGAACGCGATTGACCGGGCGGCGGCGGACAGTCTTGCCGCAATCTGGGACGAGATCGAAGGGAATGCCGACATCCGTTGCGTCATACTGACCGGTGCTGGCGACAAGGCGTTCTCCGCCGGAGCCGACCTCAAGGATGCCGGCGGACCGAACGGCGTGGCGTATTGGCGAAAGACAATCGAGGACCAATTCCGCGACATATCGCTGAGAGCATCAATGTCCGTGCCCGTGATCGCTCGCGTCAACGGCCTGGCTCTGGGCGGGGGATTCGAGATGGTGCTCGGATGCGACATCGTCATCGCGTCCGAGACGGCTTCGTTTGCATTGCCGGAGGCGAAGGTCGGGCGCGTCCCACTCGACGGCGGCATGGTGATGCTGCCAAGAGTCCTGCCCCGCAACATTGCTTTGGGGATGATGTTAACCGGCCGGCGCGCCTCCGCAAGGGAAATGGCCGCCCTCGGAGTGGTGAATGCCGTCGTTCGTCCTGACGACCTGGACGCTGAAACCGAGCGTTGGGTTGCGGATGTCCTCTCCTGCGCGCCTCTGAGCTTGAAAGCGATCAAGGCCGTGGTCCGCAGGACGGCACATTTGCCGGTCCACGAAGCCTACACACGTCACAGCGACGAGTTGCTGAATGCGCTTTCGTCGGAGGACGCCATCGAGGGAGTGGTGGCGTTTCGGGAGAAGCGGACACCGATCTGGCGCGGAAGGTAGGACATGGCTCTTGTCATACTATCCCCATGCATTGACGTGAAAGACGGGACATGCACCGAAGTATGCCCGGTCGACTGCATCTACGAGGGCGAGCGGATGTTCTATATCCACCCCACCGAGTGCATCGAATGCAGCTTGTGCGAAAGCATCTGTCCAGTGGATGCGATTCGATATGATGATGAAGTCTCTCCGGCGGACACGCGGTTTCTCAAGCTCAACGGCGATCCTTTCCGCAATGCGGACGGTGAACTGGATCAGCCCGGCGGCTGGTCGCGAGGCGACACGCCGCTAAAGGACCCCGCAGCGATTCGGGACTTTCCGGCAGCTGGCAAGATTCTGCCGAACGCGTCCCGATGACGGGAACTCCGCTGCAGGCCGGGCGCAATTTGACTGCTGACACAGGCTGGCAAGGAAGTCGGCTTGACTCGCCGGCTCCCTCGCCTCTCGTGTGCGGCAAGGATCTGTGCGGCGAACATGGGGGCGAAATGCCTGGCACCGTTGCTCCGGAAATTCACTTGGCCGCGGCGGCAGCCAGCAGATTGGGGAGATAGCTCAGGATGGCGGACTCACGGTTATGGCACACCCGGTTCATGGGATTGTGCGATCATGTCTCCGAATGGTCGGAAGATCCCCATTTCCAAGTCGGTTGCGTCATCGTCGATGCCAGGCATGTGATCCTCTCGACGGGCTACAACGGGTTTCCGCGCGGCGTGCAGGGCCACGACCCAAGTCGATTCAACAGGGAGAGCGGCGAGAAATTCTACTGGTTCGAGCACGCCGAACGCAATGCAATATACAATGCCGCAAGTGTCGGTGTCTCCTTGTCCGAAGCCACCCTGTACGTGAACCGATTTCCGTGCGCGGACTGCAGCCGCGCGATCATCCAGTCCGGCATTGGCACACTGGTCTGCCCGCCAATTCCGGAAGCCGATGGCGCCTTGGACGACAGTTTCCGGGCCGGTGCGACGATGCTGGAGGAAGCGGGGTTGCCGATTGCGATCTTCTCGCGCGCTGAAGGCAAAAAATTGTAGTTCCCGTTCGGAGGACATCGCCATTCACCACGAATCGGCGGCCAGATCACGCATCCCAGCCTTCGCTGGCGTGAACCGCACCTGAACAAAAGGCCAAATCAAGGCTTGCAAAGCAGCAAGTTCAAGGCTTTGCTTGGTGGCCGACAGGAGGCCTCCGGCTTTACGCCGCATCGGGACGGAGGTGCGCGGAACCAACCGCAGGAACAGAAAGCGGCGTCGGGCATGCGATGCGCGAAATTGTGTTTCTCCTGAACGGAGAGCGGGTGGAACTGAATGGCGTCCCCGCGACTCGCACCCTGCTCGACTGGCTTCGCGAAGACCGCGGCCTGACCGGCACGAAGGAAGGCTGCAACGAAGGTGATTGCGGGGCCTGCACGGTCATGGTGTCCGACGGGAACGGCACCCGAACCCTCAATTCCTGCATTCTGTTCCTGCCTCAGCTTCACGGCAAGGCCGTGCGCACCGTCGAAGGCGTTTCCGGGCCGGACGGATCGCTTCATCCGGTCCAGAAGGCGATGATCAGGCACCATGGTTCTCAGTGCGGCTTCTGCACTCCGGGATTTGTTGTGTCCATGGCCTGCGCGCACAAGAACGGAAAGCGCGACTTCGACGTCCAACTCGCCGGAAACCTCTGCCGTTGCACCGGCTATGCTCCAATTGTGCGTGCCGCCGAGGATGCGGCATCGGAACCCGTCCCAAACTGGATCACCGAAGACTGCGCGCTGCCTGTTGCCGTCACGAGGAGCGCCAACGGTGCCGCATCCGGCCTTGCACCTGAAAGCGCGGACGAACTGGCGGCCCTTTACGCCTCGCATCCCGACGCAGTGCTCGTTGCCGGCGCGACAGATGTTGGACTCACGGTCACCAAGGCCCTGAAGGAACCCGAACGGTTCCTCTTTCTCGGCGGCATCCAGGATCTCAAGGCCATCGATGCCGGCCCGAAGACGGTCCGTATCGGAGCCATGGCCACGTTCTCCGAGGTGGGCGACATGATCGGCGACATGCATCCCGATCTCGGCGAACTGATCCGGCGCTTTGGTTCGGTGCAGGTCCGGAATGCCGCAACGATCGGCGGCAACATCGCGAACGGTTCGCCCGTCGGAGATTCCCCGCCGGCGCTGATCGCGCTCGGCACAACGCTGCACCTCAGGCGCGGCAACGATCGCAGGGACTTGCCGCTTGAAGACTTCTTCCTTGACTACGGCGTCCAGGATCGCGCGCCCGGCGAATTCGTCGAGGCGGTGAGCTTCCCGCGCCAGGCTGACCGGTTGAAATGCTACAAGCTGTCCAAGCGGTTCGACCAAGACATTTCCGCAGTATGCGGTTGCTTCAACATCCGTGTCCAGGGCGGGACAGTGGAAGAGGCACGAATCGCCTTCGGTGGCATGGCAGGCATTCCGAAACGCGCCCGGCACGTCGAGGACGCACTCTCCGGCAAGGAATGGAGCGAGGCCACCATAAGGGCCGCACGAGACGCTTGGGAAAAGGACTTCACGCCGCTCACCGACTTGCGTGCATCGGCCGCCTACCGACTCGAAGCGGCCCGCAACCTGCTCACGCGCGCCTTTCTGGAAGACCAGGGCACCGAGACGAATGTCCTTGAGGCTGCCCCATGAGCGCCGGCACCGCCCTGCCCCATGACGCAGCGGCTTTGCATGTCACCGGTGCCGCGCACTACGTGGACGACATCCCGGTGCCGGACGGCACGCTCTCGCTCGCCTTCGGCATCAGTTCGGTGGCGCATGGACGCATCACGCAACTGGGGCTTGGAGACGTACGCGCCGCAGCGGGCACAGTCGCGGTATTGACCGCGAGCGACCTGCCGTTTGCCAACGACGCCTCGTCATCCGTACATGACGAACCGCTTCTCGCCGAAGGCAAGGTCCACTACCTCGGGCAACCGCTCTTTCTCGTTGCCGCAGAAACGCATCTAGCTGCCCGCAAGGCAGCGCGTCTTGGCAATGTCCGCTACGAAGAACTGCCCGCGATTCTCTCAATTGACGACGCACTCGCCGCCAACAGCCGCTTCGAGGAAGGGCCGCGCGTCTATCTCAAGGGTGACGTTGACGCCGCTCTCGCCGCGGCCAAGCATGTCGTCGAAGGTTCGGTCGAGATGGGTGGGCAGGAACACTTCTACCTCGAAGGCCATGCCGCGCTCGCGTTGCCGCAGGACAGCGGCGACATGATCGTGCATTGCTCCTCGCAGCACCCGAGCGAGATCCAGCACAAGGTCGCCGACGCGCTCGGTGTGCCGATGCATGCCGTTCAGGTCGTGGTGCGACGCATGGGCGGCGGATTCGGCGGCAAGGAAAGCCAGGCCAATGCGGTCGCCATCGCCTGCGCCGTTGCAGCACGTGCAACGGGACGCCCTTGCAAGATGCGCTACGACAGAGACGACGACATCATGATCACCGGCAAGCGCCACGACTTCCGCATCGACTACCGGGCCGGATTCGACGGCGCTGGGCGGTTGGCCGGTGTCGATTTCATCCAATTTTGTCGTTGCGGCTGGGCCCAGGATCTCTCGCTGCCTGTCGCCGATCGCGCCATGCTCCACGCCGACAACGCCTATCTCCTGCCAACGGCACGGATCACATCGCACCGGCTGAGGACCAACACCCAGTCTGCAACAGCGTTCCGCGGATTTGGCGGCCCGCAGGGAATTGTCGGCATTGAGCGGGTGATGGATCATGTCGCTCACAAGCTCGGCATCGACCCGCTCGATGTTCGCCTTATCAATTTCTATTCCGCTGCCGGGCAGGTCTCGGCAGGCAGCACGCCGAGCGCACCAGACCCTGCCGGAAAGGCACTTCAGACCACGCCTTACCACATGCCCGTCGAGGACTTCGTGCTGCATGAGATGGTCGATGAACTGGAGGAAACATCGGTCTATCGCGCCCGCCGCGCCGCGATCGCTGAATGGAATTCCTCCAGTCCCGTGCTGAAGAAGGGCATCGCCCTGACACCGGTCAAGTTCGGCATCTCCTTCACGCTGACGCATCTCAACCAGGCAGGGGCGCTCGTGCATGTTTACCATGACGGTTCGATCCACATGAATCACGGCGGCACCGAAATGGGGCAAGGCCTGTTCCAGAAAGTGGCGCAGGTCGCGGCGAGCAGCTTTTCTGTGCCCCCGGCAAGCGTCAAAGTCACTGCCACCGACACGGCAAAGGTGCCGAACACGTCTGCCACGGCCGCCTCTTCAGGATCGGACATCAATGGCATGGCCGTAAAGTCCGCCTGCGACCAGATCCGCGAACGCATGGCGGCACATCTGGCTGAAACGCGCCAGATCAAGCCGCAGAACGTGCAGTTCCGCGCAGGACAGGTACAAGCCGGTGCCGATGAAATGAGCTTCGCCGAAGCGGCAAGGGAGTGCTACGAAGGGCGCGTCAGCATGTCAGCCACCGGATTCTACCGAACGCCCCGGATCCAGTGGGACCGGATCAAGGGAAGAGGTCGGCCATTTTACTATTTCGCCTATGGTGCAGCGGTGAGCGAGGTCGTGCTGGACACGCTTACCGGCGAAAACCGCATTCTGCGCACCGACATCCTGCATGACGCCGGCGCGTCGCTGAACCCGGCAATCGACATCGGACAGATCGAAGGGGGGTATGTTCAGGGCGCAGGGTGGCTGACCATGGAGGAACTGGTCTGGGACCAGAAGGGCCGTCTCCTCACCCATGCGCCGTCGACCTACAAGATTCCGGCCTGCTCCGACAGGCCCGACATCTTCAAAGTGTCGCTGTGGTCCAAGGGACGGAACGCCGAAGAGACGATCCATCGCTCCAAGGCGGTCGGCGAGCCGCCGCTGATGCTGGGCATCTCGGCGTTTCTTGCGTTGTCCGACGCGGTGGCCGCTTGCGGAGCCCCCTATCCCGCGCTTGATGCACCGGCAACGCCCGAACGGCTCTTGAACGCAATGAACCGGATTAGAACACCATGAGCATGGATATGCGAGGTCTTGAGCAAGCAGTAGCGGAGCACGGCAGTGTTGCCCGTGTCGTCGTGGCGACCGTCGAGGGCTCGGCCCCACGCGAGCAGGGTGCCGCGATGCTGGTCTGGCCGGACGGCCAATCGGGCACGATCGGCGGCGGTGCCCTTGAATTCGAGGCGTTGGCCCATGCGCGCGAGGCCCTTGCAGAGGGCAAGGACTCACTCGTCTCACGGCCCCTCGGTCCTGCGCTCGGCCAATGCTGCGGCGGTGCTGTCGTGCTGGCCACCGAAATCTATGACAAGGCGCGTCTTGCCGAATTGCCCGGCGACATCTACCTGCGCCGCGTCACGGGACAGGCGGACCGGCCGCTCGCTCTGCAGCGCGCAGCCGCCCGCAGCCGCAACGCGGGGGCACCCGCCGAAACGCATTGCCAATCGGGGTGGCTGATCGAGCCGGTCGCACCGCACCTCCGGCCGCTCTGGATCTACGGGGCCGGCCATGTCGGTCGCGCGATTGTCGAAGTGACGGCACCCCTCCCGGGCATTGCCATCACTTGGGTTGACACTGGGGCCGACCGGTTCCCAGACGAAATCCCTGACAGCGTCACGAAGCTCCTGGCTGCCAACCCGGCAACTGCCGTCCGCCACGCTCCCTGCGATGCCGAGCACCTGATACTGACCTATTCCCATGCGCTCGACCTCGAAGTCTGCCACCAGCTGCTCGGCCACGGCTTCCGCGCGACCGGACTGATAGGCTCGGGAACCAAGTGGGCGCGCTTCCGGTCACGGCTCAGGTCGCTCGGGCACTCGGACGCGCAGATCTCACGAATCAAGTGCCCGATCGGGAACCCGGCACTGGGGAAGCACCCGCAGGCAGTTGCCGTTGGATTTGCCGCCGAATGGCTGTCCGAATCTTCGGCGGTGGATACCGAAATGGAGGCCGAGGCGTGATCGGGGCGGTGCCGACCTGCCAGCGACTTCCCGGCGCTGCCAAGCTCCGTTTCGGCAATTGGCGTTCTGGCACCGAATTGCGGCGACAACTGCACGGATGCACGACCTGGCGACCACCGCCATGCACCAGTCGCACTGCGATGTTCGGGCCCGCGTTGTGACGGCCAAGACGCTGATCCTGGGCCAGACCCTGACCTTTGCGGACGATCCCTTCAAGGTGCCCGTGGCGGAGGCCGCAATTCACGAACCACGTGGAGGGGTGCTCATCGAGGACGGGCTGATCGCGGCGGTCGGGCCAGCCGACGACCTTCAGCACGCACATCCGGACGCGATCGTCACCGACATGGGCTCACGACTGCTGACCGCCGGCTTTGTCGATTCCCATGCGCACTACCCCCAGACCGCGATCATCGCGAGCTGGGGCAAGCGGCTTGTGGACTGGCTGAACACCTACACGTTTCCGGAGGAGGCACGCTTTTCCGACGCAGACTACGCCCGCGAGACCGCCGAGCGCTATCTTGACCTGACGCTCATGAACGGCACCACCACTGTCTGCTCCTTTTGCACGATCCACCCCGAAAGCGTCGAAGCGTTCTTCGTCGAAGCCCGGAAACGCGGGCTCCGCGCCATGGCCGGAAAGACATGCATGGACCAGAACGCGCCTGAAGACCTGCGAGACACGGTCCAGTCAAGCCATGACGACAGCAAGCGGCTGCTCGAACGCTGGCACGGCGTGGACCGTCTCGGCTACGCGATAACGCCGCGCTTTTCGCCGACGTCAACGCCCGAACAGCTTGAAGCACTCGGTGCCCTATGGGCCGAGCATCCTGAATGCGTGATGCAGACCCACCTCTCGGAACAGACCGACGAGGTCGAATGGGCGCTTAGCTTGCACCCTGAAGCCCGGGACTATCTCGAAACCTACGAGATGCACGGGCTTGTCGGAGAAGGCGCCCTGTTCGGTCATGCGATCCACCTGACCGAACGCGAACGCGCCCGGATCGCGGAAACCGGCGCATCGGTGGTGCATTGCCCGACATCCAACACGTTCATCGGCTCGGGTCTCTTTGACCTGACCGGCCTTGCTGCATGCGGCATGCGGATCGCATTGGCGACGGATACCGGCGGAGGCTCGTCCTTCTCGATGCTGCGCACGATGGCCGCCGCCTACGAAATCGCCCAGCTCCGTGGCGCGGCGCTGCATCCGGCGCAGCTCTACTGGCTGGCCACGGCGGGATCCGCCCGCGCAATGCGTCTCGACGGGAAGATCGGCACGCTTGCCCCCGGTCTCGAGGCTGATCTGATAGCCCTTGATCTCGCTTCGACCGCGGCGATCGCGCAGCGCGCGAGCCGTGCGGAGGATTTCTGGGAAACGCTCTTTCCAACGATCATGATGGGAGACGATCGAGCGGTCGCGCAGGTATGGGTCGCCGGGCGCACTACGCGTTGATCTTGTCCTTGCCTGGGACATCAGGCAGCTTCGGACATCCTGATCTCGCGTCTTGTGATCCACCTCGAGCAACACCCCGGCAACGTCCCTGGACCCGTCCGGCCAGGGACGGAGTCCTTGGTGCGTGTCCGACCTCCTTGGAACCATTGGGAATTCCCTGTGGGCCGGAGGTCTGATTCGATGTGCGCATCGCGGTCGGGAGACCCCCGGAATGCCCAAAGCCCGATCGACCGGTCTTCGCATGCGTGTCGTCGCGGCAGTGCGGGCAAGCGAGACCTGCCGCGCAGCAGCCTCCAGCCTTGGCGTCGCTCCGTCCGCGGCCGGGAAGTGGAATCGGGCCATCTCGAGGTCCGGGTCCGTAAGCCTGGCAAGGATCGGCGGCTTCCTCAGATTCGCCATTGATCCCCACGGGGAATGGAGCCGGAATCAGGCCCGGACACGTCCCGGGATCAGGGTCAGGTCTATGCCGCGCGTGCCATTCCGGTGATGTGATGCACGATGTCGGCGGCCGACACCTCATCCGTCTTCAGTCGCGACCAGACCCTGCCCTGTCGCAGGACGACGATGCGCGAACTGAGCTTGGTGATGAGATCGATATCGTGGGCGACGACAACGACAGCGACACCCGACGCAATGACACGCTCGATGAGTTCAGCCACGGCGTTCGTCTCCTTGACGCCCAAGGCGGCCGTCGGCTCGTCCAGGATCAGGCACTCGCTGCCCCAGAAGATGCTCCGCGCGATCGCGATGCTCTGGCGTTGTCCGCCGGACAACTCGCTGACTGTCGCACTCATCCTCGGGATCGAAATGCCGATTCGCTGCAACTCTTCGCGCGCCTGACTTCGCATGACCTTCCTGTCAAGATACCGGAGCAAGCGCCCCCAACCGGTGTATTTTTCGCGGCCAAGGAAGAAATTCGCCGCGACATCCAGTTGCTCGACCAAGGCCAAGTCCTGATAGACGGTCTCGATCTTGTGCTGTCGAGAGTCGCTGGGCGAGGCGAAGGACACTCTCTGGCCCTGGATCTGCATGCTGCCGGAGGTCTGCGGATGATACCCTGAGATGATCTTCACAAGCGTGGACTTTCCAGCCCCGTTGTCGCCGACCAGCCCGACGCATTCGCCGGGCATCACCGCGAAGGAAACGCCGTCGACGGCCTTGATGGCCCCGAAATGCTTGGTGACCTCGACCAGTTCGAGTACGGGTGTCGTCGCCGTCATCTGTCCGCCTCGCAGGATACCCCTTCCTTCAGATGGGGGAGGAATGCGAAGTCTTGTGTTTCATGCATTTTTTCGTTCTCCTTTTGCCGTGTCGTGTCGAGGTGGCGTCTGTGCCCGTTGCTGAGGAAGCACGCCGGGATCGATCTTGGACGCATGGTTCAGGGTGGATCGGATGATGGTCCCCCTTCTCATTCTGATCAGCATGAACCTCCGAGGCTTCCGCCCCTCAAGCCCTTCCTCGCAGGGATGGATCACTGACCTTTTGCTCTTTGCTGTTGGGGGCGCACCCAGGAAACCCAAGGTGCGCCCGACACGTCATTCCTGCCACATCTCTTCGGGGATCAGGGGCCGGAACCCTTTCGATTCCAGCATCGCGCGCGGCACGGTTTCGAAGATCTGGTCGCAATTGGTGATTGGAACCAGCTGCGTCTGATAGACGGGTTGGATTTCTGAACTCCTGCCTGCGAGGTCGAGTTGAACGACCTGCAGCGCGATGTCCGACATCTTCCGCGGGTCGCGGAATGGAACGGTCATGATTTCGCCGCGGCAAACCGCTGCCAGCTCGTCGAGTTGGCCACCCTGGCCAGCAATCCAGATTCCGTCAGCGCCAGGCGACTTTCCGATTGCCTGCAGCCCTTCCATGATGCCAAGCGCGGTATTGCTGTTTGCCCCGAACACCACATTGATTTCGGGATGCGCTGTCATGACCGGGTCGATCGTGCGGAAGGCAAGCTCACGGCTGAAATTGGTGAATTCCTCACGCACGATGTTCAGCGTGATGCCGCATTCTTCAAGCCCCTTGGTGATCGCTTCACGGAACCCGGCGCTGCGCAGCTTGCCGATTTCGCTGGTCGGAATGCCGTGGAACATCGCCAGATTGACAGGATCACGCTTCTCGTTGCACGCCATCGTGGCGATGTCGTTGCCGGCCATTTGACCCATAACGTCCTCGGGAACGATGATATATGCCAGCGGATCGACCGGGTGCTTGTCAAGCCCGATGGGTGGCGCGAAGAGGATGAGTTTCGATCCCTTGGCCGCCGCTTCGTTCAAACGGTCATATATGTCGTCCATGCTCGTGGCCGGGGTCACCATCAGGTAGTCCGGCGCCAGCACGACCTGGTCCGAAAGGATCCGGTCGTACGCGGCAGGGTCGTTATGCGCGGGCGGAACGGCGCTGAAGAACTTGAAGTCCCCCTCCATGGCCTCCAGACCTTCGGCCACGCCAATCAATGTCTGGCCGGGTCCGGTCGTAATGTCGGCGCTTGGCGTGATGTAGGACACCGTCGTCTCGGCAGTGGCCGCGGTTGCGCAAAGCCCCGCTATTCCCGCCAGAATGGTTAGCTGTCTAAAGTGCATTGTATTCTCCTTAGGGTTGTGGACCGGATCAAAGACCGGTCCGGTTGCCGCGCGTTCTATAGACTTGGATCGCGACGGATATGATGAGTAGGAGTCCGAGCAGGATCTGTTGCCAGAAAAAGCTCGCACCTGCCAGCACCAGGCCGTTCTCAAGAACGGCGATGAGGTACATTGCGATCGCCATTCCCCAGATGCGACCGACCCCGCCAAAGAGGCTGCTCCCGCCAAGGATGACGCCCGCGATGATGTGAAGCTCAAGACCCTGTCCCAACGTTGGATGCGCGCTGTTCATGCGACCCATAAGCAGGAACGCGGCCAGTGCGACCAGGGCGGCTTGCACCACGAAAGCGATGATGATGTACTTGCGCACCTTGATACCCGCAATGCGGGCGGCCTCGGGATTGCCCCCGATGGCCAGGATGTAGCGCCCGTATTCCAAGCGCGTGAGCACGAAGTGTCCAACGATGACCACAACAGCAGCGACCCAGACAAGGTTCGGCACACCGAGGGTATTCCCTTGGCCCAGAACGACGAAATTGGCTGGAAAACGGACATGATATGTGCCGTACATCACTTCCTGGACAATTCCACGCGCCAGAACAAGCATGCCAAGGGTGCCGAGCAATGCAGGAACCCTGAGATACCCGACAATCAAGCCGTTGCAGAATCCGAGGCCCGCTCCCACGGCGATTGCAAACATGAAACAGAGGATGACGGGATAGCCATCAAAAACCAGGAAACCGGTCAGACACGCGGTCAGACCCATGACCGATCCGACGCTGAGGTCGATCTGGCGCGCGGAGATGACGAAGACCTGACCGACGCCGACGATCATCGCGACCGCCGCCGAGCGCAGGATATTCAGCTGATTCTCGACCGTCAGGAACTTGTCGGAAAACAGGGAAAGCAAAATGACGCACAATATGGTGGGATAAACTACCGTATTGATGTTGCGCAGGACCGTTTTTGCGGGGTCCATTTTCCCCTTGCTCTCTGCGGAGTGGCTTGAATTTGCAGTTTCGGTCATCCGGTGTCTCCCTGTGCATCTGTCGGTCTGCATTCCGGACCGAGGCCTGGACCTGCTCGCTCGGAATGCCGGTGCAGCCTATAAAAGGGCAATTGTCTGCTCGTAGAGCGTTCGATATTTCCGTTGCAGCGCGTCGTAGATTGCGCGATTGTCACTGTTTGGTGCGACGGTGCCGCTGATGGTAATCCATTCTCCGATCGCGGAGCGGTCCCGGATCAGGCCTGATGCAAGACCGGCCAGAAATGCATCCCCGTACGAGGCGCCGATCGTGGTGGCACAGATGTCCTGCGGCACCTGCGAGATGTCGCTCGTCGCCTGAAGCCATGTCGGGTTCTTGGTTCCACCGCCAACGGCGACCAGTCGTTCTATTCGGGCGCCGGCCTTGCCCATCTCCTCAAGACAGTGAGCAATGGTACAGCTGACGCCTTCGAGCGCCGCCCGATAGAGGTGCCCGCGCGTATGGCCCAGTTCCAGTCCAAAGACAATGCCACGTGCCTTGGGATTATGAAGCGGCGATGCGGCACCGGAGAAATGGGGCAGAACGACGACGCCGTCGGACCCGGGCGGAATCGCGGCCGCTTCGTCGGACATGGCCTGGTATGCCTCATCCCCGCCCGATCCGTCGGCCTGGACGATGTCGCGGCCCATCAGGTCGCGCATCCACCTCGTCAGCGAACCGCTGGTCAGGATTCCGGCATGCAGGCAAAAGGTGCCCGGAAAGAGATACGGCGAGGACCAGAGCGCGCGATCCCGCAGTGGTCGGTTGGTGATGAGCGTCATCCAGGCGGCGGAACCATACATCAGCATCGTGCTGCCGGGATCCACGACACCGATTGAAAGAGCCTCTGCACCTGCATCCGACACGCCCGTGGTGACCGGAGTTCCGGCAACCAGCCCGGTGGCCGAAGCACCTGCGTCAGTGATCCTCCCCGAAATCTCGCTGGTCCACTTCAGTGTCGGCAGCTGTTCAGGCGCGCAGATCCCCTCGCACATCCTTGCATTCCATTGTTGTGCCGAGAGATCGTACAGCGGCGCATAGAAAGCCGCGTCGAAATGGCTCATTGCGCGCTCGCCTGTCAGGCGCGCCACGATGAATCCGGCGCCGTGCACGAATGCAGCGGCATTGCGATGAACTGAAGGCTCATGGTTCTTGAGCCACTCGATCTTGGGGCCCATGGACTGGGTGCTGAGTGTGTTTCCCGCCACCTCGAAAATCGAATCCTCGCCGAAGCGGGCATTTACAGCCTCGACCTCGGACACGGACCGCGTATCCACCCCGTAGAGAATGCCGCCGGGGCGCAACGGATCGTTGCTGGCGTCGACCGGCAACATGGAGAAAACACAAGAGACGCCGATCCCGCGAATCTCCGACGGATCGACCCTGGCGGCAAGCGTACGGGCGATTTCGCAAAACTCGCCCCACCAGATCGACTCGGCGTCATGTTCCACCCGACCCTCGCCCAGAAACTCAAGCTGGTGCTTTATTACGTGCTGCGCGTGGATCTTGCCCTGCGCGTCCGTCAGGACGCCCTTGGATTCGTAGGAACCTATGTCAATCCCAAGCAGATAGTCGGCCATGATTCCCCCATTCTCCTCAGTGGATCAGCCGTGACCCGGTTGCCTGACCGAAATGTTGCGCCCGCCGCGGGGCAACGGTCGGTGACCCTTGGGTGCGGCCGGGCGACCCGGACATCGCGGAAGGGCGTGGCAAGTTTCCAGCCTTCAACGTGATACGGTCACCTGCCACGCCTGGTTCGGCCAACTCCATGCCAGAGAGAGCCGTGATGATGAATTCGTTGCCGGCAATTGGCTGGTCATGATCGTGCAAGATCTTGACCCTGTCACTGGGCCTGCCGATTCTCCGCTGCTTCACGTGTGCCACCAACGTTCTACAGAGCCTCCTGCTGGACATCGGAGAAGTATGTACCTGTCCGCTGGATGCCGAAATCCCTATCGTCGAAGTCGAGGGATCGACCGGCAAGCTCCTCGACCGCGCGGACGAGCGCTGCCGCGTCAATGCCATGGCGGGCCATCAGGAACTTGGGGCTGGCACCCTGAAGGTAGGTGTCGTTCAGCGCCAGGCGAATCTGCCTCTTGGCGATCCCATGGTCGGCCATCAGTTCGGCCACGCAGGTGCCAAGCCCTCCGAGGCGCGTATGGTTTTCCATCGTGATCACGCCCATCCTTGCGCTGCGGCACGCGTCAAGGATCTGTGGATCGTCGAAGGGCTTGAGCGTCGTGACATGAAGGTGCCGCAGGCCCACGCCACGCGCGCGCAGCAAGTCGACTACGCGCAATGCCTCTTCGGTGCAGATTCCACTGCTGAGAAGCGCAATTTCGTCTCCGTCGCCCAAGAACCGGGCCTGACCGAGCCGCATCGGGTGGCTGGCCGCAAAGAGCCGTGGAAGCGCGCCGCGCAACATTCGGCAATAGACCGGCCCGTCCACCTGGCCGGCCACCTCCAGCATCGATTCCACGTCCGTTGCGTCCCCGGCCTCGATGATCGTCATGTTTGGCAGCGAGCGCAGCACCGCAATGTCGTTTATCGCCTGGTGGCTGGCACCGCCCGGTGTCGTGACGCCTGGAAGAAAACCCAATATGCACACCGGCAGATTGGGATAGGCAATGGACATTTCGATCTGGTCCAGTGCCCGGCGATACATGAAGACGGCAAAGGTATGGACCAGGGGGCGCAGCCCTTCGCGCGCGAGCCCGGCGGCAAAGCCCATCATGTTCTGTTCGGCGAGTCCCATGGACAGAAACCGATCCGGATACGCATCGCGGAACCCGTCCGCCTCACAGGAGGCCGTCAGATCGCCCGACAGAACCACAGCTTCAGGATGCGTCCTGCCCCAGTCTACCAGGGCCTTGGCGTGAACGCGGTTGACCGTCTCCACCCTAGTCTCCCATCGCCTTCAGGGCCTCAACATAGCGGGCGCGCTCGTCCTCTCCCTTGAAACGGATGTAATGCAGGTTGGGCCAGCGCTCCTTCAAGAGCCCAATGCCACGCGTGGGGTCCGTATCGGCGATGACGACCAAGGGCTTGCCGGGATGCGGCGTCTCGAACGCGGCGTCGAGCGCGGCCAGGTCGTGACCGTCGGCACGCAGGCAATGGGCGCCGAAGGCGATGAACTTCGCGTCGAGCGGCTCCAGTCCCATCACCTGCTTGGTGCGTCCATCCACCTGCTGGCCGTTGTTGTCGACCACGATGTGAATGTTGTCGAGCTTCTGGAATGCCAGATTCATGATCGCTTCCCAGACCTGACCTTCCTGGCACTCGCCGTCGGACAGGAAGACCCAGACCTTGCCGGCGTCGCCTTTCCTGCGCCGGGCCCATGCCACGCCGGCCGCCTGGCTGATCGTCTGTCCTAGACTGCCGCCGTTGGTCTCATGCCCCGGCGAGTGTTCGCCGCCGATCATTTCGACCGTCGAGCCATCGGTGTTGAACTGCGACAGCCCGTCCGGTCCCAGCCGCCCGCTCTCGATCAATGCGGCGTAGAGCGTCATCGCGTAATGGGTCGGTGAGAGAAAGAACCGGTCCTTGTTCGCTGCCCGGCGTCCGTTATAGAGCATCCCGCTGGTATAGCCGGGATTGCCTGTCGACGGCGCGACGGAATAGGGCGGCGGCACCAGCGGCCCCTCGCTGGGCCCAAGGTTCATGCCCCGACCATAGAGAAATCCGACCACTTCTGCCGAGGAACATGCCTGGGAGAGGTACCCGCCATGTGTCACCGTATGGCTCAACACGCGCCGACGAATGCCATCCGCAAGAGCTTGGCATTCCGTTATCCAGCAGTCATTTGCTCTTGGGGCCTGGGACATGGAAATTCTCCGAATGGCGCCAGCCTTCCGCGGCACCCATCGAAAGGCTGCAATTCTCTTGTCGCTGACGCGATTGCAATTATTTTACGGTGGATCAAAAATTCTTGCAACATTTTCTTTGCGAGTGGAAAACTTGCATCCCAGGATGTGATGAGGGACAGTGGTGTCATGGTTTCGGACCGCGACGAACTGCTCGCCCAGGTTGCCTACGCCTACTATCTCGGAGGTGAAGGGCTCAGTCAGATCGCCAAAAGACTCGGGCGTTCGGTTTCGATGGCGTCGCGGCTATTGCAGGAAGCACGGGATCGGAATCTGGTGGATATTCGCATCAACTATCCGCTGACGCGACTGTCCGATATGGAAGCGGAATTCGAAAAGCGTTTCGGCATCGACAATGCGCATGTCTTCACGCAGCCGTCGCGCATCGACAGTGGCGAGCAACTCTATCGATATGGCAGCCTGTGTGCAGCGTCGATCGAGAAGGCGCTGCGCGAAGCCGATCTCATCGCGGTCAGTTGGGGGCGCCACGTCAATACCATCGTTGGCAACATTTCGCCCGGCCCATCCGACCGGCAAGGCACTGTGGTTCAGGCAAGTGGTGCTTCGGGTGCCCTGGGAGATGATCACGACGGTGCCCGGATCGCTCAACGACTAGCTGACCGGCTAGGTCGTTCTGCGCGATTGATGCCGTCGCCACTGATCGTGGACACGGTCCATGTTGCGGAAGCATTGAGGAATTCGCCGTCGATCACCTCGGTTCTGGGTTTGCTCAAGCGCGCCGACGTCCTTCTGACGAGCGTCGGCGCGCCGTTCTCCGAGACGTCAGGCCTGGCCCGTTCCGGCTATCTCAGCGAAGCTGATCTGCGCGATTTGAGGGAAAAGGATGCCGCAGCAGACATTCTCGGGTTTCATCTCGACCGGAACGGCGAGTTGCTCGACGTCGAAATCAACCACCGGGTCATCGGAATCCTGCCCGAGGACCTGCGCCGGATCCCCAACGTGGTGCTGGCCGTGACGGG
>JAJEAC010000189.1 GCA_022824315.1 Silicimonas sp.
GCGGAAGGACGACCGCCTGCCGGTCCTGGTCGCCGCGATGCGGGCGGCGCGTCCGGACGTCACCTTGCAGGAGATGTGCAGCATGCTCGAGGAGATGCGCGAGCCGACGCCCCGTGGACGTGCGACGTGGTATCCGTCCTCTGTCAAGGCGCTCCTTGATCGGGCGGAACGACTGGGAATTGCGCCTCAGCGGGCGTCGGCAACCTCTCTCGGCGGCAGCGATCAGGTCGCCACAACCGACGTGGCAGGCAAGTGACTGCAAGGGCAGGGGAGGAGGCAACCGAGCTGGATTCCGGCTACGAGATCAGCTCCGAGCGCTGCCATCGAGCCGATCAAGCAGCGCAGTTGGATTGGCTGGCTGCGATTGGCTGCTCCGAACTCCTTTCGGCTGAAGACCCGGTTGACGTAGAGAAACCGCGTCCCACGTTCCTGAAGTGTGGTCGAGTCAAGCGCGCGGCTTCGAGAGGAACATCCGTCAAGATGTCGCTTGGCTGGAAGCGGATCCCGTCCGCACGCAGTTGCAGTTCTGTCAGGACAGCCCACGGCGTTCGTGCAAATGGGGCAGGCAGTCGTGAATCTGCAGTGCAGAGGTCCGCTCGGGGACTGCGTTCGAAATGGTGCGCAAGCCCCGACATCACCGGACGCACAATCCCGGATCCTGACCGGCTCCAAGCGTGCGGATTCCCGAAACTGGAGGCATGAATCCAGGTGGAGGCCATTTGCGCCTGTGTTGACGTTAGGCCTGCTATAGATGAATCGACGTGCAGTCCCATTGCCATTTGAGGCAAAACCGCTATGTTCAGGACGTCATGACGCAAGAGATGCAATCAACGCTGCTGACGACCGTGAACGCCCCTTACCAGACATATATGGAAGGGAGCGCGCTTGCCGCTGCGCTGAGTGCAGGTGACATCAGACTGGGTCAGGTGAACTCGTTCTTCATGGAGACATCCTCCGAAGATCAGCAAGCCTTCGCGAAACTCTACGGGATGCCCGAGAGCGTTCTGGTCGAGGCCGCTGAGTCCTTTGCCAATTGGTCGGGTCAAGAGCTCGCGCTTCTGGCGTGACGCCGTCGCCCTCCCGCTGGAAAGATCTTCTTGAAGAAGCCTTCAGAATATTTGCCGACGTGAACAGCAACAGTGACATCCTGGGCGGATGGACCTTCGGCGGTGGGACCGCGATGATGCTTCAGGTTGATCATCGCGAAAGCCACGATGTCGACCTGTTCCTGGACGACCCGCAACTCCTGCCATATGTCGAGGCGACGGTCTCCGAGATGCAGTTCGAGATCGGGCCAGCGACCTGCAACGGAGATGGACATGGACACTTGAAAGTCTCCTTCGACGGCATCGGCGAGATTGACTTCATTGTCGCTGGTCACGTAACGGACGACTTTGCCAGGGCGCGAGAAGTTCTCGGACGGGAAGTCCTCTTGGAAACTGTCCCGGAAATCATCGCCAAGAAGATCAGGTTTCGGGGTTCCCGCATCCAGCCTCGTGACGTGTTTGACATCGCGGCTGCCGTCGAAGCGGGGTATGGCCGTGAGATCAAGGCTGCATTGGCGGCACTTCCGGCTGATGTCGCGGAAACGTCGGAGCGCCTTGCTGGGCTGGCGCCCGAATATGTCGAGACGATTATTTCTCAGCTCATGATCCGGCCCGATTTCGAGAGTCTGGCGCCGCGAGCGTACTCTGTCGCGCAGGAATTTCTGGCCGGGCATTGACGCGACCGATGATTCCGCTCCATCGAGTGAGGAGAGCACCACGTTGCAAACCCGCTGACCTCGTCGAGAGGCAGCACGAAGCCGGCGAGGCCGAACACCGGGCTGTCGTTATGCCTTGGATGCGTCCGGTCGATGTAGGGGCCGACATGCCCGAATTCGTCGAGATATGCGATGTATGTCATCAGGTCTCGCCCGTTCCAGATGCACGAAAGCCCGCACCGGAGTGCGGGCCTCGGAATGAAGGCAAGCCAAGCTTGCGTTTCACGGAGACGATTGGTGGTTCGCAGGCGGCACTCTCGAACCATGTTGTGCTCCCTACCCGGAACATTCGCAGTCTTGTCCGGCGCGAGACCAACCGCCGCGACAAAGCGAGCGTTGGGAGAAGCCGAATCTTTGGGTGCGTCCAATCGTGCTTTCGGGTCGATATCCATGCGACGCAGCAACCCGCCGACCAACTCACGGAGTTTTCCAAATGAAGCAGAAAATGGACTTTGCATTGAACCACATGACCGTTCCCCGGATGGACTATGAAGGCGTGATCCAGCTTGCGAAATCGCTCGATTGCGTTGGTGTCGAGTTCAGGAACGACCTTGGGCGACCGCTGTTCGAAGGCGCGCCTTCGGTGCTTGTTTCCGCGTCAGCGCAAACTGCAGGGATTCGCCTGTTCGGCCTTTCGCAACTGGAAATGTTCAACGATTGGTCGGATGCCAAAGGCCAGGAAGCAGAGGCGCTTATGGGAATCGCCAAGGAGTTGGGGGCCGAGTCGATCAGCCTCATACCGCGCAACGATGGCAAGGGATGCGAGGACGATGAAAGGCAAAGGAACCTGACCCGAGCACTCAAAGATCTTGTTCCGATGCTTAGAGAAGCCGGATTGCTGGGGTTCATCGAACCTTTGGGATTCACCAGTTCATCCTTGCGCCGCAAACGAGAGGCAGTCGATGCCATCCGATTGTTGGGCGCCGAGGACTGCCTGAAACTCGTCCACGACACATTCCACCACTACCTGGCGTCGGAGACTGACCTGTTCCCCGAGCATACCGGGCTCGTTCATATCTCCGGCGTGAAGGATCACACGTTGCCGGTGGACGATATCGGTGATTCCGACCGCATCCTGGTTGATGCCGATGACCGGCTTGGGAACGTACCCCAAATCGCCGCGCTGATCGCTTCCGGCTATGACGGCGCGTTTTCCTTCGAGTGCTTCTCACCAGAGACCCACGCAATCGAGAATCCGCTTGAGGCAATTGCGGAGTCCATGCGCTTTCTTGAAACAAGCGTCGTGCGGGAAATCGCCTGACGCGGCCGCGAACCAATCAACACATCAAAGCACGCACTCACTGAATGGACGTAGGGCTGAGAGAAACGGCGGCCCGTCATAAGGTCTGGTTTCTTTCAAGGCACCCACTCGAAAGCAGGGTTTGGAACCACCAAAAAGGGAAGCACCAATTTCACGCTTAGTGTCGGCTTACACGCCGACACTAAGCGAGTTTGAACGAAGCCGGGCCCTCGCCTGATTGTCTCTTGCAGCACTCTCCGCCAGGACAGTGGCCGAAGTCAGACAGGTTCGCACCGAAGGTCCACAAGGCCGTCGGCGAGGGACGAAGCTTCCACTGGTTCGCCCAGGACCTGGGAATCAGCAAGAACACCGTGGTCGACATCATGAAACGGCACAGGCAAGCCGGATGAACCTGCATTCTCGCGGCGCTAAGCATCAAATGTGCGAGCACTCTTCGATCAGGGGCCCTTCTTCTCCACTTCGCATTGACCCCCAGGTTCTTGGTGCTTCCCAACTTGACCCCCAAGTTTCTGATGCTTCCCAGGGGCGTCCCAGAGCCGGGCCTCACACGTTTTCGGAAGTGTAGATTTCGAACCCGAGGGCTGCGCGCTGCGCGCCCGCGTCGGCACCGGCTTTCTTGGCCTTGATCAAAGTGGTGATCGTCTCGCGGGCAAAGGTTTCCATCGGGTGTGAAATGACCATGGTAAGCGTCCCGTCAATAAGGGCGGCGCGCGTCTCTTCAAACAGCTCGTATCCCACAGCAACGAAGTCATCGCGCTTGGGCATGTCGCGGAGCGCTGCAAGCGCTCCTCTGATACCACCGCCCGAGACGAAGAGGCCGCAGAGATCGGGGTGCTCTGTCAAGAGCTTTTCGACCAGTTCGCGGGCGGCTGCGGCAGACTCGTAGGTGGCGAGAGGTTCGAGGAGCGTGAACTTGGAGTTGTGCTCCCGGAAATACGACCGGAAGCCGCTTTCGTTCATTTCCTGATTGCGATACCGGAAGTTTCCGAGAAGAATGCCGATCTTGCCCGGTTCCCGGACAATGTTGTTGAACGCCCAAGCCGCCGTGCGTCCGACTCTCCAGTTGTCGATCCCGACAAAGCTGACATTCCCTTGCGCGGAGAGCGGCGCGATCAGGCCGGCGACAGGCACGCCTTTGGCCATCACCGAATCAATCGCATCCGCGACAAGAGGATGCTGAGCGGCGACAAGCGCCACAGCCTCACAGGTGTCGCCCAATGCGATGAGGCGTTCGGCCACGCGTTCCGGAGAGAGGTCGTCGAGGTAGCCGAGCGACAATTCGATGCTCTCGTCCCTCCGCCGTTCTGCTTCGGCCACCATTGCATCGCCCAGATTCCGGTAGAAGCGCCGTCCCTCTTGCTGCAGCAGGATCCCCAGCTTGTGCTTCTGACGCCCGGCGCGCACCGCATGTTTGATGGTTCCGAGACCGTAGAACCCGATTTCTTCAGCTGCACCCATCACACGTTCGCGCGTGGGTTGACGAACCGAAGCCGGCCGGTTCAGGACCCGGTTCACGGTTGACACGGATACGCCTGCGGCATCGGCGAGATCTGGTATGGTTGGGCGTTTCACCAGGAAGCCCGTCTCATTTCGTTTCAAAATCGATGCCTCATGAACTGAATTGAGACGAAAAGGTGTACTCATGTCATATAGTCTTGATTTGATCCAGATCAAACTGTCAACAAAAAAGTGAGTTCGACAGGCACTGACGATGGCCTGTGCCGCACTTGGGAGGGAATCGCGTGGACGATCTGGAATACGGAACCCGTGACAAGCGTGGCAACTGGACGCCGAACGCGACCCTTGAGATTGCGCCTTTCTGGCGCGGCAAGTGGGACCGGATGGGTCACTTCCTGAGAGATTTCATCTGGCCTTGGAATGCCTTCCATATGGCAACGGCGCTGCTCTACTGGATTTTCGTCATTCCGGACGTTGAAGTGATGAAGACGATCAGCTGGGGATGGGCGCTGTACCTGTTCGCGGTCAATGCGGCCGGCATCTTTCTGCTCTACGGCGCTATCGAACTGTTCTACTACGTCAAGCGCAAGCAGGAGACGCGGTTCAAGTTCAATGCCAGATTTCCGTCTGAACATCCGTCTGACGTGTTCTGGTTCAAGAGCCAGAACCTCGACAACTTCCTGCGCAGCTTCTTCATCGGCATTCCGATCTGGACGGCGATAGAAGTCGCAATGCTCTGGTGTTTCGCCAACGGCTACCACGTCTTTGGATGGATCGGCTGGCAGGACAACTGGGTTTGGTTGATCGTCCTTACCTTTCTGGTTCCGGCCATCCACGAGAGTCACTTCTTCTGCATCCATCGCTTGATCCACACGCCAACGCTCTACAAGTGGATCCACTCGGTCCACCACAACTCGATCAACCCCAGCCCGTGGTCTTCGCTTTCGATGCATCCAGTCGAGCATCTGCTCTACTTTGGCGAGATCGCGTGGCACCTGATCATCCCGTCGAACCCGATCGTGATGATGTTCAACAGCCATGTCGTGGGCTACGGCGCGCTCAACGGGCACATCGGGTTCGACAAGCTGGAGATCACGGAGGAGACGCCGCTCGATAGCCACGCCTATGCCCACTACCTGCATCACAAGTACTTCGAGGTGAACTACGGCGCTGACGGCCTCGTGCCGCTCGATAAGTGGTTCGGCTACTGGCACGACGGCTCCAGGGAGGCCGACGAGCAGATGAAAGCCCGTTTCCGGAAGAAAAAGGAACGAATGAAGGCAAGGCATGCACAGGCAATACTGTCAGAATAGTCGCAACGCTTGCGTGCGCAGGAGGCACGCAAGCGGCAGGCCTGACATGACATCAACCGCCGCAATGTCGGCACCCAAGGGAAGGAGACCCAAAATGAAACTGACCAAAGTCCTTGCGGCAGCAGCCGCCATCGCCATGAGCGGCACCTTTGCGGTGGCGCAAGATGGCAGCGGCCCGGACATCTTCGTGATCGGCGGCAAGCCGGACGATCCGTTCTGGTCCCGCGTGAAGCTCGGTGCAGAACATGCAGGACTCGTGGCCGAATCCCACGGTGGCTCCGTCACCTGGCTCGGACCGCAGAACTACGACAACCTTGGACCTGACGCTGCGGAACTGATCCGTCAAGCCATCGACCAGGGTGCAGATGCAATTGTCGGCCCCAACTGGGTGCCCGAAGCGATGGATCCGGCGTTCGAGGCCGTTGTGGCTGCGGACATTCCGCTGGTGATCTACAATGCCGGTGGCATTGAGGCTGCGGATCGTTTGGGCGCGATGAACTATGTCGGCGCTGTCGACTACAAGTCTGGCCATGCGGGCGGTGAATACCTTGCCAAGGCGGGCCATACCAATGGTGCTTGCGTCAACACCCTGCCGGGTGCGGCCAACATCGAGGCCTTCTGCAATGGGTTCAACGACGGGATGAGCGAGAACGGCGGCAATGGATCGGTCCTGCAGCTTCCCGCAACAGCCTTCGGCGACAGCACCGCGGTGGCTCAGGCTGTGCGCGCGCATCTGCTGCAAAATGCCGATATCAACGCGCTGTTCGCGATCGGTGATCAGGACACCAACGCCGCCATCAGCGGCGTTCAGCAGGCCGGCAAGACCGGGTCGGTCCATGTCTGCGGCATGAACTTCAACGACTCGATCCTCGCCAATATCCAGCAGGGCACTCAGGCCTGTGCGATTGATCAGCAGGGCTATCAGCAGGGCTTCTTCGCCGTGTCGATCCTGACCAACCATGTCCAGTATGGCACCACCATCCCGACTCGTGAGATCCTCACCGGTCCGGGCGTTGTCGATGCAAGCAACGTGGACCTGGTGATTGCAGGTGTCGAGGCTGGCGCACGCTAATCCTCCCTGCAAGTGGTTGTCGCCCGGTTTGTCCGGGCGGCTGCCTCAAAAGACTCGCAAGGCATGCGCATGGGCCGTCGAACGGTCGGCGCAAACGGGGAACCACGGGCGTTGGCGACGGAAACGCAAACAGAGACCAAGGGACACTCGCTTGGCGCGCTGGCCAGGCGGCCCGAGACCGGTTCGTTCATCGGGTTCGTCGTCGTCTTCATCTTTTTTGCAGCCCTTGGTGGACCTGTGTTCATGGGTGCGCCGGGCTGGTCGAGCTGGCTGAACATCGCGGCAGAGGTCGGCATCATCGCCCTGCCAGTGGGCCTCTTGATGATCTCCGGCGAGTTCGACTTTTCGGTAGGATCTGTCGTGCCCGCGTCTTCGATGATGACGGCGATGCTCGCGGGGCATTACGATCTTCCCGCTTTGGTGGCCATCTGCGGGGGCCTTTGCGTCGGCACGGCGATCGGCTTGGTGAATGGCCTGCTGGTCACGCGGACCACCATCCCGTCATTGATCGTCACCATCGGCGTCATGTTCGCCGTCATGGGGCTGACGCTTGGTTTTGCGGTGCTGATCAAGGGCTCCACCAGCGTCTCCTATGTCCCTGATCCGACAACCAAGTTTCTGCTGGGCCAGTTCATCAACAACATGTTCAACGTTGCCATCCTCTGGTGGCTCGGATTTGCAGCGCTGTTTTTCTACGTCCTGCACATCTCCCCGATCGGAAACTGGATTTTTGCCATCGGCGGTGACCGCGAGAGCGCCCGGAACGCTGGGATCCCCTCCAATCGGGTTACAATCGGGCTCTTCATCGCCTCGGGCTTCTGTGCTGCCTTTGTCGGAGTCGTGCAAGTGATGACCTATCAACAGGCGCAAGTCGCCGGTGGTCAGGCGTTCATCTTCAACTCGATCATGTGCGTGGTGATCGGAGGCGTCCTTCTGACCGGCGGCGCCGGGTCCATCATTGGCATCCTTCTGGGCACGATGACCTTCGCGGTTGTCAACCAGGGTGTCTTCTTTGCTGCACTAGACCCAAACGTCGGGTCGATCATCGTGGGTGCGCTGCTCCTGGCGGCGGTCCTGTCTAATGACACCTTCCGGGCGCTTGCGCTGAGCGCCGCGACGAAGAAGGCGTGAGGCAAGCCGGATATGGACATGATTTCGAACCTGCTGCGCCGCCCGGCGGCCGCTTCGGTTCTAAGCCTGGTCGGCGTTCTGGCCTTTTACATTCTCATCGCCGGGGTGGATTTCGGCAAGTTGATGGGCGCCGCGAGCTGGGTCAACTATGCGGCCCGCATCGGGATTGTCGCGCTGCCGGTCGGCCTGTTGATGATTTCGGGCGAGATCGACATTTCAATCGGAGCGATGATCCCCGCAGGGGCAATGACCACGGCGATAATTTCGGGCCACTACGAATTGCCGATCATCTTTGGCATTCTGGGTGCGCTCGCAATTGGCGTTATTGTCGGCACCATCAACGGCGTGCTGGCCGTGCGGACAAACGTTCCGACGTTGATTGTCACGCTTGCGACCCTGGTCGGAATGCAAGGTGTGGTTCTGGCCGGATCCAAGCTGCTGACAGGCAGCGCTTCGGTACCGCTGACCGCGCCGGACTGGGCCAAGACCGTCTTCGGGCAGCTCATGTTTGGCGGCTCGCACCAGGTCGTCATTGTTTGGTGGGTCTTCTTCGCCGTGATCTTCTGGTTCGTTCTGCATCAGAGCCGCTACGGCAACTGGATCTTTGCCATGGGCGGCGACAAGGAAAGCGCGCGTAACGCAGGCATTCCGGTGAACCGCATGACCATCCTGCTGTTCATCCTGACCGCGACAAGTGCGTCGTTTGTCGGCATGTGCCATGCGATTTTGTTCAACTCGGCCCAAGTGTCTGGCGGCATGCACGATATCTTCAACATCATTGTCAGCGTCGTCGTGGGTGGCGTGCTGCTCACCGGCGGTTTCGGTTCTGTGCCGGGCATCTTTGTTGGCTCGCTCACCTTCGCCATTGTGAACAAGGGGATCGATTTCACCGCGATCGACCGCAACTGGTCGAACCTGATAATCGGGGTGATGCTGCTGGTTGCCGTCGCGATGAACGAGAGTCTCCGGAAACTGGCGCTCAGTGCCGCCATAGGGAAAAGAGGCAAACAGAAACAAGATGCGCCGATGAGCGCCGCAAGCGGTGAACAGCGTCTTCCAGTGCCCCACAGCCGACGCGTCGAAAGAAATGAAGGACCAACCGATGTCTGACAAAACACCCGTTCTGGAAATGAGAGGCCTCGACAAGAGTTTTGGTCCGATCGACGTGCTGCACGATATCAGCCTGAAGGTGCACGAGGGTGAAGTTCTTTGCCTGCTCGGCGACAATGGCGCGGGCAAGTCCACGCTGATCAAGACGCTCTCTGGCGTGTACCAGCCCACGCGCGGCGAGATGTGGATGGACGGCAAGCCGGTCAGTTTTGCAAACCCCAGGGAAGCCCAGAACATGGGCATCGCGACGTTGCATCAGTTCGGCGGAACTTATCCGCTCATGTCCATCGGAAGGAATTTCTTTGCCGGAGTCGAGCCGACGAAGGGGTTCGGCCCGTTCAAGGCTTTCGACCGGGCGAAAGCCAATCGCATCGCGGTTGAAGAGGTCCAGAAGATGGGGATTACCCGCATCACCGATGGAGACCGGCTCGTTGGCGGATTGTCCGGGGGCGAACGCCAGTCTCTGGCAATTGCGCGCGCGGTCTACTTCGGGGCGCGCGTGCTGATCCTCGACGAACCGACGGCTGCGCTCGGGGTCAAGCAGGCCGCGCATGTCTTGCGGATCGTGAAGGAAGCCAAGCGGCGCGGACTGGCGGTGATTTTCATCACGCACCAGGTCATGCACGCCATGGCAGTAGGCGACCACTTCGCGGTTCTGATCCGCGGCGCCATCGCGGCCGATTTCCGCAAAGGGGAAAGGACGCGGGAGGAGATCGCCGACCTCATGGCCGGTGGAGAATCCATGGCCGACCTGGAAGCCAATATCGAAGGCTACATGGAGACCCACGACGGCCATCCACCGCCGCCTGCACACTGAAGGCAGCCCGGACGGCCACCCGTCCGGTCGCCACGAAAGCAAGCTGACGGGCGGCATTTCAGTCCGCATGAATTGACGGAGATTGTCTTGACCACGAGAATTGCCGTAATTGGCGCAGGCTTGATGGGGGCTGACCACGCCGGGATCGTGGCCCAAGACATGCCTGGTGCCGCGCTTCAAGTGGTGTGCGACGTGGACGCAGAGCGCGCGCGCTCGATAGCGGGTGCGCATGAAGCCGAAGATGTCGCGACTGACCCCGAGGCTGTCATTGCGCGCGATGATGTGGATGCCGTGATCATCGCCTCGCCCGATTTCACTCACGCACCCCTGTCAAGAGCCTGCATTGCCGCTGGCAAACGAGCACTGTGTGAAAAGCCGCTGTCTCAAAGCTCATCGGAGTGCCTTGACGTTATGCGGGCTGAGAAAGCCGCAGGCGCGCGCCATGTGATGCTGGGGTTCATGCGGCGCTTCGATCAGTCCTATGTGGAAATGCGTGCGGTCCTGCGAAACGGCACGTTGGGCCGGGCGCTGATGATGCACAACTTCCACCGCAACGTGGAAACCCCGGCGGCCGACTTTACCGGGGCCATGGCGATCACCAACTCGGCACCGCATGAATTTGACGTGGTCCGTCATGTCCTGGGAACCGAATATGCAAGCATCTCCGCACATCAACCGAAACGCTCGGACGCACGTGTCGCACCGGTAGTCATGGTGCTGGAAACGACCGATGGCCAGCTTGTGACCATCGAGATCAACAACAACGCGGCCTATGGCTATGACGTGCGCGCCGAGCTTGTGGGCGAGGCGGGCAGCGTTGCGATGAACAATGTCGCCTTTACCCGGACGGACATGAAACTGGTCTCGGCCACGCGCTATGACGCCGACTGGCGCGGCCGCTATCGCGAGGCCTATGTCCGGCAGAACCGCGAATTCCTGCGCTTCGCCGAAACCGGAATCTTCCCCGAGATCGCCAGCGATTGCTGGGACGGCTATTGCGCCGCCATTGTCGCGGAAACCGGTGTCAAGGCGCTGGAATCGGGACAGAAACAGGCGGTCGAAATGATCGCAAGACCGGAGTTCTACGCATGAAGCTGGGGATAGTTTCAGACAGCCTCGGGGCGATGAGCTTTGGTGAGATGATGGATCATGCGGCGCGCATGGGCGTCAGCGGGGTCGAGGTGAATGCCTGCGGTTGGTCCGCCGCACCGCATTGCAAGATCGATGACCTCTTGGGCGACGCGAAGGCGCAGAGGGCGTTTCAGGCCGAGTTTGACAAGCGCGGGCTGGAGATCATCAGCTTCAACGCGAACGGCAACCCGCTGCACCCGACCGATCCCAAGCAAGGCGAGGACCTGAGAAAGACCATCCGCCTTGCGGGCGAGATGGGCGTGAAAACGGTTTGCACCATGTCGGGCCTGCCTGCCGGGTCGGCAGATGACACGATGCCCAACTGGGTTGTGTCCTCCTGGCCGCCGGAGACGCAGGACATCCTGCGCTACCAGTGGGAAGAGAAGCTGATCCCGTTTTGGACCGAAATCGTCGCACTGGCGAAAGAGCACGGCGTCGAGAAGCTCGCGCTCGAACTTCATGGCAACCAGTGCGTCTACAACGTTCCGTCCCTGTTCAAGCTCCGCCAAGCGGTCGGGCCCGTCATCGGGGCGAACCTCGATCCTTCGCATCTTTTCTGGATGGGAGCGGATCCGTTGATCGCCGCCGAGGCGTTTGGAGGGGCCGTCTACCACGTCCATGCCAAGGACACGCTTCTGAACGCTTCGGTCCAGGCCACGACCTCGCTGCTGGAAAACGGATCGTTGATGGATGTCCCGGCGCGCAGCTGGTCCTACGTCACGCTGGGCTTCGGGCACGGCGAGGAATGGTGGCGGCAGTTTTGCTACCGGCTCAGGATGGGCGGCTATGACGGCTGGCTCTCGATCGAGCACGAGGACGTGCTGCTCAATTCGCTGGAAGGGCTTGAGAAATCCGTGGCCCTTCTGCAAGGCGTCATGCCCTCCGCGCCTGCTGATTTCAAGCCGCAAGAAATCTGAGGAGAGACGCAATGGCC
This sequence comes from Silicimonas sp., assembly GCA_022824315.1. Taxonomy (GTDB): domain Bacteria; phylum Pseudomonadota; class Alphaproteobacteria; order Rhodobacterales; family Rhodobacteraceae; genus JAJEFO01. Next base: position 11,990 of record JAJEAC010000189.1, read on the forward strand.
GAATGGATCGACGCCTGTGCCGCTGACGACATCGAAGAGGAAGACGTTATCCGCTTCGACCACGGGGCACGGACCTTCATCATCGTGCGGGACCACGAGGACAGCTACTACTGCACCGATGGATTGTGCACGCATGAAGAAGTCCACCTCTCCGGTGGATTGGTCGTCGAGGCAACCATCGAATGCCCGAAGCACTCCTCGATCTTCGATGTGACAACAGGTGAGGTGGAATCGCCCCCCGCCTGCGAGAACCTGCACACCTATCCCACCAAGGTCGAAGGCGGCCGCGTGTTCGTGGGTATCTGAGCCATGCTGTTCCAGCTCGCCGCCTGTGCCGAAGTTCCTTGGCCAAACAAGCCCATCCACTGGCGGCGGGCAGCGCACCAGGCGGCGGGTCTCATTGAGCAGGGCCGCTTGGTCCGGACGCGCGAGACCGGGGACGACACATCTGTCGTGTTTCATTGTGACCTGGTGGGTCGGTTCCAGTTGGCCCCCTGGATCGGCCCAGGCAACGCCGTCTCAAAGGACATTCGTATTCTCGAAGAGTTCATGGAGCGAGGCACAGCTGTCGATGCGCGCGTGCTCGCCGATCCGTCAAGAAACCCGAAACGGCAGTTGAAGGCCGCCTGAGAAGACCAAGGGAGACAGCCAATGTACCACAACAGACCCCATGTCGAGGACATCCGTGCGATGAAGAAGCGCGGCGAGAAAATCTCGATGCTCTTTGTGACAGCACCCGAGGAAGCGGCGGCGGCACATGCGGCTGGCATCCACATGCTGTCCATCGAAGGCCGCTTCTTCGACGCGGAAATGCGCGAGGCTGCAGGCGACTGTTTCGTTCAGGTGGGCCTGCCCTACGGCGGTTGGGGCCGGTTTGAAGGGCGCCCGATTGCCACCGCCGAGGATTACCTGCGCGCGGCGTTTCATTTTGCCGGGTTCGGGGGTGACGCCTACTATTGCTCTGCGTCCTACGACATCCAGAAGGTCCTCTGTGACAACCACCTTCCGGTGGTCGGGCATATCGGCCTGATCCCCAGCTACATTACCTGGACGGGCTGGCGGGCCGTCGGCAAGACTGCCGACGAGGCGGAGGCGCTGTGGCGGCATGCCCGGAAACTCGAGAAAATCGGTGTCTTCGGCGCGGAACTGGAAGTCGTTCCCGACCGCGTGGCGAAGTTTCTCACGGAGAACTCCTCGCTGATCATGCTTGGAATGGGTGCGGGCAGGCATGCCGATGCGCAATATCTCTTTACCGATGACGTCTGCGGATATGGCAAGAACCACAAGCCGCGCCACGGCAAGGCCTATCGGAATTTTGCGCCCGAGTTCGAGCGGCTGCAGAACGAACGCATCGCGGCGTTCAAGGAGTACAAATCGGATGTTGAGACGGGCGGTTATCCGGCGGCAGAACACACGGTGCCGATCCAGGACGACGAGTTCGACGCTTTCGTGAGCCGGGTTTCAAGGTGATGTTCAGGATCGGGGTGGTCGGCTCCAGGACCGGCGGGCAGCACTTTCACACGCCCTTCATCTCGGCGGATGAGGGCTGCATACTGATCGGGATTGTCGCTCGTGCAGAAGACACCGTGGGAAGCACCAAAATCCTGGGGTCAATCGACGACACCGCCAGGCAGGAGTCGCCTCAAGCCTTGCCGGAGCACCATTGATCCGGGCGGTGCCCAGTCAGTTGTTTCCAGTTTTTCGGTCAGACCCCCGGATTCCGGCTCGCCTCTGCGCTGATCGGTCCCCGAAACGGGCCATAGCGTCGAGCTGAGGGCCTTTTGCATGGGAAATCACCCGCGAACAGAACGTGAGAGACACCACAGAGCCATGAAAACAAGAAGTTTTGCTGTCAGCGCACGGAAAAAACACGCGCCCGCGCTTTTGCTTGATCGTGCCCGCTGCGATTTGCTGCTATTTTGGGTGCAATCTGGCGCATCAAAATTGACAGAGGTGTCCTTTCCACGCATTGCCTTGCCCTGTTCATGTCTATTGTAAGGATCGCCGGCAATGCCGAGAGCGGAGGTTGGTCAATGTTGAATGGATGGTGCCACTGCGGCGAAGTTGGCTGGACACTCGATCAGGCGCCAAAGTCGGTTACGGCCTGCAACTGCACTATTTGTCGACGCTACGGCGCCTTGTGGGCCTACGGGTACATTGGCTGTGACATTCAAACGACCGGGAAAACAACTACTTATCGGCCCAAACGGACCGAAGCTGCATATATGGACATCTTGAAGAACAGAACGCGTACGACAGGAGCATTGACACTGGCCATTCACTGATCTGGGATCGGGCATCTTTGCCTGCGGGAAGTGCTTAGGTCCGATTGATCCTTTCTGGTACATCAATCCCTACGGCCGCTTCGAGCTGGATCTCGACGAGCGCATCGATTTCGAGCGGAGGGCTGCATGAGCGTCATTTTGGGTCTACCCATGACGACATTTCGGATGAACACTGAATTGCCGCGTTCCGGTGTTCACTCAGGGTCGTTTCCGACATAATGAACACCAAGCGCCGGAGGCATGCCCAATATGAACACTTCGGCGGCCTGCATCGGCTATGCCAGGGTCTCGACCTCGGACCAGAACCCTGCGGCCCAGATTGCGGCGCTCGAGGCAGCGGGCTGCACCATGATCCGAACCAAGACCGGCAGCGGCACCACCATCGAGAGCCGGCCCTAACTCGCGATCATCCTCGACTTCATCCATCCGGGCGAGACATTGGTGGTCATGCGCATCGACCGTCTGGCGCGCTCAATAAAGGATCTTCAGGTCATTGTCGCCAATCTCAGGGATAGGGGTGCCAACATCGCCGCGACCGAGCAGCCCGTGGATACCTCGACCGCTGCCGGCAAAGCGTTTTTTGACATGCTTGGCGTCTTTGCCGAATTCGAAACAAACCTGCGCCGCGAGCGGCAAGCCGACGGAATCGTCGCGGCGAGGCGGAGGGGTGTCTGTCGCGGACGGCCTCCGGCGATCGACATGGAAGAAATCAGGACCAGAGAAGCCAGCGATCTGTTCCTCGTGTGTTCTTCAAGACGTCCATATGTGCAGCTTCGGTCCGTTTGGGCCGGAGAGGCGGCACTACTCTCGTTCGTGCCGGCCAGGGCCTGATCACTCATTCGGCAAGCAGTTTTTTCCTCAGGCCCGCCGACCGGTCACGCGGCAACTTCCACCACCGTTGCCGAGCATTGCGGCTCCGGAACGGCCTCTCCGTGCTCGCGCAGGCTTTGGATGTGCAAGGCAATCGCAGCCTCGATTTGCCGGAACGCTTCGTCGCGAGTCTCCCCGGTTGCCACGCAGCCGGGCAGATCGGGCACGTAGGTGGCATAGTTCCCTGGCGCCTTCTCGATCACGATCGTGTATTCCATCGCTTCCTCACTTCTTCAATCCCGCTTGCTTCATGATGCTGGCCCAGGTTCCCGGAGGCAGGTCATGGCTGGCCTTGCCGGCGATCGTCACCGCCCCCGGCTTGTCGGGATGCCGGTACTGGCGATGGCTGCCCCTGACCCGGACCAGCGACCGGCCATTCCGATCGACGAGTCGGATTGCATCACGAACCTTGGGCATTCGGCAACGACTTCCGGTGACAAATTGCATGCTCCGGGACCGTATGCCCAGCCAGGTTCACAAGCAGGCCGCTGGTCAATGTCCTGCGGAACGTCCGGGCGGGCCTGAAAATCGACACGGTCCAAGCCCCTGCATGCTTGGGCTCATCCGTGCGCGGGTTACGTGCTGCACGGGAAAGTGCCAAGGGACCCGCCGGAACGGTCATCCCGGGATGGCGCGCCGTCAATTGGGCCGGCGGCGCGCACGTTCGAGCAGGGCCTCGATCTCGGCATCGGTCAGTTCGACATGGTACCAAAGGCTGTAGAAACGCGCGGTCTCGGCACGAAGGTCGCCCTGCCAGGCCTCCGGATGGAACAGTCCCGCCAGCCATTTCAGGCCCATGACGCGGTTGACCGAAGGCAGATGGCCCATCCAGTTGAAGGGATCTGAGGGAGAGAGATGGACCCGCCGGTCACGGACCGCCGGAACGTCCGCCCAAAGCGGGTCCTGCCAGACCGATTCGTGGAAGTCCCGGTCCCTCGTGATGATGACATCGGGTTCCACCGCGAATGCGAGCCCGGATCCGGTCCGGCGCGGCATCCCCTTCACGGTACATCCGCCGGCCAGCTCGATCAGTTCCAGGTAGCTTCCGCGCCTGCGTTCCTCTTCAAGGCCGGTCGCGCCCTCCGCAAGGTAGACGTGCGGGCAGGCGCTCCTCGGAAGGGACTGAAGGCGGGACAGTGTCGTCTCGATGTCGAGCGCCAGCGCGTGGCCCCGCTCGACGACGCCCAGCGCCTCGGACACGAGGCGTGTGGACTCGGCCATGCGGTGGAGACCGCTGTCGGCGAGGATGTACGGAATGCCCGTCCGGGCCTGGGTTCTCGTCGCGAGTTCCACGTACCTGTCACCGATCGAGCCGAAATCGACGATCAGGTCCGGCGCCAGTCCTTGCACCCGTTCAAGAAGGGCGTCGCCATCGCTACCGGTCAGCCGTCCGGTGACCGGAAGGTCCCGGTATTCGGCAGGGATGTACGCCGCCTCCCTGTTCCTGAACGCGTTTGTCCAGCCGAGGAGTGATTCCGGCTTCAGCGCGTAGACGAGCACGGACGCGGGCCGGCCGGCCGCAAGGACCCGGTTCACGGCATCGGGGATCGAGACTGCCCGGCCGGCGGAATCGGTCAGGGTTCCCGCGTCCGACGACGCGGTCATCAAGGCCGCCGCGATGAGCGGGGACATTCGTTTCAGCACCCGTTTCAGCACCGTGCGAACCAGGACTTCCAGCCTCCCCTCCCGATGCCCCGGGACCGGCCGCGATGCCTGCGGGCCTCGTCCCGTTGCCGGCCGGCAGGCTGGACCAGTCCCGCCCGCGAATCAAGTCCCAGGCCCGCTTCTCCGATTCCGGGCAAGGATGGTCCGTCCCGGAATGGATCCTGCGAGACCTGCGGAAATCGGTGAACATGTTCCATCTGCAGGAGATCGGGTTCATCGCAACAAAGGACCCAAAAGTCTCGCAGGAATTGGCAGATTTGCAGTTTCTCGGCGGTTCCGAGAAGATGATCAGCCTTGGCTGCCTTGGGAGCTGTCCGACTTGATCGCTTCGTAAAGAGCGGTCTTTCCAACCATGATGCGGGCCGCTGCCTCGCGAACCGTCAGGCCTTTTTTTGATCGGCACTTTCGCCCGTGCCGGTTTTTCAGCGGTGATGACAGCCTTGCGGCCGCCCTTTCGTCCACGCGCAGCAGCGGCGCCAGGGCCAGCGCGGGTTCTTTCGCGGATCGGATCGCGCTCGATCCGGGCAAGAGCGCCGAACAAGTGGAAGACGAGGGCACCGCCGCTCGCAGTCGTGTCGATGCCTTCGGTCAAGGATCTGAATCCGATGCCGCGCTGATCAAGATCGCGCACCGCGTCGATCAGATGGCTCATGCTGCGTCCGAGACGGTCGAGCTTCCATACGATCAGCGTGTCGCCGGAACGCAGGTGATA
>JAJEAC010000056.1 GCA_022824315.1 Silicimonas sp.
GGCGATGCGGCCTGAGGGCGGACGCGTTCCCGTTCCCGTTCCGGCGCAATCCCTAGGCGTTGGCGGGAACGGGAACGGGAACGCAAGGCCCCGACCGCCCGTCCGCGTCGCGCCATCCGCCGCGGACGACCGTCGCCCATGATCCGGCTTTGGGACGACCGGCATCTCGACGAGATCCGCAGCCAGCCGCTTGAACCCCTTGCCGAGCGCCTCGGATATCGCAATGACCCGCGCGACCCTCGCCGCTGGAAGCGCGCCGGCTCCGTCATCAGCATCAACGGTCCTTGCTGGTTCGACCACGTCGCGCTGTCCGGCGGCGGCGGCGCCATCGATCTCGTCATGCATGCCCGCCGCTGCGGCTTCGCCGATGCCGTCACGCTCCTCGCCGGAAGCGCAGGGACGCCCGGACCGCGGATCCCGTCGCACTGCGAGGCGGCCTGGCCCGCCGTCCGACGTCACCTCGCCGAAGCCCGGGGGCTTCCGGCCCGATGCGTGGACGCCTGCCGACGACGCGGCCTCGTGGCCGCCGACGCGCGCAGGAACGCCGTCTTCGCCTGCACCGACGCCGGACGGAACGTCACCGGCGCCGAGATCGTCGGCATCGTCAAGGCGGCAGACGGAAAGCGATACCGGTCCATGGCCCGCGGGTCGCGCAAGGCCGCCGGAGGCTTCTGGCTGCCCGTGGACCGGTCCCCGCCAAAAACCGTCATCCTGACCGAAAGCGCGATCGACGCCATCTCCGCCTGGTGCATCGAGGAATGTCGCCGGCCCGGAACCGTGATCCTGTCAACCGCGGGCGTCGCGCGGCGCCTCCCGAAATGGGCCGAGGACTGGACACCGAAGCGCATCCTTGTCGCGTTCGACGCCGATCCCGTCGGAGACCGTGCCGCCGAGCGCCTCCTCAGCGAAGACCGGCGAGCGCGCCGCATGCGGCCTCCGGACGGCCACGAGGACTGGAACGCGGTCCTCAAGGCACGCGCCGCAGCCTTCCACAAAAAACCTGGGGGTCATTGAGTAAACGTCTCGAATTCCGGCAAACACGCCGGCGCTCGACTATCCGAACCGGATTGCAGAGGAAACTCATGTCCAAACACCCGAAGCCAGAGAGGTCTCTTCTCCCGGGGATCTTGAAGAATCGAGCATTCCGAATTTCAGGGGCACAACTTGACCCCCAAGATCTTGATGCTCCCCAATGTGGGTCTCTTGCTCGTTGCAGTCCAGGCCAGATTGCGAGATTGAACCATCCATGGACTCTTCATTAGCAGCCTTCGATACATGACCGCGCCAGAACCTCCCGTATTTGGATCCGCCAAGGAATACCGGTCGCGAATTGCTGATGTCGGTTTCTGGCGGCCTTACATTTCCCGGATCCTGAAACGACACGACCTGTCGGGGATGGAACGGGGAGTGATGGCTGGACATAATGCGACATACCCCACGTTTCTTTGCGGCGATGTTGTCGTGAAGCTGTTTGGCCACTTTCCGCCGTGGCGCAAGAGCCACGCGGCCGAGCGCTCGGCACTGCACCTTGTCGCGAACGATCCAAAGATTGCTGCGCCCCGGTTGCTGGCATCCGGGAGCATCTTCCGCGATTCCGACATGCCTTGGCCGTACCTGGTCACCGGAAGGATACCTGGGGTCCAATGCTGGCGTGCAGAACTTTCAACCGCGCAGTTGACTGCACTCGCTGTTGATCTGGGTCGTCAGATCCGACGCGTACATGCGCTGCAACCGATCCGGGTCATGCCACAGGCAGAAATGCCGGTCGCCGACATTGTTGCGGCAGCCTGCCGGAGTTCCTTTCCGCGTCACCTGATACCCGGGATCCGCAGGTATCTCGCCCGTCTTCGCCCATTCGACCGTGTCTTCGTTCACAGCGACCTCGTGGACAACCACATATATGTCGAAGGTGGTTGCCTTTCCGGGATCATTGATTGGGGGGATGCGGCCGTGATCGACCGTCACTATGAACTTGCCAAGCTGTTCTTCGATACCTTTCGATGCGACAAGGAACTGTTAGGCGCATTCCTTGCTGCCAGCGAATGGCCAGTCGGCGGGGACTTCGCCCACAGGACCCTTGCCCTTGCTCTGCACCGCCAAGCCGTGGGGTTCGCCCAGCATCACACTTTCGACGTTTTTCACCGACTCCCCTCCCCATTGCGAAGACAGGAAATCGGCACGCTGGATGATCTCGCTGCCGAACTGTTCGAGGCCTGACCGCAATCGTGCACACCGAGTTCATCAGCGACCAGGAGGGGGAACCACCAAATTCTGCAGGGTCAATTGTAATGGGGACCCTGAAAACTGCGTCAGCTGAAGCCTTTCAAACGTGATCTACATACACAGGAAGCACAGCCAGTAAGCCACTTGACCCCGGAGACATTGGTGCTTCCCTGGATGTCGGAGACCCGCGCTCTGGCTCAGCCGTCGGAAACCAGTCCCAGGCCGCGCTCGCGGGTGTTCGCGTATCGTGACCTTATGGCAATCAGGGCGGCGCTGTCCGGCGTCACGTAGAGATCCGAGTTGCTTGCCAGCTTCCTGAAAACGTCGCCGATTTCCATCGGATGGTCAGGTCGCCTTTGGCCTCCTTGATGCCGGAAGCAAGACGATGGTGGCCGGAGAAAAAGAGCTTTGCAGGATTGCGGCTCATATGAGCCCCTCCCTTGCGGGTTTTCAGTTTTCTGTAGCCACCGCGTCGTCCGGGTTTCCGTTGTCGACTGGCACACAAGCGCACGCCTGAAACGCGCCGAGGAGCGCGACGCTTTCGTCATCCGCGGCGAAGCCGAAGGTTCCGCCGACATTCCAACCCTTGTCGTCCGCCCAGCGTGCGCCCCAATGTCCGCTGCCGGGAACGTCGGCTCCCGTCGAACCGAAAAACGCGTCGCCGGTCTGGAGGAACGTCGTCTCTTCCAACGTCACCGAAAGGTCGCCAAGAGCCATACCGGACAAGGATCGGAACGCGTCCACGGTTCCGCCGAGGCTGTCGGTGTCAAAGTCGGCCACCAGTTCCACGTCGGCCAGGAACTTGGTGACCGATCCGCCGGCGGCATGCAGGCCGGCGGCGTCGCCCGTGTAGGTGGC
>JAJEAC010000122.1 GCA_022824315.1 Silicimonas sp.
TGGTCTTCATCGATCACCCGGATGCGTTCCGCAGGCCAGCCCAGCGCCATCGCCCTCTGCCTCAGCCCGTACTGGCGCCGCCCGCTTTCGGTATTCTGCATGACTTGGCGAAGCGAGGACTGACGCACGTAGAGACATGCCTCACGCTCCAGATGATGCGGCGATATCTTGCGCGTGTCCGCCTCAGACATAACTATTCTCCCCATGTTCCCGTGTCGTGCCGACGACTGCGGCAGGCGACGCGGCACGCAGCAGGTGCCGGACCTGGCTGGCGGCCTCGGTGATCGCCACCTCCGCGACGGGAAGCTCCGCATCGGCGGACCGGGGCAACGGCGGCCGCGAGTGGCTGCACGCGCTTCCGGTCATGGCCAAGGCGCCGCGCAGACCGTGGTAGCGCAGCGCCGCGATGGCATTGCTGTCGCCGCCCGTCAGCCAGAGCCGGCGCCAGCCCTCGTAGACCTGCGCTGCGTCGGCGTGCATCATGGCCCAGGCTCCCGGAATTTTTTTTTACCCCGCCCGATCGCCTTCTCGAGACCGCGCGGATGCAGCCTGACGCCGAACTCAGCCTCGATCATCTGGACCAGCCGCCGCGCACCCACCCGACCGTGCCGCTCCCTGTGGCCTTCGACGAAGCGGAGCATCTCCGAAGTGATCTTGTGCGGCCCGCGCGGCCCGCGCTTTGCCGGGATCAGCTCCTGCAGCCCGCCACGCTCGAAAGACCTGACAATGCGGAAGCAGGTCGGGCGGGAGACCCCGAACCGTTCCGCCGCCTGCGCGAGCGTCGCACGTTCCGTCCGGACCAGCCGGACCATCTCGTAGCGGACCTGGAGCAGGTCGCGGGGATCGAAGAAGTCGCCGGAGACGAACGTTGGATCCTCGACCCTTTCCGGCGTCCGGTTGAGGGTGCCGGCTTCCCTGAGCCGGTCCTGCTTGCTGCGCTGGTCTTCCATGCGGGCACCTTCTTCCGACATGTATTCATTAAATAATACGCTATTGTTCTCTCCGTCGTCAAGAGGCGATTGCCGCGCTTGCCCAGAATGAGCTTTGCATCTGAGCATGTTTTGCCTCAAATGACACGCAATGCCAAAGTTCGGGCTTGCGGAGCGCCCTAGTTTATGATCACATAGCGCCATCATTTTTGATCACGGCCCCCGGTCGCGTCCAGAAGGCAGTCCACGAGTTCGCGAAGCTCCGCGAGATCGTCCGCACGCAGCGGACTGCGCCCCGAGGACGCGCGCTCGAAGTCGTCCACGCGACGAAGGGACGTCCAGGAAACCGGAACGCTGACGAAGGCCGGCCCCGCCGGGCCCTCCACGAGGTGGCGAACCAGCGGCACGTTAAGCACTGTCACGCGGTCGTGGACCCGGAGCGCACGGTCCCGCAGCGGATGGAACGGGTGCGTTATGCGAACGTCCCGAAAGTCGTCTGCAACTGCAGAACCGACGGCATTTGGAAACAGCTGACAAAGCCAAAGCGCCTGACCGTCCCCTCTTCAGGCACGGACTTGCCCACAATGACTTCGAAGTTGTTCGGTCGATCCGTCCTGTCGCGAATGTATCCACCATCAATGCCCACCGTGATCGGGGGATCGGGTAAAGGCATCGCATCCAGATCTCCCTGGCATCCGGATGCGAAGAAGAATTTCTCGGGACCGAGTTCGCTCTCAAGGCGCTTGGCTACGCCAAGCACATCGTTGCGGACAGTTTGCGCATTCGTGGCGATATCTATCGGCAGAACGTCCCTCAAGAGTTTCACGGTGACCCCATAGGCCATGAGCGACGCCCATTTCGCTTCCAACTCCAGAAGTTCCGGCGTGACGCGCTCGGGCAGTATTGAAACCAGCGGCGCGGCAAGCCCCGGAAATTCACACTCACATCGCCGGTATCTCGGGTTTGGGACCGACATCTTGCCGAACAGAGTCCGGACCTTGATTGTCCGCCTGTCCGTTAATTGCCGGGCGTTCCCGCAGCATGGACAGGCGCGTTGGCGACTGGCTTCAACATGAGCCTGAGTATCAGTGACCACCAATTGTACCGCCGCCAGCATGGACTTGGCCTCGTCAAGACTGAGGCCAAGTGTGTCGATAGAGAGGGCATCTGATCGCTCGAAGCTTGCCACTGTCCGAGGTTCTCCATGGCCATCGGTGGTTTCGGCAACCAGTTGCAGATGAAAACGCATTGCGAGGCCTCCCGTTTGCTTAGCGCTGTGGTCAACACGGCCCTGTACGAAAGGGTTCGATTTCGGCCAGGGTCCTCCGATCTGTTCAAGAACAGGTACTTTGAAGCATTGGACATACCTACGACAATGAACAATGGGTCTTGATCCAAACCCAAACCCTAACATCAGGTGGGCATACCCCCAACTTTTTTATGCTTTCGCCGCGAGGATCTTGCACGCGTGGTGGGGCAGGGGTCTTCGGTCGAGATGCTGATCGAGGACATTCAGGTCGAACTGACCGGCCGTCCCTACGAGCTGGCCCAAGTGGCCGGCGGTTGGATGTTTCGAACGAAAACCCAGTTCGCCGATGCCATCAACGCCGCCGCAGATCTTGGTGAGCAGTCCCTGGCCTTCACCGAAATGGGAATGGGCGTGCTCTGTGCCATCGCCTATTACCAGCCGATCGAACGTGCTGGCCTCGCCGATATCTTCGGGAAGGAGGTCAGCCGCGATCTGCTTGCTCGGCTGCGCTACAAGGATCTGATCGCCAGTGGCCCCCGGTCACCGCGGCCCGGCGCGCCGCATACCTTCGTGACGACGGAGGCGTTTCTGGTGACGTTCGATCTGCAGAGCCTGCGGGACTTGCCGGAGTTGGAACTACGCGACTCTGACGCTTATGTCGCGGTCTAAGCCGCATTGTTATGACTTTGGTTGTTGACCTCCGCGACTAACGTCGCCACCACGCGGGCCTTGAAAGATTCTTCGGTCTCTCTGTCTCGGGCTGCTTTCACAGACTCCACGATGTCCGCAAAGGAACGGAGGGTTCACATGAAACACCGGAAATCAAACACTTGGTCCACTAGCTCCGGATTTTGCTGAATGATCTCTGCGAACCGCCCGGAGTAAACCATGGTAGCCGGTAGTTTTTTGTAGAGGGTGTTATTGTTCCAGTCCATTTTGGTTAGCGCAAGGATCCCGCTTACAGTTTCATGCCAACCCCCATCACCCGAGAAACGGCGCAACAAGAGTGGCGACGGCGTAGGCTTCAGAGCACCCTCCTTGCAGATGTTGTAGCGTGGATTTTGAAGTTGAACACCAACGACACTGCCCTGAGACCAAGCTAGGGCCTCAGATGATGAGACTGGCACATATGTGCCGCGCTCGACTGGGTAATTATACGGTTTGGGCTTCTCAGCAGGATTGCCGTACTGTGCCGACTTTCCAGATGTATATCGCAAACCCGTCCAATCGGTGGATTGAACAATCTGCACCAGCTCGACTTCCGTTCCCTCATTGAAGCTATCGAGCGCTGCTTCAATCTCCTCCTCTTTGAATTCGGTGTTCTTGTGGATCGTAATTTTCTTGGGCGTCCTACCGACATGGCCCGACTGATAGACATGCAGGCTCTTCGCCAGAACTGACTGCATCTCGAAATACGAAAGATACGGATTGTCACGGCGATCCTCAGTGAACTCCTTGGCATCGTAGGCCACAAACCGAAATCCCGTTCCATCAGGATCAAACACCTGGCTGCAACAGGTCGTGTATTCCTGGCCGCTGCCGTTTTTTTTCGCCGTGTCGCGTAGCTGATGCCAATAAAGGCTTCCTGCGGATCAAGCCCCGTAAGTTTCCAAGGCTCGCCACGGGCTTTGGCAAATAGAGCAACGGACAAACCCCACATCACATTAGCCCTGCACGATCTATCGAAGCTATCTTGGTTCAATATCTGGATCGGAATGCCGGTCGGCGCACAGTAAGCTTTGATGAAGTGATGGAGATTGAAGCTTTCACCCTCAAAGCAATCGCTCCAAGCGTGCGGGAGGTAAACTTGCGCGACATCAAACCTTTGTCGTTCCTTACGGAGCTTGATCACCTCGATAAGCAAAGCCCGCGCCAAGCCCATCTTATCGCGCGCTGCTGCAAGCCGGTTCAGGTCGTCCGGCAGCGCAAAATGCATCGCTTCATCGACATCCGCAATCGGCGTGCGCATGAGTGCTTCGAAACCTGGATATTCAGGATAGTAGGCTGGTGCCTCTTTCGGTTTTGCCGGTGAACCCAATTCCCGGACCAGCCCATCGATCCTCGCTGAATCGGCTTGCGGAGCGACAACAGCGAACCGGACCACCGATGGTGCACCGAACCTGAGACCGAAGGGTCCGTGATTTATGAGACCGCGCAGGGGGTGGCGGTCCCTCCGTCCGCCATGAAAAACTAGCTCTGGTTCAGGAGCGATCGCATAGGCCGGAAGCGCATCAGTCATGTCCTGTCCCTCTTCATCGCAAAACCTGTCTGCGTCGAGAAGCCGAACACTGGGTTTGCGAACCCCGTCTCGCCGTCAAACGGCGAGAAGGTCACTTCGACATCTCTGCCCGCGTGGTCCGATAGGATTCCGATCCAAGCCGAAAGCAGCCGGTCATGTTTATCATTGCGTCGGTCAGCCTTGCGCTTGTCCAAAAAGTTCGTTGCGTGCTGCCGCGCAAATCTTGGCCATATCCAGACATCAGGTTTCAGAAGCAGCCACAGCCGATTATCCGCATAGCCAAGCGACATATGCACCGCCTCAGCGAAGTGAACTTGATGAACTGCCTCATTCTCCTCTGTGGCCGACAGGGACAGACCCGGCACGGATCCAGTGACCTTCCCAGTCTCGCGGTGTAGATCCTCTAGGATGCCGACATCCTGGGCCTTATGATCAACGATCAAAGAGACGCCAGACCCCTGCCGCCGTTGGAGGAGCGGCCGTTCCCGGCATATTGCGCGCGCAAATGCCTCTTCGAGAAAGTTCTTAATGTGAAGCCGTGAGCCCGCTCGCCAGTCGGGATCGAACGTCATTTCACTCATACCAAGAAAGTCTCCACCAAAAGCATCTTCAATATCGTGTCGCCCACCCCAAGCCAGGACCTTGCCGTCAAAGGTGAGAACCGCACTAGTTTCCCGCTGTCGTTTGAGGTCGGCAATCGCTTCCCAGCTTGAGGCGGTCTTCAACTCTACCTCGGCGCATGTCGTGGGGACTTTGGTCACTGGTAGGCCATTGAACCGCAGAAGTGGCTTGCTACCCTTTGGTTCCGGCACCGAGATCTGGACAGTCCCCGCTCGCCCTTTGCGTACCTTCGCATCCAAGCCATCTGGCTGATTGTGAAGATTGCGCCACAACCGAAGCATAACCGTGTCGTAAGTCTCAATGTCCACAAACTCTGCGCGAACCCCGGCAGCCTTGGCCCCTTCCATAAGCGATGCGACGCTGCCTATCGGCGTCGAACCCCGCATCTTCATCCAGTACAAACCGAGCGGAAACGGGTTAGGTGCTTTCAATATGGCGTCAAACAGAGCCATGACGCTCTCGTCGCGACCCGAGTATCCGGCGACCACAAAGCCGAACCGCGCACCCGCCATTGTCATGCATTGGGAGAACTCAGCGTTCTGCGTTGCCAGATCTGACGACAAGTTCTTGATGCTGTCGTACTGAAAATCGCCATGAAGTTCACAGTAGATGGAGAACTGCTCGTTGTTGAGCGCCGATACAACGTTGTGAGCGCCCTCAAGGTGGTAGGCTGACAAAGGCTTCCAAGATATTTCCGCAAAGGCCTTCTCGACAACCGGATCAAAATTGGTCGTAAACGCCATGCGGCACAAACCGCCCGCCAACAAAGCGCCAAATTTCCACTTAGTGGCTTTAGTCCGGAGTTTTGAGCGGATTAGGGCGCAAAAGCTTGATCTGTGTGAAACGGCACTATATATCGGATAGAATTCCGGCTTAACCTCTTGAAATCGGAAAAACGTCCGGCGTAACCCTTGGAGAGTGTTGTGGGCTCGTTGCAAGTCAAATCTGCATTGTCGCAGCTGGGTCGCGATATCCAGACAGCGCGCAAAAGGCGCCGCATGTCGGTTGCGGATTTCTGTAACCGGATTGGAGTGAGCGACAAGACCCTTGCGAAGCTTGAGCGGGGCGATGGTGGCGTCCGGCTTGAAACATTTGCCATGGCGCTTCTGGCTCTGGGTATGCTGGACAGGCTTGCCGCGATCGCCGATCCATCCTCGGATTCCACCGGCATGGGACTAGACCGAGAGAAGCTTCCAGAGCGCATTCGGCAGCGCGGTCCATCGGCATCCGTGCGGATCGGCAAGGGCGTCAAGGTCATCCCCGCCAAACTGAAAGATGCGCCAAAGGGGACAGTCGTTCTTGATGATGATGAAGGGACAGCATTTTAGTGCCTGAAGCTTCTGTTGTTCTTGGGGACGCCTGCATCCCTGTCGGACGTTTGATTTTTGAAACCGATGGACGCCGGTCTCATTCCACTTTCATCTATGATGAGAGATGGCTTGAAAGCCAGATAGGATTTGATCTCGCGCCGGACATGCCTCGCAGCCGTGCGCCTTTTCACTCTTCGGCAGAGGGGCGCGACAGCCGCCGTCGAGATGTCCTGGCGGGGCCCTTCGCGGATACATCGCCTGACAGTTGGGGGCGTAATCTCATTCGCCGAGTGCATGGCGAGGGTGTGACGGAGTTCGACTATCTGGTTGCGGCAGACGACAAGGTCCGCCAGGGGGCGTTGCGGTTCTTGAACGAAGAGGGTGGGCTGTTCCACCCGGATCAGCCACCTGTGCCACGCCTGGCCAAAATTGAAGAGTTGCGCGCGATCGCAGCACGTTATGAGCGGGATCCGGACGGAGCTGAAGCCGAAGCGCGTGAACTTGTCGGCGTGGCGGGTTCGCTTGGCGGTGCGCGCCCGAAAGCCAATGTAGAGGATGGCGAGGACCTCTGGATCGCAAAGTTCACCTCAATTGATGATACATGGCCCGTCGAAAGGTTGGAAATTGCCACCCTTGCAATGGCGCGCGCGATAGGTATTCGAACACCGGAGGCCCGGCTTGAACTGGCGGCCAGCAGGCATCCTGTCGGCCTCATTAAGCGCTTTGATCGCCGCAAAGGTGGCCGGCTGCCATATTTGTCGGCCCGTACGGCACTGGGAAAAAAAGGTTCCGCCCACGGTTACTACACCGATATCGCTGATGCTTTGCGGCAAATGTCTGTGCTGCCAGACAGGGATATCTTGGAACTGTGGCAGCGCCTTCTGTTCACTGTGCTGATCACAAACACGGATGATCACCTAAAAAATCATGGACTTCTGTATGTGCGCGACAATCGCTGGCGCCTGTCACCGATGTTTGACGTGAACCCGCAGCCACGCAGGCAACCCATTTTGGAAACCGGGATCAGCGACATTCACGGGTTTGAGCCCTCAGTGGAAGCGGCAATCGAGGCCGCGCCCTTTTTTGATATCGAGGAGGCCGATGCCAAGGCCATGGCCAAGAAAATGGCCAACACGATTACCGAAACTTGGGGTGAATCTCTCCGCCAGCATGGCATAACCGGAGCCGCGCACAGGAGATGCGCACCAGCCTTTGAACACGAAAGAATGGAGTTTGCTCTCGGCTTGTGAAGCGCGCCGGTGGTATTGCTTTGATTGCTTGCCAGAGTGAACTTATCGAGTTTGCGGCCGCTCGGGATCTGTGGTCTTCGTCAGGAACCCTATCTAGTGCCCGCCCGAGAATGCCACAAGGCATTGACGGGTCGATTCCGGCACGGGTGCGCGCCAGGCCAACTCTTATGAGCCCCCTGTCAAGTGCCTTTTCCCGTCTGGAGACCGCGGAGGGCCTGGACGAGATCGGCGGCGGCGGCAAGGGCAGCGTCGGCCTCCTCGCCCATGCCGGGCTGGCGGTGACGGCGGAGGGCCGGCCCCTGGGCCTGTTCGCGATGGACGCGGCCTTCCGGGAGGATCCCGAGGAGGACAGCCGGCGCTGGGTCGCGGGGCTCGAGCGGGCGGGGGAGCTCGCTGCGGCCTGCCCGGGCACGCGGGTGGTCTCCGTCTGCGACCGCGAGGGCGACTTCTGGGACCTGCTCGCCCACGCCGTGGACGACGGC